>DBDH01000012.1:16117-18508 GCA_002293455.1 Treponema sp. UBA937
TTCATCATCAATTCTAAATCATTAAACCATTCGGTAAATATTTCTGCGTCATTAACATCCAAAGGTGCTAAATAACATTTTTTGCCGACGAGTTTCTTAAAATACATTTCTTCCTCCATTATACTGGATAAAATAATCTTTATATTTCATTAAGCACTTTACAAAAATAATCTGTTTCTTCCAAGAACGGGAAATGAGCCGATTTTTCAAAGTACACGATTTTTTTGCTTGGTGCTGTCAATGCTTCATAGTATTTTGTTACAATGCAAACCGGTGAGAGCATATCGTATTTTCCTGAAATAAATAAAACGGGAACTTCAATTTTTGTAACTTGCTCCATAAGGTTCACTGAAAAAATATCATTCCACAATATACCGGAAAATTCCATGCCGTTTTGAATCGATTGTTTTTCGCTTTCGGTATACAAAGTGTTCTTGGTGAAAAAAATCTCTGCAAGCAGGTTTACATCCGGTTTACCATAAAACGCGCCGCCGTATTTTACCACATAATCATATTCAACAAATCCATTTCCCTTTGATGCTTCAATTTTTTGTAAACCTTCTGCATCATTATGCTTTTTGGCTTCCTCTAGAAGAAATGGGAAACGGGCTTCGGTAGTTAGTTTGACATTAACAGATTGTCCAATACTGATAAAATACTGAAATAATTCAGGGTATTGTTTCACCGCGAGCATCCCCAACATCGCACCCCATGAATGACCGGCGAGAAATATTTTTTGTTTGTTTATCGTCTGGTTTAAATATTTCACCAATTCATGTAAATCAGAAATGAATTGTTGTATATTCATCGTTTCTTTAAGAATAGCCGGCGAATAGCTTTTCCCCGCGCCTCTTTGGTCCCATTGCACAACCGTAAATGTATGTTCCAATTCCGATTGATACACCTCCGCAATTCCTATTCCGGGAAAACCAGGACCGCCATGGAGAAAAAGTAATATCGGCTTTTCTTTGTGTTTCGAACGTATATAAATCCACTGATTTACCCCGTTTAAGGGAATTTCTGTTAATGTATCAATGTCCATTTTTCACTTTTCCTTTATAACGTTTCAATTTCCTTGTATCTTCATTACCCTATTCCTGATCCCCAAACAGTTTGGACACATGGTCCGGCATTTATTGCATTTAAAAATAAATGGCTGCCCTTCATCTACATGAAAAGCATAATCCCAGCACGCTTGTTGGTTCATTTCCGGATTGCCCAGTGCATTCACCGGACAGTTGTCCACGCAGACAGAACAATTTTGGGGACATGGGCTGCCGCTTACTATTTCATCGGGAGCAAGTTCGGCACTGCAAAGTACAACGGTCAGCCAAACCATATTGCCGTATTCCGGTGTAACTAGCATTGTGTTTTTCCCGATACGGCCCAAGCCTGCCGCCGCGGCCGCATGTTTTGCAGATACTGCATTCCGGTTCCGCCTGGTTTTAGGATCCCATAATGTAGGGCTGATGGTTCCGGTCGGTACGGCAATAATGCCAATATCTTCCAGTGAAGAACACAGGCGTACCGCAAGTTTATCCATCTCGTCAGATAAAATATTTCTGACAACGGTATACGGTACTTGTGAAGTACAGAAAATTGTTCCTGCGGGAAATTTCTTTGCCAAAGCTATTACAGATTTGCATGACGGCAAAACATCGGAGGGATGAAATCCTTCCGGCGCAAGATCGAAGCGGTCGATAGAAGCGATTCCGCATAAATCCGCACCAAGGTCATATGCCATGTTTTTTAGTTTTTGCGATTCAATCATTAGATATATTCTCCTATCAAATTTACGAAATTGTCACACGCGTGAGGGCTTGCAGCCCCCGACCCGACCGCAAAAAATATCATCATTTTTAATGACGCATGTTTTTTGTGGCCGGGGTACGCCCTGGAAATTGAGAGCCCTTTAATTTGATGCTTCCAACGCCTTCAACACCGCGTTTGCCATCTCTTTTGTACCGACGATCTTTTCAGTGCCGGCACCATCACGGCGTGAAGCATCACGGCGCGCGATGTCCTTTGTTCTGTAACCGTTATCAAGAACTTGGCTTACCGCCGCTTCTATGGCGCGCGCTTCTTTTTCGAGGCCGAAACTGAAACGAAGCATCATCGCCGCGGATAAAATTGCCGCGAGGGGATTCGCTATATCCTGACCGGCAATGTCCGGTGCGGAACCGTGAATCGGTTCGTACAAGCCCATAACCTTTCCATCTTTGCCGGGGCTGCCGAGGCTTGCGGAAGCCAGCATTCCGATAGAACCCGTTAAGACCGACGCTTCATCGGAAAGAATATCGCCGAAAAGATTTGATGTAACAATGACATCAAACTGTCCCGGAGCGCGGATGAGCTGCATGGCGCAATTATCAACATACATGTAGCTTGTTT
>DBDH01000012.1:18523-28598 GCA_002293455.1 Treponema sp. UBA937
GATTCAAGGACATTCGCCTTATCGACCACGCAAAGTTTTTTCCGGCGGATTTTCGCCGCGTCATACCCCGAACGGAGAACGCGGGTTATTTCTTCTTTTGAATACGTCTCGGTATCGAAGGCTGAGTTTCCGTCACCGCTTCTGCCCCGCTCGCCGAAATAAAGGCCGCCGGTTAACTCGCGCACAATGAGAAGATCAAACGTGGGCTTTCCTTCGGGATGGCTTGCCGCAAGAACCGAATCTTTTAAAGGACAGGCATCTTTCAACTGGGGAAGCAGGGCGGCGGGCCGAAGATTCGCGAATACTTCAAGACCGGAGCGGAGTCCGAGAAGAGCGCGTTCAGGCCGAAGATTGCCGGGCAGGGTTTCCCACTGTGGGCCGCCGACCGCTCCTAAGAGAACGGCGTCACACTGCCGCGCCGATTCCAGCGTTTCCTTCGGAAGGGGCTCACCGGTAGAATCGATGGCGCATCCGCCGGCTTCGAGTTCCACATAATTGAAAACGTGGCCGAACTTATCGCCCACGGAATCAAGGATTTCCAACGAGGGGGCTGTTACTTCCGGCCCGATGCCGTCACCGGGAACAACCGCTATAGAATAATTCATATTTCATCTCCTATTCAAAATAATTAGTTACAAAAAAACTATACGCATATAAATAATGTCAGATACCTCTGCATTTTACGATAGAATAAGTCAATTTTTTTACAGAATCTATCTAAGTCAATAACTTACTTTATCTTTAAGCACCGAACGCAAATAAGGTTTAATTGAATTCTTAATAATGGCAAAGATTTTTCGTTGCTGTGCGTCCGAAATACTGTCCTTATCTCGCTTGTTGAACATTTTCAACAAGAATTCATAATCCACTTCGGGGTCAAAATCATTATAAATGGTAGCCTGAAATACATCTTCGTCATATAAATAGTCCAGTAGTTTTTTTGTAAAAAAATCTTTTGAAAGCGTAATAAATTCGTTGCTCTCGATTGCATGAAGCAATTTAAACAACTGTTTTTTGATAGATACATCTTCGTTGAGGTCGTCTCGTTCGAACTTCTTTATGCAAGAACTCCCTATCGGATATAATCTATTGTCGTTTATAGTATTGCGTATTGTGAAAAGATATCGGAGTTCTTCCTTGCCGTAAATGCAGGATTCTTGAAGTGTTTCATCCTCTTTGCAGTCAAAGATTTCCCATTCAAGTACAGCGTTTTTCCAATCCGATGCTTCAGATTCATCTATAACGCGTTGTATTAATTTGTTGTAGTAACTACTATTTCTGTTGAATTTCATTTTTCATCACTTCCTAAGCAAGCGGTCATTAGTTATACCACACAGAATAAACTGTATTATGTTCTGATTAACTGAGAACACAAAAATACCAGTCCGCATTTCACTGCCATCTCATTAAACATTTCGCAATGGATTTCAGGTTTTGTCATATACTTTTTTTCCTTCACTATCCCTATGCCAAGAAGGTTCCGGATGTTCCTTAAAATATTCTAATGTCTCATTCATATCAGGATCATTATAAAAACTTTGAGTACGCCGCCATTCAGTATAATCCTTAACAAGCAATTCCTCAGATTCGGCGTTAATATCGTAATAATTAAACAATGCAAGAAACTTCCGGGTTTGTTCTTCTCCCAGTGCTTGAATAAGGGCTTTGATTCCATTGTCACGTAAAATCAAAGCATCGTTATAATTAAGATTCAATTTCATTATTTTCCTCCTTGAGAAAATCACAGGGATTGATCACTTTCACGTTGTGGGTAAATCTTTTTGAATAATTGATAAAGTCAATGTCGGTAGTCAATAAATAATCGGCATGTACGGTTTCGGCTGCTGCAAGATGTAAACTATCAAATGTTTTTAAATTAAAATTCTGATAGTATTTTGCCAATTTGCTCATACTGTCATTCAGTGTATAATATTCATCACAATAATAAAAATCAAGAACTTTATCACGCTTTTCTGTAACTTTTATGCAGTTGATTTCATGCATGACGAACTGACTTGATACAATTATTAATTTTCCACTCTTCGATAGATTCATAACTTGTAAAACCGCATCAGCTTCTTGTTTTATTTTATCCTGCAGAGAGTCATCAAAGGGTCTATTGTAACAACAGCTATCCAAATATATTTTGAGCATTTCTTCTCCTATCTATTATTAGTATAGCCGTTTTGGCATACACGTCAAATTGTTTTTTCTACACTTCCGCTGTAACAATCAACCGTTCGCTTTTTTCGTCGTATGGTGTTCTATCATAATCACCGAAAATCTCAATATTGCTGTATCCCGATTCAGCGAGCAATCTTCTGTAATCATCGTCTAACAGTATTCTGTAAACAAAATCATATTGATTACTTTCTATGCGCCGCTCTGAATGAAACAAATCCAAAACATGTATTGTTTGAAACCGGTCATCATGTTCTTTCACAAATACACGGGAAAAATCTTTTCTGTTTACCACAACTTCAATGGACGGGAGCGTCAATGTAAAGTGCGTAGTCCCCTGCGTTAACACCAATAAGCCGCCCTTGTATAATGTGTGCTTCATGGATGTAAGCGCAAGGATCAAGTCTTCATCAGAATGCAGATGCGGCAGTGCTGTGGAAAGGCAGACAATTGCGTCGAATGTGCTGGAATGTTTTGTTTCCAAATATCGAAAATCGCATTGATGAAGTGGAACTTCGATGTTGTACTTTGCGAGATTTCCGCGCGCCGCGTCAAGCATTGAAAGCGAATAATCAGAACCGCTCACGGCATAACCCAGTTGAGACAACATCAGAAGATGCTGACCTGTTCCGCACGCGCAGTCCAAGACGGATGTGACTCCATGTTCCGCAAATAGGCCTGAGAAAAAATCTTTTTCTTTTCCGAGGTATTCTTCTATCGGCCCGAACTCATCGTAATCATACGCGAAGTTTTTGTATAAATCATTCATAACACAAACGCACCTGTTTCCTTCTATGCTTCGGACACTTTAAGCATTTTTTCTAATCGATACGTTTGATTATCAAAATCAAAATATTCCATAAAAGGCTCTGTAAGTTCATAATCCCATGAATAAATTAATGCAGGCACGATTTCGAGCAGCTTTTCTGTCGGCAGAGCGGAATAAGCCTTGCAAGACGTAGGAAAATACTTTTTGTAAAGTTCGATGAAAAAACGGTTGCTTTCGTCGAGAGGACTTCCCATGATACGGCACTTGCCTTCAATCGAAAAATTCTTCAAGCATAACGCCGCGTTTGAGTTTATCAAAATCTGTTTGTATTTGAGAAAAGTCTCATCCGTCTGAAAATAAAATTTTTCATCATATACAATAATACTCATCGGACGTGACGTAACTCTGTTTTCGGCAGACGTTGAAAGAATCATAACCCCATGCGTTCCAATCTTTTTCCATAACTCAGATGTTTTCTCAGAAAAAATAGTATCCATAACGAACCTCTAATATGAAAAGTGTCAGACACTTTTTACCGCCATGTAAAGTTTTCAATCCCCGCACCGGCTTCAAAATGATATTTCACGATACCGAGGTCAATGTTAGAAAACGTACCGTTGTTACACTCCGCTTTCACCGTATTTCCGGAAAGCGTAAACAAAAACTTCTGCTTGTTTACAGCAGTGGGAGCCAACATCACCGCTTCCATGCCGGAACGGAACCAATCGGGCATATTGCCGTCTGTCTTGCACAATGATTCCATCGGTTTGCCTTTGTGCGGCATCCCCTGCGTTTCGCCGTAACCGAATGAGATGATGATTACGACTTTCTCGTCGTCAGCCAATTGCGCGGCGAATTTCTTGCCGCTGAATGAGGCCCCCCAGCAAGTGTTGAGACCAAGCTCTTGCGCTTTCAAGACAAGCCGCTCCCCGAAATATCCTGCTTTTTCTTCAAGGCCTTCGCTTACCTTGCCGGCGAGAACGAAGAAATTTTTTGCCCCAGAAAAGTTTATTTTTGCCAGCAGGCTGTTAAACGTTTCAGAGTCATTTGCAACCAACCGGATGTTCAATCCGCTTTCATCGTTGCACTTTTTGACCTCATCCCGCAGCGCGGCGAGTACTTCTTCTTCGACCTCTCTTTCAGTGTAGCGTCTTACAGAATGACGCTTTTGCATTGCTTCCATCGTAGTCATAATCAATTCTCCTTTTAAAAATATTTATTTTAAAGTGTCAGACACCTGGTGTCAAACACCTTTTGAATCGCAAACAGAATATCAATGTGCGGCTTTTTGCCCCGGCTCATTTCTGTGTGGAACTCATATTCCATATTTGAAGACGCGTACTCTGATTTCGGCAGCCATTCCATATAGAAAGTCCTTTTCGCTTCGCCAATGGACATCCCCCACATAAAGCCCATCTTTGGTCTTACCGTGACTTTAGCGTAGAGCCCTTTGGGAATCATAAATGTTTCCAAGCCGGTGCTTTCTGTCTCCCCGCCGATAAAAAGCTTGAAATCTTTTGTGCCGGTATCATACCCGCTTGATACAACAAAAAACGGTATAACCTCGCCGTCATGTTTCCCGGCAGCTTCGTAGTACCTTTTTGAAAGAGCGGGTATATCCTTTGCCTGTGTCCGGTCGTTCGACTGTTGGCATAATCCAAAAATGGTCTTGTCTTCGTTATATTCAATAATCGACAAATCTAATCTTCGCATATCCGGCCCTCTCACTAAATTATAAGGGTTTACTCAAATAAATCATATCCACCAGCTGAATGCCGCCGTCAAACATTGGGTGATCGACATTGTCCGTGAAAAAGTTTTTAATTCTGTGCGAAATTGAAAAACCATTTTTCTCATAGAAGCGCAGTATCCAAGGAACGTCACCTGTTCCCACAAGCATCGTTGCATACTTGCCTTTATAATACGAAGATATATGATCTATAAGTTTGCTTCCATATCCCTTGCCGTTCCATTCTTCATACGTGGCGATATTTTTCAATTCACAAGTATCATCACTTTCCTGTGTAACAACGCAGATACTTTTCAGCCCATCTTCATCGTACAATGCAAACAATTCACCGCGTTCCAAATACGTATCAATCATATCTTCCGACTCGTCTGCTAAAAGCAATAGATCGAGAAAATCTTTTTTGTTGGTTTTGATGATTTTTATTTCCATGTGCATACGCCTCCGATTCAACTGTTGAATACTACATCAAAAGCCGGCACTAATTCCGCAAACTGGGAACCCAGAACACTATTATGATGAGCGATAATTTGTTCCGCTTTTAATATATCGGAATCTAATGTACTGTGTCCGTCCGTAACAAGAATATTTTTGTATCCCAAACTATGCGCTCTTCGGCAAGTAGTATCCACACAATAGGCTGTCTGCAAACCGGTAATGACCAGATTTACAATTCCGTGAGATTTCAGTGTATCATCCAGTGAGGATTCACAAAAAGCGTCTGCATGATATTTTTCAATAACAATATCATCCTGCTCCGGCATTATGTCAGGATGTACCTCCCACAAAGGTTGTCCCTTCTCCATAAGCGGAAAATCTGTATATACATGTTGAATGAAAATCACCGGCGAATGAGCTTTTTTCGCCTTGTCTATAAGGGTTTTGATATTCTCCAGTAACGCTTCTTCACGATAAATTGCCAAACCGTCATGATGTTTCCGCATAAATATACCAAGCTGAACATCAATTACTAAAAGCGCAGTAGTATTCATGTAGTCTTACCTCCCTCCCATTCAAAATGAATCTAAGCAGCTCCTTAATATATTACCTTATATTATCTTATAAGTTTGCACTCTTTAATAAACCTTGCGGGAAAAAACTCGTAAAGACAAATACTTTCAATTTGAGCTTTGAAAGGCTTAAAGTTTTCCGCAATAACAGGAAGTGCCCTTAGTATTTCTTCCGGTTCATCCATCAACAATGTCGTGTGCGCCGACCATACATGATAGCCGCTCCCGCAGTCAGGGAAAAAATGCCGTTGTAATGTAAGAAGCTCAAGATTCATATTAGGTTCAATGAACAGTACATTCAAACCAAACAATCCGATGTGTGAAAGGTTGATTTCAATAATATCCGCGGCAGAACACACTTTGTCCATTTGATGTATCAGTTGTTCTTCGCAGTCAACATCATGACTTCCCAAAGTAAAATGATACGGAATATCTTTTGTTTGCTTTCCGATAAAACTATTTTGTTTCAGAATATCATAATATCCTGTTAATATTTCCTGCGTCTTTTTATCAAACTGCGCTACAAGATACAGTGCTTTATTCCGCATACAGATATTTTCCTCCGCATTAAAGAGAATCCAGGTAATTCTTCAATACAGCAACTGATTTCTCTGCCGCCGTTTCAACATGTTTCTCAAAAGCGCTGTCCCCGCTTTCGCCGGGTGTGTCGCTCATGGAGCGAATAGCGGCAAAAGGGATGGCGTTAGCATAACACACATGGGCAACACTTGCGGTTTCCATATCCACGCAGAGAGGCATATACTTTTCGATAATCTCTTTTCGTCCCTTCTGGTTAATAAATGCTTCACCAGTTACCATGCGGCCGGTTATAACAGAATTGTCATGGGCGTTTGCTCTGCGTATATTATTCACTATATTCTTGTCCGCGGCAAAGTAAATACTTTTCATCCGGGGGTGGTATTCTGTCAATATTTCATCGGCTACATCATGGTACGCCGCTTCCGAAGCAATGACCGTATCGCCGATATGCAAGGTCTCGCTGATTGCACCGGCAGCTCCAACAACAATAATCTGTGAAACCCGATACTTATCAATTAAGATTTGCGCGGCAATCGCGGCATTGACTTTACAGACACCGCAAAACAAAGCAACAACATCAACCTTTCTATAGGTCCCTTTATGAAAAGACAGCATGGCATACTTGTCGGTACGGATATTACTCATATCTACAATGAATGGGCTTATCTCTTTTTCAACTGCCCCGATAATTCCAATACACATACAAGTAGACTCCTCTTATTTAAATTTTACTATCTATCACCTTTGAAATTAAGATTTCTTCCACATTTCTGCGGCCGTCTATTATCAATAAAAGGGCAACTTCATTATTTCTTAATTTATAAAATATTCTCCAGGGAGATTCGGTTAATTCATACACATCATTGATTCCAATATCTTTTAAGTCTTGCGACACTTTGCTCTTAAATGAAACGGAACTTAATAAATCTATTTTTGATATGATCCTGTCATAGATTTTCCGGGTTATACTTTCCCCGGATTTTTCCATTAAATATTCAAGTATTTCATTAAAAAATTCTTCCGCGTCTTTAGTCCAAAAGATTTTTTTCATGATGATTTTTTCTTAATTGTTTTTTCAAAACGCTTCTTGGCATTTTCATGACTTACAACTTTTCCGGCATGTAAATCTTTTTCACTTATACTGATGAGTTTAGCAAGATTAATCGCGGAAAGGGTTTTTTGATAACTTTCAATATCAATGACTACCGCTTTAGCCTCGCCGTTTTGAGTTATGACAACAGGTGATTTAGAATCTCCTACATATTTTATAATTTCCGCGGTATGTGTTTTTACATACGAGATCGGTTTAATATCCTGCGCTAAATCTACCATACATTACTCCATGCAATATTTTATACATACCAAATATAGTTCCATATATAGAGCTATGTCAATATTTGGCACTAAATTAAAACCTGTCTTGCATCCCCTTAAATAAACTCCTTAAACCGCCTTTCAATGTCCCGAATCAATTTATATTCGATAGAGTCTACGAGGGCAATGCGGCTCGCTTCGATAATGTCGGATGAAACGCCTACGGTGGTCCATGAACTGGAACCGTCGGTGCTTTCAATGAGGACGCGGACTTGGGCGGCTGTCGCGTCCTTCCCGTCAATCACTCTGACCTTGTAATCCGAAAGGCGGATGTTTTCCAGTTCGGGGTAGAAGTGTTTTAGGGCCCGGCGTAAGGCGCCGTCCAAGGCGTTCACGGGGCCGTCTCCTTCGGCGGCGGCTATTTCAGTCTGACCGTCTACCAGCACTTTGACCCAGGCGTGGGAACAGGTAAGATTATTTCCGACAGGGTGTTCACTCACAACGCGGTAACCTTCTATTTCAAAAAGCGTTTTGTACTTGCGGAGTTCTCGCCTTACCAAAAGTTCAAAACTCGCGTCGGCTCCTTCAAACTGCCAGCCTTCGGATTCCAGCTTCTTGAGCTCCGCCGCCAAAGCCGCGGCCGCGGGATGATCCTTTGTGATGGAAGGATCAAACTTTTTTATCCGCTCGGCAATGGCGGAGCGGCCGCCGACTTCGCTCATGAGGAAGCGGCGGTCGTTGCCGACAAGGGCAGGGTCAATATGCTCAAAACTTTTGCGCACTTTCAGAATGCCGTCGGCGTGCATACCGGCTTTGTGGGAAAAGGCGTGAGCGCCCGCGTAAGGCAGTCCGCCGGGAACCGTTACGTTGGCAATTTCCGCAACCCTTCTTGTGATCTCCGTTATGGAAGAAAGTTTTCCTTCGGGCAGACAACGAAGCCCCATCTTAAGTTCGATGCTGGGAATCACCGCCGCAAGGGATGTGTTGCCGCAGCGTTCGCCGAATCCGACCAAGGTCCCTTGCACATGGCGGCAGCCGGACTTCACAGCCATGACGGTATTCGCGCTTGCCATGCCCGCGTCATCATGGGCGTGGATACCGACTACAACCGACGCGCGGTTCACGCTTTCGGCGAGCTTCATCACGGCCTCAACTCCGGCTTGAACCGTGTCCGGGAAACAGCCGCCGTTTGTGTCGCACAAAACGATTCTGTCGGCCCCGGATTCCAGAGCCGCCTTTATCGAGGAGAGCGCGTATTCCGGATTTGCCTGCCATCCGTCAAAAAAATGTTCCGCGTCATAGATGAGGGTCTTTCCGGCCTGCTTAAAAAAATCAACCGTCTCGGAAATCATGGATAGATTTTCTTCAAGGCTTACGCGCAGGACCTCTGTTACATGGAGATCCCAGCTTTTCCCAAAGATTACGACTCCTTCGGTTTCGGCATCAAGCAGGCTTTTTACATTGGCGTCCTCTCCGGGCTTGATTCCTTTTTTCCGGGTAGCGCCGAAAGCGCACAGTTTCGCGTATTTCAGGCGAATGTTTTTCACCCGGCGGAAGAACTCCATATCCTTGGGATTGCTTCCGGGGTTTCCCGCTTCTATCCAAGAAACGCCGAGTTCATCGAGGGCTTCAACCACGGAAATTTTATCCTGCACAGAAAAGGTGATGCCCTCGCCCTGAGCGCCGTCTCGAAGACTGCTGTCGAAAATTTCCACATTACGGTTAAAGCCGAAATCCGGCGCAGATTCACACCCCATGCAGTTCCTCCTGCTTTACCCGGCTCGACGCGGCGGCGGCCAGTTCCCATTCCATCGCGTTGATGGCGGCGATGTACGCCTTGATCGTGGATTCAATGACATCGGTGGAAACCCCGCGGCCGTTCCACATCTGCCCGTCAAAACGGATTTTTACGGCGGCTTCTCCCTGGGCGTCTTCCCCGCCGGTGATAGCCGTTAGTTCATAATTTTCTAAATCAAGGTCCTTGCCGATAATCCGGTCGATAGCTTTAAAGGCCGCGTCGATAGGACCGTCCCCGATACAGGCTTCTTCATATTCACTGCCGTCTTTGTGAATCAGTTTGATGGTACTTGTGGCGCTGAGGCTTGAACCGGAGTTTACCACCCAGCGGTCAAGTTTGTACGTTTCAGGCACGGAAGCCGTAGAGCCTCTGACAAGCGCTTCAATATCTCTATCGCTGACAACCTTCTTTTTATCCGCGAGCATTTTAAATTCCGCAAAAACTTCATCCAGTCTTCCGTTATCAATAGTGATGCCCAAATCCTTGAGCCTGCCTTCAAATGCGTGCCGGCCCGAATGTTTCCCCAGTACCATCCTGTTCTTGGGAATACCGATTGATTCAGGCGTCATAATTTCGTAGGTCTCCCTGTTCGCCATGATGCCATGCTGATGGATTCCGGCTTCGTGGGCAAATGCGTTCTCCCCCACAATAGCTTTGTTAGGCTGAACCTTAACTCCTGTTACATGAGACACCAAACGGCTCGCGGAATAAATCTG
>DBDH01000102.1:0-47368 GCA_002293455.1 Treponema sp. UBA937
ACTGGAGTTTTGCAACAGCCTCAACTAATTCATTATTTCAGAAACTTACATTAAAGGAGTACACTGCAATTGCCGGCTATCTTTACATGAGGCAGCTGTTAATGAGAATAATCAGATTCCCCGGATAAAGCCCGAATGGAATTATTATGAACCAATTCCGCGGGTAAAAGAACATCATCTACAGAACCCGTACTCATGCCTGAAGTAATAATACGATGCAGAATTTCTACCGCTTTTTTCCCCATTGCGTCTTCATTCTGTTTGATGTAAGTAAAATCCGATGAATATTGGGGAGAATCAAAAGTAATAATCGAAATATCCTGCGGAATTTTCCGCCCCATATTTTCGACCGCATTTTTGACAAGCAGTGCGATTTCAAATTCCGAGGTGAATACGGCTGTTATTTCGGGATGTTCTTCCAAAAAACGCGTGACCATATCAATATCATTGATAGATTCAAGCGGCGGACAAAAACAATCTTCTGAAAACGGCAGTCCGTAATCGGAAAAGGCTTTCATAAATCCATACATACGGTCTTCAACGGTAGATACATAGAGGGGCTCTCCTGAAAAAAAACCGATATTCCGGTGTCCAAGGTCAAGCAGCTTTTTTATCGCGGTAATGGAAGCGGCAATCGTATCAGTTGATACCGTAGGAACCGGAAGTCCCTGCATTTTTCGGTCAATAAAAACAAAAGGCCGCTCATGAAGAATCTGATTAAGTATCTCACGATTATAATGTTCGCCGTGTACGGGAATCATCAGTACTCCGGCTATATTCTCGCTCATTAAGGCGCGGAGTGCTTTTTTCTCTTCTTCTTGTGATTCTTTTGAACGCTTAAGGATAAGATGATAGCCTAAAGCGCCGCAAGCTTCTTCGATGCTGCAAATAAGTCTTTTGCCAAAAGCATCGCTAAAATCGGGAATTAACAGACCGATACTGCTGCGAAAAGCGATAGTATCTTTTTGCATTCCGTCATAAGCATAAATGGCAGATTCCGCGACAAAAGAACCCTTTCCCGGACGGCGGACGATAATTCCCTGTTCCGCAAGCATATCAAGCGCCTTTCTGCTCGTAGTTTTGCTGACTCCGAAAGTATCGCATAATTCTTTTTCAGAAAGCGTTTTATCTCCTGGAGAGAGTTTCCCTGATGTAATACCTTCTAACACCTGATCATAAATTTGTTTATACAGAGGTTCTGTTTCTTTATTATTTTTAAAATCATACATAATGCCGGCATAATAATATATCGTTTGACATTTTGCAAGATTTCGGAGGAATTAATGCTGAAACACCAAAAGGGAATGGTTGAAAAGACAGGAAATTCCAGCCGGAAAGATGTTCTGGTTCATGGCCGAAAAAGTAAAGTTTAAAAAAGGTTGTCATGTCAATAGTACCATTAAAAACATACCGGTATGCAAACCTAAATACCGGTATAATACCGCACTGCTTATTGACAGCATTTACGGCCTGTGTTACAACCTTAAAACCAAAGGGAATACACACCGGGTTCGGCGTTTCCGTTTCCTTCATTTTTTTATAAAAGGAGCCGCAATGAGCAGCGCTATTTTGATAAACGTTTCTTCTCTGCCGAATATTCCCTGGGAAGAAAAGTCAGCCTCTTCTTCAAACAGTCCGCTATGGCGGTATTCAGGAAATCCGATTATTCCCCGGAATCTTACCAAATATTCAAACAGCATTTTTAACAGCGCGGTGGTACCTTTTAAAAGCGGATTCGCGGGGGTTTTCCGCTGCGATGATACTTCCAGACGAATGAATATTCATGCGGGAAAAAGCAGCGACGGAATTAATTGGGTTATAGAAGATGATCCCATCGATTTTATTAAAACCGATCCGGATTTGCCGGATTCAGCATACAAATACGATCCCAGAGTTGTGTTTGTCGAAGACCGGTATTATATCATTTGGTGCAATGGCTATTTTGGCCCCTGCATTGGAATGGGATACACTTTTGATTTCAAGCAATTTTATCAGATGGAAAATGCGCTGATGCCCTTTAACCGAAACGGAGTGTTGTTTCCCCGGAAAATCAATGGAAAATATGCCCTTTTGAGCCGTCCCAGCGATTCGGGGCATACTCCTTTTGGGGATATCATGTATTCCGAAAGTCCTGATTTGACGTATTGGGGGAAACACCGCCATGTGATGAAACCTGCCGATTTTACCGAAAGCGCCTGGCAATGCACAAAAATCGGCGCCGGTCCTGCTCCCATCGAAACTTCCGAAGGCTGGCTTCTTTTTTATCATGGAGTTTTAACCAGCTGCAATGGATTTGTCTATTCCTTTGGCGCCGCATTGCTGGATGTGGAAAAGCCTTGGCAGATTATTGCCCGTTCCCGCCCTTACCTTATTTCCCCTCAAGAATATTACGAATGTGCAGGAGATGTTCCGAATGTAACTTTTCCCTGCGCGGCTTTGGCGGATGGGGATACGGGACGGCTTGCAATTTATTACGGATGTGCCGATACGGTTACCGGAATTGCTTTGGGAAAAGTTGACGCAGTCGTAGATTTCGTTAAGAAGAACAGCTTGTAAACCGGTAATGTAACATTTCGCGCTATTCCCGAAACATCAACATGAAGAACCCCGATAGCTGCACTTTCGGGGCTTTTCATTGTCAATCTTCTATCGGGGTATCATCCGGTTTATTGCTTTTCTGCTTTATTTGATCTTCTTTTTGGTCTATGGTCTGCTGAATTGACGCAAGCTCCGCCAGAATAATCTTTACCGCGGGAGTATCAACCGTGATGCTTTTGGCGCCACGGTCTACAAAAGCTTTATACGCTTCAAGGCCAAGCTTTCCTATCTGCTTTTGAGCCTGTCCTTCCAGCTGCTTTATTTCAAAGCGCAAAACACCAATTTCTCCCATTTCCTGGACCTTGGCACCAGCTTTACCGGCAATCTCTTTCGATGCCTTAACGCCTTTCTCTCCCCAGTCCTGGGCTTTTTCTCCGGCCTTACTCAAGAAATCCTTTGATAAGAGGATTCCCTGATCGAAAAATCCTTTCATTCTCTCACTAAAACTCATAAGATCCCCCTTTTATGTTCATAATTAAATATAACATATTTTTACCTATTCAGCTATAAAAAGTTTAAGATTTTTTGCAATTATAACTCTCATTAATTCTTATCATTTATTCCTTTCATGCGCTCCATCTGTCCTTTATAGTACGCCATCGTCCCGCCTCTCCTGTATATCTCCTGCTGCATTTTTTGTCTTACAGCTTCCGCAAACTCACGGATAGAGGCAGGAGTAAAATCACCGTTTTCATCTTTTTTGACATAATCGGAAGGATACACCGCGTCAAGAGCTACCGACACCTGTTTTGGGAACGGACGGCCCCAAAAAGTCCCCCGTTTACAACAGCCTTCTTTGAGAACCGTTACCAAAGGAATTACGGGCACATTGAGCGATGCCGATATATAAAAAGCGCCGGGCTTAAAATCTTTGATTTCCTGATTATACAGATAACATTCCCCTTCGGGATAAAATAAGATGAAACGGCGGCGCTTTAATCCGGTTTCGGCAAATTGAAGCAATCGTTGTAAGCCGGACATCCCCATAGGAAGCGGAAGTCCGCCAAGGAGCCTCGTAAGCGTCCCAAGAACAGGAGACAACACGGTTGCTTCAAGCATGGTATGCCATGTCCTGTTGGGAAGCACCATTCCGCTCAGATGAACCGGATCGAAAGCATTCGTGTGATTCGCGACGAGAACGGCTTTTTTAAACGGCTTTAACTTCCTGCGGTTTTCGTAGGTTCCGGAGAAGAATATAAAATTGATAAGCTCCGCAATGGGCCAAATCAGATAAAATGTTATTGCGGAAGCAAGCTCAAACGGAATTGAAATATCCGCTAAGGGTCTCCCTCTTCTATACGGCATGGATCATCCTCAAGTAACAACCCTGCCCTTCCATTCAAATCCTTGACCGGAAACCGTCTTGACCCATGAACGAGCCGCCATAAACAATAGATTCAAGAACAAAAGAGGCCAAAGGAAGGCAAAAAGCCAGTTCATTCTTCTATCCACAAAAACAAGCAGCCAGGTAAGCGTATACATGACATTCACAAAAACCATTTGACTAAGGCAGGGATGATTTTCATAAATCATGGAAAGCATAATGGGGAACGGAAAAAGCAAGAAGAAGAACACGCCGAAAAAAACCATGGCCAGCAAAAGGCTGTTTTTTCCAAAAAAATCGAATATATTTTTTCCAATCCCTTCAACACCCTGCATATAACCATGATACATACGGCAGGATACCTGGTCCGATATATCCAAAAACCTTGTTTTATAGCCTTGCTTTTTAATATGCCGGGCTAGGTAAATGTCTTCGGTAGTTTTGTCTCTTATTTCCTGATAAGCGCCGCATTTTACAAAAACATCTTTTCTTACGGCAATATACTGCCCAATCGCGGACGCAAAAATACTGATTTTACGCAGCCGATTAAGCACGAGAGGCAGTATAAATCCGGTAAGCATATACATGAGAGGAACGGTAATCTTTTCCCCGAATGTTGCCAATTCCTGCCCGACATAGCCGGAAATTAAATCTACCTTCAATTTGCCGATGTTCGACGCCGCCCAGGAAACACTCGTCGGGGCATGAAAAGTATCGGCATCGGTGAGGAGGAGAATCTCTCCGCGGGCTTCTTCGCTAAGCTGCTGCAAGGCATAAGGCTTTCCAAACCAGCCCTTCTTTAAAGGCTGTCCGCGGAAAATTCTCAGATTTGCGTATTGCCTGCTCAGTTTTTCCAAAATGCCGAACGTATCATCAGTGGAATTATCATCGATAACAAGAATCTCATAATTACGATACGTCTGATTTTCCAGACTGAGGATGCACCTTTCGATGTTATTTTCCTCGTTTCTTGCCGGAATCAGCACCGAAACCATGGGGCCGTCTGTCAGCTTTGGTTTTTTCGTATTCCACCGCATTTCGATAATATTACATACTGCCAGCAGTAAAAAGAAGCCGCTTAACACAACCGCAACCACACTGTATATTTCTGTGATAAATAAAAGCATAGATCAACCTGCCTCGTTCAGCATGTTTTGAACAAATTTGTTTGTCGGATAAACTTCCAAAGCCTTCTCCAACCAAGGTTTTGCGTCCGTGTATTTTTTTTGCTGAAAATACGCGTAGCCGATGGCCGAAAGTACGTTAAACCGGTCATCTTTTTGCATTCCGGCGCTATTGTTATTGACAATATCTTCCATCATTCTGATTCCCCTTCGGTAGTTATGAAAGGGAGACGGAGCAAAAACCCACCGGGCCGCGGCCATATACTGACAAGCGGCATTATTCGGATTGAGTTTCAAAGCGTTTTCAGAATAGTTCTGAACTTTCAATCCGTTTGAAATAGCGTATCCTGTCGATTTTACGGCGCAATTCTGGGAAATATTTTCCGCCAGCATCTGCCATCCCGTGTCCGTCGGCATAATATCCAGGGAATTTTGAGCATGAACAATCCCCTCATCATAACAGGAACCGGCCTTATCCTTTTGTTCCTCATATTGATAGGCACGCCCCATCATATACGCACAGCGGGATAACATGATATATAAATCTTTTCCGTTCAATGAGAGCTCGGCTTGTCTTTTTGATTCATTATAGATTGGAACAATTTCACCGCTTGACAAATTCTGCTCGTACACAGCTTCTCTTAATGCAAGAAAATAAGGCGGCAGATTATCCTCCGCAAATAAGGAAAAAACGCAGAACGCGGACAAAGCCCAAGCAATACATAAAACTTTATTCATTCTCCCTCCATCATACTTTAAATGGAACACATAATCCAGTACATTAAATGGAACACATAATCCAGTACATTTTTTTACTTTTTTATAACATTAGTGCCGCAAAATAATATTTTTTTTCATATCAAAATATCAACATGTTCTCACACAACTTCATGCCTTTCATTAATTATATGACAGCAATTTCCGTGCCAAGAAAAGAGGAGACAAAACATCAATTAACTGATTATAATACAAAGAATTAGAGAACAATGGCCAGAAATCGCAATATTGCTTGTTTATTTTGTATAGATAATGTGACAGAAAAGATTCATGTTTTGCTATGAATCGTCAACTTCCGCTTCATTTTCCGGCTCCGAGGCTTTGACAATTATTTCCATAATTCTGTGACGCAGTGTTTTTGAAACGGTAACATCGAGGTTTTCAAATTGAAAGGTATCTCCTTCCCTGGGAATGCCGCCGATGTTTTCGATAACCCAGCTTCCGACCGTAGTTGAACTGGTGTTATTTTTTATGCCGAAAAGTCCGAAAAGATCATCCAATTCGGTATTTCCGATAATTTTATATGTGGAATCATCAATTTTCACGATATGCTCAACAACATCATCATGTTCGTCCCAGATTTCGCCCACAAGCTCTTCAACAATGTCTTCGATGGTGACGATTCCAACGGTTCCTCCGAATTCATCGACAATAACCGCGATATGCGATTTTTTTTCCTGGAGCGTTTTCAGCAGCCGCGAAATCTTGACTGATTTAGTCGTAAATACAATGGGCTTAATAATTTTTTCCAGAGGATAACGCATTTTCATCACTTTGTAGTGAAAATCTTTCTGGAGAATGACGCCGATAATATTATCAATGGAATCTCTGTATACGGGAAACCGGGAAAAGCGCGTAGAAAAAAAACGGCGCTCGATATCTTCAACTGAATCATCGACTGAAACGGCTTCCACATCAACGCGGGGGGTAACAATATCGTTGGCCGTTACATCATCAAACTCGATAGCTTGTTTTATCATGTCTTCTTCACGTTCGTTGATTCCGCCCTCCTGACGGACTTCTTCAACAAATGTGATAAGCTCTTCTTCGGTTACGGAACGGTCCGCGTCAAGGCGGAATATTTTCACAATCAATTTTTTCCAGGCACCGACAAGATAATGAACGGGTGTCAACAGAAACATAAGCACTTTCAAAACGGGCGCGCAAAACATGGCAAACTGTTCGGGCGCTTCTTTGGCAAGCGTCTTCGGGGAAATCTCTCCGATCACCAAAACCAAAACCGTCATCACTAGCGTGGAAATGCTGACGCCGATATTTCCGAAAAATCCCATAAAAATAACGGCGGCGATGGAAGACGACGCGATATTCACAATATTGTTTCCAATGAGCACGGCCGATAACAGTTTGTCATAATTTTCCGACAAAGCTAAAACCTGGGCGGCTTTTTTATTTCCGTTATTGGCCCAGCTTTTTATTTTGATACGATTTAAAGAAGAAAACGCGGTTTCCGATGCCGAGAAAAAAGCCGAACATAAGAGTAAAAATCCGAGAAGCGCAATCAAAGCAATTATATGTGTGTCCATTCGCTTAAAAGGATACTATATCAGACAAGGCTTAGCAAGGATTTATGCTGTTCCCTTTTCCAGCGCCGATCTCCGCTCTCTGCATATTCTGCAATTACAATGCAGATTTTCCAGGGTATTTTTATCCAAGGCTAAAAAACAGCGTACAATTTCTTCATCCAACTGCGATCCGCTGTTTTCATGAAGGATTTTTACCGTTTCTTCCAGCGATTTTGCGGGGCGGTATATTCTGTAGGTTCTGAGCGCGGAAAAAGTGTCCGCCGCCGCGATGATTTTTGACTCAATGGGAATTGCATCGGCCTTTAACCCGTAATAGCCCTTTCCGTCGATTCTTTCATGATGGTACAAAATCCAATCACCCAATCCGCCGAATACCGTATTTTGAATGATTTCCGCACCGTCTTTGGGATGCCGTTTCATAATTTCCCATTCATCATCGGATAAGGAAGAGTCCTTATTCAAGATATGATCCGGCGTTTTTATTTTCCCAATGTCGTGAAGCAGCGCCGCAAGCAAAAGTTTTGTTTTATCGATGTTATGCTGATGATGTTTCGGAAGGCTGCCGTAGATTACTTCTGTTACAGCTCTCACATGATGCGAATGCCCCTGCGTGTATGGATCCTTCGATTCAATGACATCCATAAAATATTGAATCCAATTGTTATCCTTGTTAAGATTGAAACAATTGTCACAAAAACTCAGCATGGGTAGGCTCCTTTTCTTCGTAATACGTCAGGTTAACGGAACTATTCCAGCGGGGGGAAATATCCGGTAGAATCCCGGCCGGACCGTTCCAAAAGATACACTTCGGCTTCCACGGGAAGATAGGCGCGGCCGAAGTTTGTGGGCAGGCTCGATCTATACTGAAAGAGATAGGTTCCGCTTGATTCGCGCCGGAGTTTTTCGATAACCGGTTTAATGCCTTCGGGACGGTAAAGAGGTACCGCTTCCCCGCCGGTCTCTCTGCATAAATATTGGATTTCAGGCCCCGGAGCGTTATTTCCTACAATGACCGCGTAAAACACAATGCCGTTGTTCGCAAGATACGCGGCAAGTTCGGAAAGCCCATATCGTTCAAAGCCTAATTCTCCTATGCTTCCGCTTGTGATAAACACGACGGCGCGTTTTTTTTCGCCGGGGAGAAGATCGGTAGCGGCTAAACGCAAGCCTAAGTCAAAACGCCAGCGGCCGGTGTACGAAGCGTTATTTCCGGCGGATACGGTCTGTTCTTTTACCGGCTGTTCTCCAGCGGAAATAACCGAAACAACCCGGCCGGCGGCCGACGAAGCGTCGCGGACGGCAAGGACGGTCTCATCCCGCAAGGCCCGCATCTGGGGGGAACGTTCAATCAGGATTGATATATCCGTATTATCAGAACGGTAGGAAGCGCCCAAAAACTGCTGCTCCGCAGCGGCGCGGCCGTTTTCACTCAAAATGAAATTATTCGCGTCAAGTCCGACCAAAGGCCTGCGGAGCCTGTCCTGAACCAGGACCTCAACGGTTACCAAGGGGAAATTATCCGAAACAACCCGCTCGATCTGCACAAAAAGCCCGGCTGCCATATCATCCATACGGGTTAAGATGGATACTTCCCCGGCGTCAAACACGGCGCTAAGAATATTGCCGTTCCGGTCCGCGTCAATCCCGACAATGCGGGCAGACGCGCTTCCAAGGGAATTTCCCACGGCTCCCAATTCCCGGATAAGGCCCGTATCGGGATCGATGATAATTACCCGGGAAGCGTCTGCGGCAAGCAGTTTTCCGTCTTCGGTAAAACGCATGGCTTCGGGACCGAGCAGTCCTTCATTCACCAAAGTTCCTTGATACACGCCGTTTTGATCAAAGAAATAAATTTTCCGGCTGACGTTGTCCGCGACAAAAACCTGATTTTCCCTGGCGGCAATTCCGGTGGGGGATACCAGCCCCGGAAAACTTCCCGATCTCATACCGAATGATAAAAGGAACTCGCCTTCGGGATTGAATTTCACGATCCTTCCATTTCCGTAATCAACAACATAAATATAGCCGTCCGCATCGACGCAAAGATTTTGAGGACCGACAAGGTTTCCGTCTCCCCTTCCTTTTGAACCGATGTAAGAAAGCCAGGTTCCGTCAGGAGAAAGTACGCTGATTCTGCCGCCGCGATATTCCGAAACATAGAGCCTGCCGTCTGTTCCGCGGGCAATGTCATAAGGCCGGTCAAAACCATTTATTGGTCCGCGAAGCCTCTGCCTGATGATTCCGTTTACATCGATGCGGACAAGTTCGTTGCTTCCGTAGGCCGCAACCCACACGGAAGCATCATCCAGGGCTAAAATCGACGTAGGCTGCCGGTATAGAATAATTTCATCATTTCTTCCGGGGTAGCGGCCGGATTCCACATAACGGGCATCCATGTCCAATTCGGGGAAAAAGCTTCTCCGGTTCCTGACGGTTTCGATCCGGCTGCCAAGCAAAAGCCTCTCCCCGGCGCCGTCTTCATACATTTCCATGGCCGACTGCCATTGACGGAGGGCCGTATCTTCCATGCCCGAACGGTAATAAGACCGCCCAAGCCATTCTAAAATGAGCGGTTCACCGGGAAGATACGACAGCGCCCTCTCAAAAGCAAGAATCGCTTCATTGAAAGAATAACGGTTGTATGCCTGAACCCCCAGGCGGAATTCTTCCCGGGCAAAAACAGCGTTCCGGTCATCTCCAACAGGTCCTTCGGACCTGCCAGGTCCCCCGGACATGCCAGGGTCGGAATTCTGCTGAGCAAAAAGAAAGCCCGTTCCCAATACCGGAAGCAAAATCATGATACATAAAACAATGTTCTTTCGCCGGAACCATTTTTGTATCATGTTACTTCTCCGATAATAACCCTGATGTGCCGCTTAATTTCCGGATGCTGAGGAGCCAGATCAAAAGCCCTGCGGAGCCAATTTCTGGCTTCAACAAGTTCGCCGTTCTTGTAGTAAGCCCAGCCCAGGGAATCAAGATACGCGGGATTTTGCGGACGCTGATCAACAGCCTTCTTGCAAAAGGCCAAGCCTTTTCTGGGATCGATTTCCCTGTCAACCAAAATATAGCCAACCCCGTTCAAAGCGGTAGTATTATGAGGATCCAGTTCTAAAGCCTTCCGGTAATATTCAAGGGCTTTATCAAAATGATTTTGCATAAAAGCAACGTAAGCCATCGTGGTAAAAATCTGGGCGGATTCAAACCCGTTATCAAGAAGATGTTTCAGCTCAAATTCGGCCAGTTTGCTTCTTTTCGTAACCGTATAAACATAAGCCAGGGTCATCCTGCACTGAAAAGCCCTGAGAGGATCGGCGCCGGAAGTAACAACCTGCTCCAGATATAAAAGGGCATCATCGAAACGTTCCAGCTTCGTGTAGCAAAGGCCAAGATAATACGCCAATTCGGAATTTTGTTCCGGAGAGAATCTGCCGGTATCAACTTGCAGCAGCTCGGCAATTGCCAAATCCCAGCGTTTTAAACGGAAAAGCCTGATTCCTTCCTGCAGAGTTCCTGCCATGGACATTATCTCCTATTCACTCGAAAAATTGATGTCTCCCCAATTGAATGCATCAATTTTTCCGTAAGGGCCGCTTTGACGCGGCGCTGTGATCGGGCGCGTCTTCACAAAGATCCCGCATTACCACAGGATGCACAAAAACCGGACTGACAGAAACACAATTTTTTGAAACCGCGTCCCAGTCGGAACCTTCTTCCGCTTCGGTTTCGACTTTGCCGCCCTCGAAAAAACTGTACATCTGATCATAAGGCGCACGGAACGTTACCAGCGTATCCCGGTAACGCCGCCTGGAGGGAAACGTTATCATCATTTCCTGCGGCCCCTGCGGGATATTGGGAATATTCACATTGATGAAAACATCCGGCGCGCACATCCCGATAAATTCATCAAGATGATTCAGCGTAAAATCAACAGCCATATCCCAAAAAAACGGCCCACCGTGACCATCCAAAGACAGGGCAATGGCCGGAATGTCATTCAGTACAGCCTGACGGGCCGCGGCGACAGTTCCGGAATAAATAATGTCGGTCCCAAGATTCGCTCCGGCATTAATCCCTGAAATGATAAGATCAGGCAAAAAAGAAAGACCATCAAGGGCCGCGATTATCGAACAATCCGCCGGCGTTCCGGAACAAGTCCAGGTATCGTCCGAAAGCCGTGTGATTTTCACCGGACTAAATAAGCTGAGCGAATGGGAAAACCCCGAGCGGTTGGAATCCGGCGCAAGAATACATATTTCATGTTTTCTCAGGGATTTCAGCCCCTCCGCCAGTTTAAGAATCCCTTCGCATTGGATGCCATCATCATTGGTTAATACAATCTTCATGAAACCTCATAACAGCCGGGCAGCGGAAGCAGGTCTTACTTCATAGAGAATCGGCCTGAACCCAAAAATACGTTCATAATCGTCCAGCCTCTTTTTATACTCATCGATAACTTTATCCGAAATAATGGTGTACGTACAGCCGCCGAAACCATCTCCCGTCATTCTGGAACCCAAAACACCGTCAATTTCCTGGGCCCGTTTCACAAGCCAATCTATCTCGGGGCAGGATACTTCGTAAAGATCACGAAGGCTTTCGTGCGAATGCGTGATGATTTTCGGAAGCAAAGCAAGTTCCGCATTCCGAAGGGCGTGTTCCATCTCGTATACCCGCTGTATTTCCTTTACCACATGCATACATCTGCGCCGGATCTGTTCGGGAAGATCCCCCAAAGAATCTACAAGATCACTGCAGACAAAATCCCGGAATGAAATTCTACTGTTTCCGTAAGAAAGCTGATCCAATCCTTTCCGTAAATCCTGCCGGCGCTGCTTGAGCTCATCATCTACTCCCATTCGGGGAACTTTAGAATCCAAAATAAGGATTTTATACCCCGCAAGCGGAGATTTGATCGTTTTTACCTCATGACGCAGTTCATCCACCAAGAGAAAATGATCCCGCTTTGCGTGAAGATGAATAAGATAATCCGTAGGATTACTATTTTTTCCGAAAAAAGCCGCCGATGACTTAGTGAGGAGGCGGTACATTTCTTGATCGTTTATTTTTGCGCGGAAAAAACCGCGAAGGGCAGCGGCGGCGGCAACTTCTATCGCCGATGAAGAAGCCAAGCCAATCTGCTGGGGAACATCCCCCATTAAGGTAAAGTTGAGACCTTTTACCGAATACCCAAGTTCGGCAAAACCGTGAATGGCTGTTTTAAGATAATTAGCCCAGCGGTCTTCCCGTTTGTATTTCAGGTTAACGAGCGTTGTTCTTTTCCGTTCCCCCAAATCGGCGGCAAAAAAACGAAGCGAATTATCCTTTCTTAAACTAACCGCCACTTTCATGGTCCGGTCTATAGCGGAAGACAAAAATAAGCCCGCTTTGGGTTCCCCATGCTCCCCTAAATAATGGACTCTGCCGGGAGCTTCGGCGATAAAAATTTTTTCAGATTCGTCGGAATCGGCATCATATTCTGCGCGATGTATTGCACCGATGTCCTTCATTCTTCCCTCGCTGTTCATAAATAGGAATCCCACCTACCTCTTCCATCTTATAGAAATATTCTTAAATATGCAACCAAAATAGCAATTTGGAATCGATTATATCAACAAAATCCGGAATCTCTTACTGTATTCATAACGGGGAAACTCCAAATATGCCTATATGATATCATACTTTTTAGAAAAAAAGCAAATAAATTCACCACTCCGGTTCTCCGGAAAGCATTGAGACGGCTGCATGAGCTTAAACACGCATAAGGCTTTGCCGGCGGGAAAGTACCGAGCCGCGGTCTTAAAGACTTTTAAGACTGCTTCAGCGGCCTGATAAAATTTGTCCAGACACGTTTTTCAGCTTCGGGAAGATCAATGGATTTTTTCCCCATTTCAACCGCTTTCATAAGCCATGCCATGTTTCTCCCAAGGGTTCTCATAATCTGCATCCCTTCTTCATCTTCCAAAGATTCTTCGGGATTATTCCCATGAATGATATTCCAGTATACATTGGGAGTGACAATCATTTGAGAAATGTTGAAATAGGTGTTAAGCTGGGCAAACGCGGTCATTCCGCCCGATCTTCGCAGGGCAACTGCGGCCGCGCCGACCTTATAAGGGGAAGAAGGGCACGAAAAAAACAAACGGTCCAGAAACGCTTTTAAGGAGCCGTTGATCCCGGCGTAATATACCGGGGAAGCGATCAAAACACCATCGCTGATTTTAAGTTTTTCCGCGCAAAAGTTGACAGGATCGTTATCAAACACACATTTTCCGATCTCGCCGCACTTTCCGCAGCCGATACAGCCCTGAACAGGAGAAGTTCCTATGTGAATCACTTCCACATCGATGTTTTCCGCTTCCAGCTCTTTGATCACTGTCCGCATTGCCGCAAAAGTTGTTCCTTTTTGATGCGGACTTCCGTTAATTGCAAGTACTCTCATTTCGTCACCCCTCTTTTTATTAAGATCAGCTTTTTTCTTTGGTACCTTTTGAAAGATACCTGCCGAGCATGTCCAAAAGCACATCCAGCGCAATGGGTTTTCCCAGATGATTATTCATGCCGGATTTCCTGGCGTTCTCTACATCCTCATGAAGAACATTTGCCGTCATTGCTATGATAATAACATTTTTTGCGTCGGGATGGAAGGCGGAACGGATGCTTTCTGTGGCGGTCAAGCCGTCCATTACCGGCATCTGAATATCCATGAGGATAAGATCATAATACCCCGGAGGAGAAGAAACGAGTTTTTCAAGCGCTTCTTTTCCATTCAAGGCTGTTTCGGTGGTAACCCCGGTGCTTGACAACAATTCAAGGACAATTTCCTGATTAATTTCGACGTCATCGACAACAAGAATGCGTTTACCGGTAAAATCATAGATTCCGGCATCCGGACCGTCGTCCTGAAAAACATTTTCTGCTTCTTCGGGAACAGATGCTTCACACTGGACGTGAAGCGTAAAAATAAAACAAGCCCCCTTCCCTTCGCCTTCGCTTTCCACCCAAAGTTTACCGCCCATCATTTCAATAAAATTCCTCGAAATGGACAAGCCAAGCCCGGTGCCGCCGTATTTTCGTCTTCTCGATCCATCACCCTGTTGAAAAGGATTGAAAAGATGCCCGATATCTTTCCGCTTAATGCCGATGCCGAAATCCTGCACGGAGAAGCGGAATGATCCAAAGCCGTCCGCATACTTTATTTCTTCTACAGTTAATATGATGGTTCCGTTTTCATAAGAAAACTTTACCGCGTTGGAAAGAAGATTCAATAAAACCTGATTCAGCCTAAGAAGATCCGCAAAAATAATATTGTGCGAAATATCTTTCATTTTATATTGCAGATCAAGATTTCTTTCATCCGCTTTCGGTTGAATCATGGAAAGGACAAATTCAATACTGTTATGAATATTAAAAGGCTCAACATCCAGCATCTGTTTGCCGGCTTCAATTTTTGAATAATCAAGAATGTCGTTCACAATTCCCAAAAGATGGGTGGATGAACTTTCAATTTGATGTAGACAATTTCGGATTTTTTCCACACTATTTGTTCGTTTTGCTACCTGCGACATTCCAATGATCGCGTTCATAGGCGTCCGTATTTCGTGGCTCATATTTGAAAGGAATTCAGTTTTTGCCCTGCTCGCATATTCCGCTTCCTGTTTTGCTTCTATCGACGCGGAAATATCGGTCATAATCAGAATAAGAGAACTATCCTCAAAAAAATCATCTTCGGTGTTTATATGAGAAAAAGAAAGAGAAACCTTCGTCTTTACGATTGAAATATGGTAATAGTGCAATTTACGGGTATAGCTCAAGAGTGATATTTCTTTTGAAATCGATAAATTCCCGGTTTCACTGTCCTGTTGATCAATAATATTATCCAAAATCAATAATTCTTCAAAGGACAAGAGCTGTTCAAAGATAGATTCGTTCTGACTATCCAGATTATGAATTTTTATATAGTGATCCAGCTGCTCATTTGAAAATTGGATTTGTCCTTTCAGATTAAAAAAACCAATTCCTTCAGGAATGACACAAAAATCCTGGCAAACGAGGTCCATAGTTTTGTTTACCCCGTGAATGATATTGTAATAATCGCCTTCATATTTGGATTCGTCAGCCCTCGCGGTGATATTTCCCCGGCGGACTTGCCGCATCATGTGTTCAATGTCGCTGATCAGTCCGTATGTCGTATGAGCCACGCTTTCAAAGGATCCGCTCAATTTGCTGATTTCATCATTCCGTTTATACAGCGATTTAGGCATAGCCGCGGACATATCGCCCTTTGAAATCCTGACAGCATAATTGATGATATGTTGGAACGGAACCGTTAAAGTATAATGTGATGTAATACACAATGTAACAAGAAATACAATAAAACCTACAATCACCACGGTTAAATATGCTGTTCTATACGCGTGTAAGCCGTTATGAAGCCGGGCAATATCTATATCGGTGCCGACAAAGGCCACTGTCTGTCCCGCTGAATTAAAAATGGGAGCATAGGCATAAAAGAGTCCGCCGAAAGCGCTGTTTCTGGCATACCTGGCTCTGTCAAAGGCCTCACCGGAGACAAGAACCTCCCTATGGCCGGCAAATTCTTCAATAGGCTCGCTTAAACCAAGGGCATAATTCTGTCCTGCCCAGTCGCGGACATCGGCATCATACACATAGTTAAGCTCTCCCGGCACTCCTGTATCCGCTATAATATAAAAACATTTCACATCGAAGCGGTTTTTAAGAATATCCAGATTTTCCGCAAAATTGATGTATTCATCATCCACAGTCATATTTTCTACATAACGTTCTACAAAATCTCCATTAATAACGTAAGAAACATGGGCGTTGACCGCCAGACATAATTGATTGCAATAACTATGGAAAACGTTCCAGGAATTTTTCAAACTGATCATTGTTAAGATTATTGTCATTATCATAAAGATAGCGCAGCTAAAAAATCCGATATAACATGATATTTTGTGATTATATCCCAATGTTATTTTTCTTTTATTTTTAAATATCATAGTTACTCCTGATGAAAAATTAACATGAGGAAAAAACATCGCTGTCTAAACCGCATGTTCACAGGTTTCACTATTAATAATAAAGGATTATCCAATATTAACCAGCTTATTGTTCACTTTTCTGTTCTGTTTCCTTACTTTTTCGTTGACAAATATATAGTTTTTCGTTAACCTGTTGTTTATTATGGTTAACAAAAAAACAGCTTTAGGAATTGCGCGAAACCGGTATGTTTTTACCGCTGTGTTTGCCGCAATGATAGCGGTCTCGGGGTTCTTTATTCTTCCTCTGCCGGGCGGAGTACCGATTGTATTAAAAAACATGTTTGTGGTTCTTTCGGGGACTATTCTGGGCAGTTTCTACGGCGGAATCGCGGTTTTCATTTTTATCGCGGCGGGCCTTGCGGGAATTCCGGTATTTGTAATTCCGGGCGGTCCCGGTGTTTTTAACACACCTTTGGGCGGTTACATTATCGGATATTTCGCCGCGAGCCTTTGCGCGGGACTTATTGCCGGACTTCCCAAAGTAAGTGAAAAAAAAGTACGTCCCGTTCTTTTAATCAAGCTCTGCGCTGCTTCCTTGCTTGGCTTTGCGCTTATTCTCCTCTGTGGCTCGCTTTACATGATGCGCCTTAACTCCCTTTCTTTTAAAGCGGCGATAATCGCGGGTTCCGCTCCTTTCGTTTTTGGAGACATCGTAAAATTCGCGATCAGCATACCGCTGGGGCTTAAACTGCGTCCGATAGCGGCCCGTTATCTGAATCCTAACGGAGAGGCAAGATCATCAACGCCGTAAGCCTTGAAAACGTTACCAAATATTTTCCCGTTTACGATGAACATCTTCCGGAAACAGAACGCGTGCGTAATGGACGTTTTTACGCGCTGGAAGACATTTCTTTTACTTTGGAAAAAGGCAGCTGTACAATCATAGCGGGCGCGAACGGGTCGGGGAAAAGTCTTTTAATGTCGATTATCGCGGGACTGGAAACGCCCGATTCAGGCATCGTAAAAACCACAGGACGCGCCGGACTTGTGTTCCAGGAACCGGACGCTCAAATATTGGGGGAAACTCCGCGGGAAGACATCGCGTTCGGTCCGCGGAATCAGGGGCTTTCAAAAACCGAAATAAAGGAACGGGTGGAAAGCGCCCTTGCCGAAACAGGTTTAACAGACAGAGCGGACTTCCCTGCCCGTTCGCTTTCGGGCGGCGAAAAACGCCGTCTTGCCGCGGCCGGCGTACTGGCAATGAACGCCGAAATCATCATTTTTGATGAACCTTACGCTAACATGGACTTTCCGGGCGTAACGCAGATAAATCGTCTTTTAAAAAAACTCATCGCGGATGGTAAAACGGTCATTATTCTTACGCACGAACTTGAGAAATGCTTATCCCTTGCAAATCATTTCATTGTTCTTTTTAAAGGGAAAAAAGTGTTTGACGGAAGCGCCGGCGGCGCATTGCAGCTTAACAGGGAATCAAATCTTGAAGACTGGGGGATTCATCATCCTTTACACAGAGGAGCAAAAACGATGGAAGATTTGTTATGGCTGTAGGAAAACGAGAGGGAATATTCAAATATAAAACCGTAAAAGGCCCCTTACATAAGGTCCCGGCTTTGGTAAAATTGCTATTGCTTCTGCCGCTGTCCGTCTTTTTTATGTCTCTCTCCTCTGTGTACCTTACGGCGGGGATCATCGCAGCTTGTGTATGCGCTTTCCTCTGTAGATTTACCTTACGCGAACAATTAACAGACCTGAAGCCCGCCTTCTTTTACACGGTTTTAATGTACGCACTTTCGGTATTTTCAAGATTGATCGATACATGGAACACATTCCCCTCTTTCTCTCTTGTATTTTTGCTGACACCCAATCCGGATTTTTTACGTATAAGTTTACGCCTTGTTCTCATTATCCAATTATCTTCTCTCTTGTTCCGAACGACGAGTCAAGGAGAGTTAAGGGAAGCATTATTTGCGCTGGAACTTGGTTTCAAGCGTTTCTTAGCAAAAATCTTTTTTCAAAAGAAACAAGTGAAAACGGAAAACCGTTTTTCCGGATACATTGCCCTTTTCCTGTGTTTTATACCGGAAATATTTGAGAACTGGACTTTCATCAATACGGCGTGGAAAGCCAGAGGCGGCAAACAAGGATTCGCTAAAATAAAAACGCTTACTTTTATGCTGATTTCGTTTAGCATGGAAAAGGCGGCGCTCAAAGCGAAGGCATTAGAAGCAAGGCGGTAAATGATGAAAAAATATTCCGGTAAAGCGCATCTTCTTTCCCTTTTACGGGAAAAACAGGGAGAAGCGGTAAGCGGCAATGTGCTCGCAAAACAAATCGGCGTTTCCAGAGTGGCTGTTTGGAAAACGGTACAGGCTCTGCTTGTTGCAGGATATGCCATACAAACAGGGGAAAGCGGGTATTTCCTTGAGCCAAAAGACGAAAAAGATTTTTTATATCCCTGGGAATTCGGCGAAAAGGAACACATGTTTTTCCATTATGATAGCACGAGCAGCACTATGGACAGGGCGAAGGAAATGGCTTTAAAGGGAACGGACGGCGGTTCGGTGTTTACCTCGGAAAAACAAAGCGCGGGCAGAGGACAATACGGCAGAACCTGGGTTTCCCGTTCCGGCGGTCTTTTCTTTTCGATACTGGAACGTCCGCGTTTAACAATAGCAGACTATACTCAATGTCCGCTTGTCACACAAATTGCGGCCGCGCGGGTTATTTCAAAAGTGTGCGGGAAAAACGCGTATCTTCGCTGGCCGAACGATGTTTACATAGACCGCCGAAAAATCGCGGGTATTACCGCAGAAGTTTCCGGCGAAGGAGGAGTAATTTCATGGCTTTCGCTTGGAATCGGGGTGAATGTGAATAATCCCGCCCCCAGCACAAAGGCTGTAAGCTGTGCGGAAATTACCGGCCGTAATATCTCAAGACGGGAAATATTAAACGATATTCTTGACGAAACAAAAAAGGTAAAAAAAGAGTTCGGCACACAAAGCGTTTATCCGCGGGGAAATCCCGCGCTGTCCGCGGAATGGAATTCTCTTTCAGACCGCATAGGAGCCAAAGCGCTGATCTTTGAACCGGAAAAAGGCAGGGAACATTTTTCCGTTGATAAACCGGAACGTATTCTTGCACGGGGAATATTTTCCGGCATTGATTCCGAGGGAAGATGCATACTGAAAACAGAAAACGATGCGGAAACACCGGTTTTGTATTTTAACCAAGGTTCCGGTTCGCTTGTCTTTTTGAACGATTATTAATATATGCGGTTGGAAGATTAATAAATAAAGCCTGTCCGCCCAAACAGCGGACAGGACAAGGCAAACAGAAGACCAATAAAGAGAAGGAGTAAAAAAAACCGTGCAGCAAGGGACTATCCCTTAACACATGGTTAATTTCAAAAAATATTACCGTTTAAGAACTGTCACTACCCGTTCCAGTACCTTCTTCCGGTCCAGCGGTTTTACAATGTAACTCTTTGCGCCAAGAAGAAGAGACTTTTTGACAACATCTTCTTTTCCCAGAGCACTCACCATAATTACAGTAGCGTTTTTGTCGAATTCCAGGATTTTTTCAAGGGCTGTAACGCCGTCCATCACCGGCATCGTTATATCCATAGTTACGAGGTCAATATTCGGATATAACTCCTTATACTTTTCAACACCCTGAGCTCCATCCGCTGCAGTATCTGCAACTTCATAACCTTCAGATGTAAAAATCTGCCCCAATTGTTTAGCAATAAACATTGAATCATCTACAACGAGTACCCGGTAAGATCCGCCTTCCGGTTTTATTCCGTCAGGATCTTTTTCATTGATACTGGGCATATCACTCTTTGCTATCATGCGGTACGCTCCTCTATACTATATAATCTTATGCCAAGAGATATTTCAAGTCAAGGCTGAACATAATTCTATATCGGCAAAACAAAGGCTCCACCGGAGCTTATTCAGCGATTTTAAAAAGATAGTTTTCAGGCTTGCCCTTACAGTATATATTATAACAGAAATTAAGCCAGTACAGGAAGAGAAGTTTTTACAATTTTTTTTCAAATTTTGCTCCGGAGAAGATAAGATAATGAACAAAGCGTTTTTTTTAGCGCCGATGGCGGAACTAAGCCACCGCGCCCTTCGGGAATTGATTTTTTCTTTCGGCGGAGTTGATGAATATTTCACCGAAATGATCAATGCCCCGTCACTTTTGAGCGGCGGACCGTTGGAACGGTATTATATTGACGCGGAACCTTGTCCTGAAAAAATTGTTTTTCAATTGGTTGGAGCCGACGCGGAAAAACTTGCCTCCGCGGCATCAATATTAGATAAACTTGCATGTAAGGGGATCGACATTAACATGGGATGTTCGGCACCTGCCATTACAAAATACGGCGCGGGCGTAAAATGGATGTTTCATCCTGAAAAAGCCCGGCGGATGGCGGGTTTGGTGAGAAAATCCACAAATAAACGATTAAGCGTGAAAATGAGACTTGGACCGGAAGAAAAATTTGAGTATCTTTTGCCGTTTTGTAAAGGATTGATTGAAGAAGGCGTAGAGTTAATTACGCTGCATCCGAGAACCGCAAAAGAAAAGTTTAAAGGCCGGGCGCGCTGGAATTATGTTGCCGATCTAAAAAAGGAATTATCTGTCCCTGTGGCGGGAAACGGCGATGTTTCTTCTTTGGAAGAACTTGTTTCCCGCGCGGATGGCCCCTGGGACGCGGTCATGGTCGGCCGTTTGGCGGTAAAATGTCCCTGGATTTTTGCCGCCGCCAGGCAATCGATGGGCAGCCAATCGGTAACAGATGTTCCTTCCGCGGTAAACGTGATTAACTCAGTTAACCTGGAAGAAACCGCGTTCCGCTATCTTGAATTATTGGAAAAGTATCAGCCTGTGGAATTTCATAAAAGCCGGGCGCACCGGTTTTTCCAATACTATTGCGGAAACATGTTTTGGGGAAATTATCTTATGAATTTACTTGGCAGGGAAAAGGAAATACCCACAATGCGGAAAATCCTCAAAGAGTATTTCAATGAGCATCCTGACGAAAGGGAACATAAAATCTAAAAAATGAGGAAAGAAAGCCTAACTCTTTCCTCATTACTCTTCGCTAATTGATATCAAGCGCTTTTTTGAAGTTATTTACGACTTCATCAACCTGCGGACTGGCATCAACATCAACCAAAAGGCCTTTTTTACGGTAATAATCGATCAATGGGGCGGTTTGTTCGCGGTAAACGGTTAATCGTTTTTGGACGGCTTCTTCTTTATCGTCTTCCCTCGTGTAGATTTCTCCGCCGCAGGCATCGCAGACACCGTCCTGCTTCGGCTTATTGAAGATTGTGTGATAATTGACGCCGCAGTTCCGGCAGACCCTTCTCCCTGACAAGCGTTCCACGACGGCGGTATCGGGAATATCGAAATTGACGACTTTATCCGCCTTGGAAAAAGTTTCCAGGGCTTCGGCCTGCGGAATGGTCCGGGGAAATCCGTCAAGGATGTAGCCGCTTTGGGCATCGGATTGGGCAAGGCGTTCTTTTACAAGTTCGATGGTTGTTTCATCATCAACCAAACGGCCTGAATCGATTATGGCTTTAACTTTCAGGCCCAGAGGGCTTTGAGCCGCTATTGCCGCGCGGAAAATGGCTCCGGTTGAAATATGGGGGACATTGAGGATTTCTACCGCTTTAACGGCCAAGGTTCCTTTTCCCGCACCGGGCGGACCGAGAAAAATCAATTTCATTCTTTGCTCCTGCTTACATGATTGAGGCAATTGCAAAACTCCAGTTTTGCAAGAAACTCGATAACGTTGAATGAGGCTATTTTATCTCTAACCAAGCCCAACGTCCAGAGCCATCATGAGGGCAAAGCCAAGCAAAAGTCCCAGGGTTGAAATATGTTCGTTTCCGGCGCGCTGTGACTCGGGGATAACCTCTTCGGTAACAACAAAGATCATGGCTCCGGCGGCGAACGCCAAGGCATAGGGAAGGATGGGACGCATGTAAAAGACAAGAGCGGCTCCCAAAACACCGGCAATCGGTTCAACGAGACCCGAAAACTGCCCGTACAGAAAGGCTTTCGTCCGGCTCATCCCTTCACGGCGGAGGGGAATGGAAACCGCGGCGCCTTCGGGGAAATTTTGCAGCCCGATTCCCATAGCCAAAGCGAGCGCTCCGGCAAGATCGGCGCCCGGAATTCCCGCGGCCACAGCACCGATGCCGACACCGACGGCAAGCCCTTCGGGGATGTTATGGATGGTAACCGCCAAAGCCAAAAGAACCGAACGCTTCCAACTTGTTTTTGGGCCTTCGGCCTCATCCATGTTACTTCCAATGTGAAGATGCGGAAGAATTCTGTCCACAATACGCAGGAAAAAACCGCCGATCAAAAATCCAACCACCGCGGGAAGCCAGGGCGTAATTCCCATCAATTCAGCCATTTCGATAGAAGGCGAAAGGAGGGACCAAAAACTCGCGGCAATCATCACGCCGCCGGCAAAACCCAGCATTCCGTCGAGAACTTTTTGATTGATCGTTTTAAAAAAAAACACCATTGCCGATCCCAGCGCCGTTACGCCGTAAGTAAAAAGCGTACAAAGAAGCGCTTGAATCATAACATTTTGACGCGCAAACCATTCCATAGGTTGAATTCTAATCTATGGGAAAGAAAGATGCCAATAGGAACAGGAAGCAATGGAGTGTTAAGGCAGCATGTACACTCATCTTTTCGTGCGATAGTATCGGGTGCGGAAGATTATCCAACAGGACAGAAGTTTACTTCCAATGTTTTACCGTAGGCTCTAGCTATTTTTTCCAGGGTTTTTATGGTAGGGTTGGTTTTTCTGGCATCTTCCAATTGCTGATATGCTTGATACGAGATACCCAATCTATCGGCGGCAGTCTTTTTTGATTCATTTCCCCGCAGTTTTCTTAGTTGCAGTGCAAGCACTACTTCACTCTTTACGGGAACCGCATATCCATTTTTATACAGAGCTTCAGGTATATGGTTTCCCAAAGCCATATCTGCCGCAAGACAACCGTTTAATGCTTCTTCAGCGTTTTTGAGGGCTTCTTCTATCGTATTCCCAGATGTAATAGCTCCAGGCATATCAGGGAAGTTGACAACATATTCGTCCGCTTCATTATTCAACTCGCAATAAAAAACCATTATCTTATATCCTTTGGGTCAATTCCCGCTTGTCTTAATATTGTTGAAAAATACATTATCTCTTTTTTCCCATGAACAGGAACAGATATAGACCTTGGATGTCCTTTCTTGCCATAAATGTGATGGCTTCCTTCAATTCGGATAAGCTGAAAGCCATGATCTTCCAAAATCTTGATAATATCCTTCGCTGTCATACTTAACAATACAACAAGTTATAACTTGTGTCAAATGTTTTGATACTTATCCCTAAAAGGGTATCAAACAGTTCGGTCCGCGGCCGATTACATCGGTTCTGCCGGTTTTTTCGAGCGCTTCTTTCACAAGCTGCCTTGATTCTTTCCGGTTGAATTGAAGGAGGGCTCTCTGCATCTTTTTCTCGCGTTCGCCTTTGGGGACGTAGACCGGCTTCATGCTTCTGGGATCAAATCCTGTGTGGTACATCGTTGTGGAAAGGGTTCCCGGAGTCGGGTAGAAATCCTGAACCTGATCGGGAACGAAGCCGGTTTTTTTCAGATACAGCGCGAGATCGACGGCGTCATTCAGCGTGGAACCCGGATGACTCGAAATAAAATAGGGGATGATGTACTGTTTGAGGCCCAGGCGATTGTTCACCTCTGTGTATTTCTTTCGGAATAGTTCGTATTTTTCGTTTCCGCATTTTCCCATAGCGCGCAGAACCGCTTCCGAAATATGTTCCGGCGCGGTTTTCAGCTGTCCGCTTACATGATATTTGCAAAGCTGTTCCAAAAAGTTCCCGCCGGATTTTTTATCGGCCAAAAGATAATCAAAACGGATGCCCGAACGGATAAATACTTTCTTTATGCCGGGAATACGCCTTACCGCATCGAGTTTTTGAAGATAATCCTCGTGGGAAACCTTCATTTGAGGGCAAATATCGGGAAAAAGGCATTCTTTGCCGGGGCAAAAACTTCCCCTCTCCTGCCGTTCGCAGGCAGGACCCGAAAAGTTAGCCGTAGGACCGCCCATATCGTGGATGTATCCCTTAAAGCCTTCAAGATTGATGAGTTCCCGCGCTTCCCGCACCAAACTGGGGCAGCTTCTTCCCGTTACCGCCTTCCCCTGATGAGCCGTGATCGCGCAAAACGAACAGCCGCCGAAACATCCCCGGCTCGATACAAGCGAAAACTGCACCTCTTTTAAGGCCGGGATTCCGCCTTCCGCGTCATAGACGGGATGAGCCAGACGGGTAAAGGGCAGCTCGTAAAGGGCGTCCATTTCGGCTTGGGACACAGGATAAGCAGGCGGATTTTGAATCACGAAGCGGTCATCGGTTTTTTCGATGAGGATTTTTGCCGTTGCGGGGTCATGATTCTCTTTTTGCGTCATGAAGTGTTCGGCATAAGCCCGCAGGGATTTTTCGTCAGTTCCCTTCACCAATTCAAAGGGCGGCAGTTCGATATAAGGCCCGATATTGGGCATAATGCCATGCAGAATATCAGACGGAATCTTGCCGTGACGGCGGATTGAAGTTCCCCGAATATCGGTAATCGTCCCGATGGATTCGCCCGCATCGAGCCGTTCGGCAATCTTGATGATGGGATGTTCTCCCATGCCGTAAACAAGAATATCCGCTTTTGAATCGAGAAGAATGGAACGGCGGACTTTATCCGACCAATAATCATAATGGGCAAAACGCCGAAGGCTGGCTTCAATCCCGCCGATGATGACAGGAACATCTTTGAAAACGCCCCGAATGCCTTCGACATATTTCAGAATCGCGCGGTCGGGACGCAGACCGGTTTTTCCTCCGGGGCTGTACGCGTCGCCGGAACGCGGCTTTTTCCCGGAAGTATAATGCGAAACCATGGAATCCATGCAGCCCGATCCCACAAGAAACGCTAAGCGGGGTCTGCCGAGGATTGTATATGATAAGGGATTTTTCCAATCCGGCTGCGGGATGATTCCGATCTTGAAACCCGCCGCTTCCAAAGTCCGCGAAATGAGCGCGGCGGCAAAAGACGGATGATCGACGTAGGCATCGCCGGAAACAAAGATGAAATCGCAGGATTCCCAGCCTCTTTCCTCCATATCCTGCCGGTTGATCGGCAAAAATCGTTGTCTATGATGTTTCATATCTGATACTTAAGGAAAGAGGCAGGAAAAAATCGTTTAGACGCCCACGACAGAACTAACTTCGGGAACCTCTTTTCGGAGATAATTTTCGATGCCCATTTTGAGCGTCATCTGGGACATGGGACATGAACCGCAGGCTCCGGTAAGTTTCACCGATACCTGACCTTCCTCATCAATGCCGACAAACTCAACATCCCCGCCGTCAGCCTGTAAGGACGGCCGGACACTTTCGAGCGCGGCCTTTACTTTATCTTCAAGCATAGCAGCCTCCATACATCAATATTCTTACCGGAAGTATAAACGATGAAACGCCCAAAGGTAAAGTGTGAGAACGCGGTATTCGTTATTATACTCATATCAATAATGCGGCGGCTTTCGGCTTGGAACATCTTCAATGTCCGCGGATAATTGAAGCACCTTTTCCTTTAAGGCCTTATGTTCGGCGCTGAGTTTATCTACAAGGTTGTTTTTGCTGACAACTTCGTCCTGTAGACGCTGGAGAAAATCTTCAAGAAACGTCAGCTTGGTTTCTATCGTTTGAAAACGGTCTTCAATCATGTTATCTTCCATGAGGAAAGTATACCTGTTTTGTTACTTTCCGCAAAGTATTCTTAATCGTTTTTCATATTTTGATAATATTTTATACAAAATACGACAAAAAAAGACAGACGTCCTTGTTTCTATCAATAGTTTATAATAACATTAGAATATAGAGCTTGCTGCAAAACTCGGTTAGTTTTGCCCAAGCTCCTGCATTTTCTNNTTTCTCGTCAACGATCCCTTGGATCGCGGGCTGCGAAACATGCGTTTTTAAGAAGTTGAAATTGCAAAAAATTGAAGTTTTGCAATTTCCTTTATAAAGATAAATGGGAAATCTTTAAAAAACCGCCTGGATTTTAGGGATTTCCAATAGGGGGCTTTCGTTTTATGGATAAACATGTTGATTTTACCGTTGAAGACTTAGGGAAACGGACAATTAAATCTCCGATAGAGCTGTCAAAAGTTGCTGGTGATTTTATTGCGAATTATGTCACTGATGAAGAATTGGTCAGGATGGGCATAGATGTGAAACTTGACAGTCAAGCTCCGCTCAAACGAAGCGATGTTTTTGAAGCTGCCGGTCCCAGGGAAATGATTTACTTTTCCCCCCAGCATGTTCACGCGGGAATTGTCACCTGCGGCGGCCTTTGCCCGGGACTAAATGATGTTATCCGCGCCATTGTGCGCTGTCTTTGGCAGCGTTACGGCGTCCGGCGGATTTCCGGCATCCAATACGGTTATAAGGGCTTTCTTCCGGAATACGGATACAAGACAATAGAGCTGAATCCTCCGGTTGTAGATGATATTCACAAGATCGGCGGTACGATTTTGGGAACGGCCCGCGGCGGCGGGAAGCAGGTTACGGAAATTGTTGACTGCATGGAACGGATGAACCTCAACATGCTTTTTACTGTCGGCGGCGATGGAACACAAAAAGGCGCGCTCGATATTGCGGAAGAAATCCAAAAGCGGAAGCTGAAGATGGCTGTCATCGGCATTCCGAAAACCGTTGATAATGATTTTTCGTTTATTGATAAATCGTTCGGATTTGATACGGCGGTAACCGAGGCTGTGGGAGTGGTAACCGCCGCACACATGGAAGCTCATTCGCAGATCAACGGCATCGGTCTTGTAAAACTGATGGGCCGGGAAGCCGGGTTCATCGCGGCGCATACCGCGTTGGCAAGCCATGAAGTAAACTTTGTCCTTATTCCCGAAGTGCCTTTCGATCTTGACGGCCCCAACGGACTTTTGCATCATCTGGAAATTCGGCTTGCAAGAAGGAATCATGCCGTAATCGTTGTGGCGGAAGGAGCAATGCAGGATAAACTTGTTACAGATATTAAACACGACGAATCAGGAAACCTGAAGATGGAAGACGTAGGACGTTACTTAAAGGATGAGATACAGAAACATTTTAATGATATGGGCCTGGAAATCAACCTGAAATACATCGACCCAAGTTATATGATACGGTCAGCTCCGGCCGCCCCCGTCGATTCAATCTACTGTGAACGTTTGGGGAACGCGGCGGCTCACGCGGCAATGGCCGGAAAAACTAAGTGTCTCATCGGTTTGATCAATAATGAATTTGTTCATCTGCCTATGAAGGCGGCTGTTTCCAAAAGAAGCTGTGTCGATCCGGAAGGAAACCTCTGGCGGGATACGTTGGACGCAACACAGCAGCCTTTCCTTATGAAGAATGACTGTGCCGTGCCGTCAGGTACGGAAGCGTAAAACCGGAAACAGGGAACTATTCATGACTTTTACGGCTGTGGGGAGCCCCCGGCATGATCTCAATGCCGGGGATATCGGTAAATATGTGACAGAAGCCTTACCGCTGGCTCTCAGCGAAGTTGACGGTTCAGGGAAAGTCCTCGTTCTTCCCCCTGACGGAACCCGCATTCATTCAAAGGCGGGGTTTATCACGGATTTGCTTTCACAGCAGCTTTCCCGCGAAGACAGGCTGGGAGCTATTACGCCTGCCCTGGGAACTCACATGCCCATGAACGAAGATGAACTCCGGCGGATGTTTCCGAAAAGTCCCCTTGACAAATTTGTCGCGCATAACTGGCGTAACGATGTCGTTGAATTGGGAAGAATAGAATCGGACTGGATTCATTCGATTTCCGAAGGAGCGGCGGATTACGATTGCCCTATCGAGGTGAACCGCCTTCTTTGCGACGGGGATTTTTCTATGATCGTTTCCATTGGGCAGGTAGTGCCGCACGAAGTAATGGGGATGGCGAATCATCTCAAGAACATTTTTATCGGAACCGGCGGCAAAGAGATTATCGATAAAAGCCATTATCTGGGGGCCGTATACGGCATGGAACATATCATGGGACATATCGATACGCCGGTCCGCTCTGTTCTGGATGAAGGTTACTTGCGATTCGGCAGCCGGATGCCGCCCATCCTTTGGATACTGACCGTGGTAGGACCGAGAACCCCGGAAGAAGCGCTGCATGTTGGGCAGCCTGCCGGATCGCTGGCCCTTAGGGGGCTTTTTATCGGGTTCGGGAGGCATTGCTACGAAGAGGCGGCGCTCTTAGCCCAAAAAGTGAATATAACCTTATTGACCGAGCCTGTAAAAAAAGCGCTCGTGTATCTTGATCCGCGCGAGTACCGGACGACATGGCTGGGAAATAAATCGATATACAGAACCCGCATGGCTATGGCTGATGAGGGAGAACTCATCATCTTGGCGCCCGGTTTGGAAAAATTCGGCGAAGATGCCGGCATCGACGCGCTTATCCGCAAGCATGGATACCGTCCGGGCGCGGAAATCCGGGCGGCGGTAAAACAAGATGCCGAACTGGCTGACTCGCTGAGCGCCGCCGCCCATCTTATTCACGGGTCAAGCGAAGGCCGTTTTTCCATCCGCTATTGTCCGGGCCCGAAAATCAGCAGGGAAGAAATAGAATCCGCGGGCTTTGAGTGGGGCAGTCTGGATGAAATGATCAAACAGTATCCGCTTGAAAACATACATTCCGGCTGGAACACCATTGAAGGCGAAAAAATCTTTTTTGTTTCAAATCCGGCGCTCGGCCTTTGGGCGGAAGAAAAGCGGTTTAGAAATGAAGAATAAGATTTTGAGAATGCCGCGAAATTACAAAGCAATTGATTGGAATGCAATTGTGGTTCATATCCCTTCCACAACATCATTTCTTTACTTGTCAAGATGCTGATCATGTTATAAAATACTTATGATGTTATGGCGCAGGTCATAATGTCGCCTATTCGCTTTAGCAAAGGATTTGTATTCCTTGCGGCGCAGTCGGGCTCTGCCTTTCTGTGTTCCGGGTGAATAGGATTCAGGGCAAAGGCCGGCGGTTCAAATCCGTCCATCGAAAGATGCAGCTCAGCGGTAGAGCATTGTCCGCCAACACGGTAGTGTCGAAGGTTCAAATCCTTCACTCTCACGAGTTAGCTCAGTTGGTAGAGCATACCAATGTTTCATGGGTTCGAATCCCATACTCTTTTTAACGAAGGAGTTAGCCAAGCGGATAAGGCACAGGTCTCATAAACCTGCAACATTACACTTCCACAGTGTAACGAAGAAAGAAGAAGCGAAAACGTCCTGCCGTGCGGTTTGTGCGCGGCAGCGGAAACCGGGCAGCAGCGGAGCGGATACCGCAAAACTGCCGCACATCCCATAGCCATGATGTGTCATGGAAGCCGAATGCGCGGCAGATTGCTCAAACTCTGTTCCCCTTGGGGACCGTGGACGTTTCCGCCGATTCCCCCAACAAACGAGGTGAACATTATGAAGGTTATTATCAATGAAAATGAGAGAGGCTTTCTTTTCAAAAACGGTACGTTCCGGCGTATGCTGCCTCCCGGTAAACACAGCGTTCGGTCTCTCTTCGGCGAGACGTATGTTAAAACCACTGTCGGAAGACAAGTTGTGATCAAAGATATTGACATCAATGTACTGCTAAAAGATAAAGCCTTTGCCGAGAGCGTTACCAAAATTGAACTGCCCGATGTGCATTACGCAATGCACTATGAAGACGGCATCGCAATTGAAGGGATGTCTACTCCCGGTACGTACTACTATTGGAATGTATTTCATGAGCATACGTTTCAACTGATCGATATAAAGAATCCTGTTGTTGCGCTGCCAGAAGAAAAAATGGCGAGAGTGCCGACCAGTTTTTATTCACGCTTTGTTGTATCGGAAGGCGAAACCGGATTGCTGTTTTTTGACGGAAAATTCCAGCGGCAGCTTGATCCCGGCTCTTATTATTTTTGGAATACGTTTGTAAAAGTGACCTGCGAGATTGTCGATGTACGTACCCAGCAGCTCGACGTAAACAGTCAGGAAATTTTGACGGCGGATAAAGTGACGCTCCGCTTGAATTTTGTCTGTACCTATAAAATCACCGACGCGGTAAGCATTCATAACAAACTGAAAGATTTTAAAAATCAGATTTACATGACGACACAGCTTGTGCTTCGGGAATATGTCGGCCGCTTAAAGTTTGATGAGCTTTTGGAGCAGAAAGACAACATTGCGGGAATCGTTCTTGAAAAATTGAGGGAAAAGCAAAACAGCCTTTTCGTGGAATTCTCGGATGCGGGTTTAAAAGATATTATTCTTCCCGGTGAAATCAGAGATATTATGAATATGGTTTTGATCGCGGAAAAAAATGCTCAGGCAAATGTAATTTCCCGTAGAGAGGAAGTTGCTTCAACCAGAAGCCTTTTGAATACCGCAAAATTGATGGAAGAAAACGTGACACTGTATAAACTGAAAGAGTTGGAATATCTTGAAAAGATTTGCGATAAAGTCGGCAATATTTCTGTCGGCAGCGGCAATTTGCTTGGACAGCTTGGAGAAATTTTGACGGCAAAAAATCACAAAGATTCATAGGAGGAATATATGCTTATTGAACGAAGCGCGATGAAAACCGAGACCAAGGAAAAAATGCGGGGCGGCGAAGGTTCTGCGCATTTTACCCACATTGTAGACGGTGATAAAATCCCTCACGCAAGGATGATGGCTGAAATTGTTTTGCAGCCCGGCAGTTCTATCGGTGAACATGTTCATGAGAAAGAAACCGAATATTACATCATCCTTCGGGGGACCGGCACTGTTACTGACAACGGAGTATCGAAAACGATAAGACCCGGCGATGTGATGATCACGGGCGGCGGCGCGTCTCACAGTATCATGAATACCGGGAACGAAGATTTGGTGTTTCACGCAATGATCATTTTGGATTGAAAAAAAAAGCATTTTGGGAATCCATTATGTATTGACATTTTTTCTTAATATCCTTAATATAACAAGCGTTAGGGGGCGTAGCGAAGCTGGTTATCGCGCTGGCCTGTCAAGCCGGAGATCGCGGGTTCGAGCCCCGTCGCTCCCGAAAAAGCCCGTCGTAGTGACGGGCTTTACGTTTTTTACGGGCAGTAGCGCAGTTGGTAGCGCGCTTGGTTCGGGACCAAGAGGTCGCCGGTTCAAATCCGGCCTGCCCGATTAGTGTTTTCTTTAATCTCTCCGTTCTGCCTTTGCGCTCAATTGAAACATACTCCAACTTCCCGATATAATGTCCCCAACAAAGAAAAACGGAGTTTTTATGGAAATTCGAGACCGATACGCTCCCTCTCCTACCGGGAACCAGCATATTGGCGGGGTGAGAACCGCTCTTTTTAACTATCTTTTTGCGAAATCAAAGGGCGGGAAGTTTATCCTCCGTCTGGAGGATACCGACCGTACCCGCTTTGACGAAGCTTTTGTCCAAAACCTTTATGACACCTTCAATTGGCTCAACATTCATTGGGATGAAGGTCCTGATATTGGCGGTCCCTCATCGCCTTATGTACAATCCGAACGCTTTGAACTCTATAAAAAAGCGGCGGAGGAATTGATCGCAAAAGGAAAGGCTTACCGGTGTTTTTGTTCATCTGAAAGGCTCGATAACATCCGGGCGGAACGGGAAGCATCCGGCTCCAGCGAGACCGGCTACGACCGGCACTGCCGATCTGTCAGCGCGGAAGAATCCGGGCGGCGGGCGGCGGCGGGCGAATCTTTTGTTATCAGGCTCAACATTCCCCTGGAAGAATCTACGAAGTTTCACGATCATATCCTTGGGGACATTGAGTGGAAAAACGCGGACGTAAATCCCGATCCCGTACTCCTTAAATCTGACGGTTTTCCCACGTATCATTTAGCAAATGTGGTGGATGATCATCTTATGAATATCAGCCACGTGCTTCGCGCGCAGGAATGGATTCCGTCAACGCCGCTTCATGTCATTATGTACCGCGCTTTTGGGTGGACGCCGCCGGAATACTGTCACCTCCCTATGGTGATGGGTCAGGACGGGAAAAAGCTCAGTAAACGCCACGGAGCCACAAGCATTGACGAGTTTCGGAAAGCCGGATACCTTCCGGAAGCCCTTATCAACTATGTCGCGCTTCTCGGGGCTTCCTACGAAGAAGGAAAAGAAATCTACACGCTCGAAGAACTCGCGGAACGCTTCAGCCTTGATAAACTCAACAAAGCTCCCGCCATTTTCGATTATAAAAAACTGGAATGGTATAACGGTCAATATATCCGCATGATGACCGATGAAGCGCTGGCGGAAGCCGCTCTCCCTTACGCAGTAAAGGCCGCTCTCTTCGGCAGTTCCGGCGCAGCCGCCGTTCCCTCCGCCGAACAGAAAAAAACATTTATCGCAGCGATGCCGCTCATAAGAGAAAGAATCAGTTTCCTGCATGAAGCCCCTGAAAAATTAGCGTATCTTTTTTCAGAACCGCCGGTTCCCGCGGCGGAAGAATTTATCCCCAAAAAAGCCGATCTCGCGCGGACCGCTGAACTTCTCAGCCTTGGCCGCGGTTTGATAGAACCAATGGCGGTCCTCAATGATGCCGACGCGGAAGCGTATATCAAATCATGGTGCGAAGAACATGATATTAAGCTGGGTGATATTATGATGCCCCTCCGTGTCGCCATAACGCGCGCCAGGGTCAGCCCTCCCCTTTTCGGTTCCATCCGCATCCTTGGAGCAAAGCAGTCCCTCGAAAGAATTGACGCGGCGCTTGGAACTTTGCGGGCGGCGCTTGAAACCTCAAAGGAAACCCGATGAACATCCGTGTAATAGAAATTCCGCTCGACTTCGGCGCAAGCCGCCGCGGCAGTGACATGGGGCCGTCCGCGATGCGGCTTGCGGGACTAAAACAAGAACTCAATAATCTGGGACATGAAAGTGAAGAACTCTTTCCCGGTATTCCTGTTCCGTCCCAGGAATTTCTGGAAATGGGTGATGAAAAAGCAAAGTATCTTGTGCCGATTGCCGAAGTTTGCGGAAAGCTCGCGAAAGAAGTTGAACGATGCATAGATGAAAAACTGTTTCCGCTCGTTCTCGGCGGCGATCATTCAATAGCGATAGGAACCCTTTCCGGGCTTGGTTCCGCATATAAAAAAAGAAACAAACGCTGGGGAACGCTCTGGGTGGATGCTCACGGCGATTTTAACACACCTGAAAGTACTTTGTCGGGAAACATTCACGGCATGTCTTTGGCCGCGCCCTGCGGTTACGGCCGTAAAGAATTGACAGCACTCCACGGTGATTTCCGGAAGCTGGATCCCAAGAATACGGCAATTGTCGGTGTCCGCGACCTTGACCCAAAAGAAAAAATCACTATGAAGGAAGCGGGGCTTTCGGTTTTTACGATGACCGATGTTGACCGTTTGGGAATCGCTGAAACAGCCAAACAGATCGTGCAATTTTTTAAAGATCGTGTGGATGTTCTTCATGTCAGTGTGGACATGGACGCCATGGACCCCATGACAGCGCCCGGCGTGGGAATTCCGCTCTCAGGCGGATTTTCCTACCGCGAAGTGCTTTTCCTTGCGGAAACCCTTGCGGCATCCTCCCTGATAGGTTCAATCGAAATTGTAGAAGTAAATCCGGTGCTCGACGTGAAAAACCAAACCGCCCGGATGGCAGTAGAGATAATAAGCAGGCTTTTAGGCGGAACTATTTATTAGGCTCCGCAGGAGGATACGCGTTAAACAGAGCCATCATTCCCGGCTTATTAAAAAGGGCGGCGTATTTCCTTGCGCTGGCTCCCAGAGCATCCGGATCATCAGCATTGGCGCCGGCTTTTAAAAGTTCGGCGGCGATTGTTTCATCATTCAGCCCGACCGCAATAACCAGGGCCGATTGACCGTCTTTGCTCCTTATGTTTACATCCACGCCAGCGGAAATCAAATCCGTTACAATATCCAAAGACCTTCCCATACAGGCGTCAATCAAGGCCGAACTCCCCCTGTCATGCGACTGCTGGTTGATCTGGGCTCCGCCTTCAAGAAGAATCTTAACCATCAGCCTGTTACCCGTCCGGGCCGCCAGGTTCAAAAGCGGAACACCATTTGTATCCATTGCGTCCGGCAAAAAACCCGCTTTCAAAAACAATTCGGCAGCCCAGGTATTTTCTTCCCGAATACACCGCTCAAAAGATTCTTCGTTATAAGGAATTCCTATCGCTAAAAGATCATTTCTCGCCTGTTTTTGTACATCCTTGGCAATCCATACATGGAAATCTCCATTCAAAAAGACTTCCAAATCTTTTATGCTGTCACAAATCTTGATTTCATCGGAGCGGCTCGTATGAATATACGAAGGTTTGCGCCCAATTATAATAACAGGATTTTTAATACCAAAAGCATAGCCTAAACAAAGGCTTTCCCATGCTGTATCGGGATTAATAGCATTAATTATGACAAAAAGAGAAAATTCAGCAAAAATGTCTAAAAAATCATCTTTTTTCTTCCAATTTGGTCCAAATGACCTGGCACGAACATAAAGCGATCTTTCTGTAAGCAAACGCACCACTGCTTGAAGATGTTCCGATTCTTTTGCGTCATGAAGCACTAATATTTTCAACACCATTCCCCTTTTTTAATTTTCGGAAGAATAGAACATTTCGTTGACCAAAAAATGCAATATATAGAGCTCTTGCAAACTTTCGGAAGTTTTTGCAATTTTCCTGGGATAAAAAAAGCTGTTTGTAAAGTATTTACAAACAGCCTTTGGATGCCGCCAAAGGGAATTGAACCCTTGACACAAGGATTTTCAGTCCTTTGCTCTACCGACTGAGCTACAGCGGCCTGATAGGCTTATTTATACCTAACCAAAGAGATAATGTCAATAGATTATCAAAAAGATTTTTTCAATTCCGCAAAAAACAGGATGCGAATCCTACATTTTTAACTTATCCAATGTCAAGTTTTTGAATTTTTTTATCGATTCCGCTCCCGGATCCAAAACAAGAGCGCTTTCGCAGTCAGACAAAGCCTTGGGATAATCATTAAGATGAAAATACGCCTGCCCTCTTCTGAACAAGCAATAAGATTGATAAGGATTAATCTCTAAAGAATACGTAAAATCATCGATAGCCTTCACATAATCCTGCAGCACTGAATAAACAATTCCCCGGTAATACGGAGCTCTGTAAGCCTTGGGGTCGAATTCCAAAACCCTGGAAAAATCATCGATGGCTTCCTGATATTTTGACTGAGCAAAAAAAGCCATTCCGCGGTGTTTATAAATAAGGGCCTTAATCACATCCGGCGGATTCAACTCAAATATTTTGCTGTATATTTTTACCGCCATGCCGAATTCGTTTTTATTGTGCGCGTACAGAGCATTCAGAAGCATATCATCAATGGAAGCGCCTGACGCGGGATAATCCAGACTTGAAGGATCGATAAACGTATCATCTTCACGATACTTATCGTCTTGGAGAGCTGCTTTCTCATCAAAAAAGATAATCTCATCCGAAAAGTTATCAACTTTATGATAAAAAGTACCTCTTCGTTTATCCAACTGCCGGTTTAATCGGCGCTGATAGTCCCGAATTTCCTGAAATATGGTATCCGCCAATGAAAGAGACGCGTTTACCGCCGCCAGTTTTCGTTTTAAAGGAGTATCAAAAGGATTAAAATCAGCTTTGTACACCAATTCATGTTCAACTTCCGCCCACGCGTCCTGCAAAATCGTTCTAATTTGAACTTCCGCGGCGTCCGTACCAAAATCTCCATATTTTTCCAAAATATGCGGAGGGATTTTTATGATGACATGCGTTGATTCATAGCCGAACTCTTTAAAAGAATAGTCCGATCCTTTGCGTTCTATCTCGATGATCTCAAAATTTTTTTTCAGGATTTCTTCAACATGACGCAGATCTTCCATGAAGGGACAAATAACCCGAATTCCCATAAGATCGGCAACAAAAGGCTGTTCATCCTTGGAAGGAGAATTCTTTAACAGTCTGATATATTTTTTAAAAAAACTATTAAAATCCTTTACGCGGCTCTTAATGGAAGGAAGCGAAGGAAGCTCTTTGAGCAACAATGCAATGTCTTCGTGAAGTTCTTTTACGACGAGTATTCTTACATCACTATGTTTATAAAATTTTTCTTGCAGCCGGCCTTTGTCAGGTAATTCTCCATTTTGCATCAATAACACCCTTCAGATGAAGTGATTGCAAAACTTTAGTTTACAATCACAACTACTTAAAAATGCATTTTTCGCAGTCTGCGAACCAAGGTTCGTTGACGAGAACATGCCTGAACCTCGGCAACAATACCCAAGATTCAATTTCTGAAAAAAAAACCGTCTTAAATGGTTTAAGACGGTTTTTGTGTCAACGAATCTATACCGGACTATTCGGCGCTGTCCTCGCCAGCCGGAGTGAAACTGTTTTCTGTGGCCTGTTTCTGGCCTTCAAGATACCGGAGTACCTGGGCTTCACCAAACTGGGACATTTCATAAGCCTTTTTCTGGGCTTCCCGGTCTTTGATGATATTCCACAAGCCTTCGTCATCAATATCCCGATTATCATCCAATACTGCCCTATCGTAGATGATCCTTACGTCTTTGAAGTAAGCGATAAAATCGCCGCCTTCATGAGAAGCGTCCCTCTGAACAAGGAATCCGCCGAACTTTACGAAAGGAGTTGACTTGGGATACAAGGGATACAGCCGGAGTTCACGGTTGCGGACTTCCTGCACATACTGGGGATTATTCCACACGAGTTCTTTCCAGCCGTCATAACGAAGATAACCCATGAACGTGGTCTGCTCGTTGCCTTCGGCATCGATAAGGATGGTGCTCAAAGCATGGGGAAAGTTAAGACCATACGCATTCACCGCAATGGCTTTAATAGTGCCGACATTCTTTACGACGCCGTATCCGTCTTCAAAACGGCTGGGATCGCTCATTGAAGCGTCTTCCGACGCGGTGATATTTCCCTGATCATCTACTTCCGCGGGAAGCTCAAAAGCGGGAATATCAAACGGCGGTTTAATAACGGCCCAAGATTGGAACGGTTCCACGGGGAAATGCACTCTTACGCCCATAACAGTGCCATACCGCGTAGAAGCAGCCTCTGAGGTATAGCTCAAAACCTGATTGGAAGTAGTCCTGGAAGAAGATGCAAGCACTACATCCCAGTTAGGAATGGCGAGAGAAGTCTTCATCACAGATCGTTGCTCTTCTGTGAAGCCGCTGCCGGCGACATTGGAAAAATCCATCATGGTTGCACGGTTTTGGTTGGGATTGTCGTCCTGATCATCGGGCATAGTGTCAATGTCTGCAATAAGCTTACCGAAATCGATCAAAACAGCCTCATCCGCAAACAAAACTCCCACAGTCAACACAACGATGGCAAAAAGAATGAACATCCGTTTCATTCACAGCTCCTTTATATTTAAAGTTTCACCTTTACTCTAGATAGTATAGAAGTATACGAGATACGTCTAATTTGTCAACGCCTTTTGCGCCAATTCCTCATATATATTTATCATATATTGAAATATTCTGTAAAAAAACTTCATTTCCGTTAATGAACAACATGATGTTGTCAACGTAAGCGAAATTCCGTTTTATTCCCGAAACAAGGGTAAAAAGGTTTTCGTTGGCATCCTTTGTTCCGTTAAGCGGCGCCAGCGCGGCGCCTTCGGAAAGGTTAATATACACATTTTTGCCCCGGCAAAAAAGCGATTCCAGCCTCGTTCCCTCCGGAAAAAGCGGCGCCGTATCGAGGCCTGCCGGTCCTAGAAGAACTTCATCAACATATCTTGTTAAAGATTCTTCCCCGGTTTCCGCGGCGGGAATCATCCTATCTTCGATTACAGGGATTCCATCCTTAATTGTGTAAAAAACCATGGTGTATCTGTCATTGCCGGTCACAAGGAAATCCGCCAGGGCTGCCGCTCCCAGCAAAATCAAACAGCACAGCAAAAACACCGGTTTACGCCAAAAAAAAACCTTAGAACTCATTGAATTTGAGTAAATCCTCCGGACCGTTCAAATCTACCGACAAAATCCACGATACCATTATACAACGCATCGGAAAGCTTCTGCAAGTAGTCCGCGTCTAGAAGCAGTTTCGCGTCATCTATATTCGATACAAAGCCAAGTTCCACCAAAACGGAAGGCATCCGCGCGTTTCTTACGACAAACCATTCTTCGGCCTTTATGCCGCGGGATGGTCCGTAGCTCCCGATATTCCGATCAAACTGCGTCATGATGGACTGGGCGATCATGATGCTTTCGGTGGTAAATTCTTCTTCCATCATCAAATTAAGGATGTCAAGGACTTCGGAACTTCCTTCAAATGATTCTTTGTCGATCACCGTTCTGCGGTATTCCGGCGAAAGGTACCATACTTCATATCCTCTCGCCTGTTTATTGAACGACGCGTTGGCGTGAACGGAGACAAAAACGATGGCTTCGTTATCTTTCAGCGGCACCGAGTGAGCTTCAAGCACCCGGTCTTCAAGCGTTGGAAAGGTATCGCTGTCTCTGGTCATGATAATGCGTTTATCGGGATACGCGGAGGTCAGCCGCTTGTTAAGACCTGTTGATACGTGTAACACAATATCTTTTTCCACCACCTTTACTGTTTTTCCATCAATTACATGACTTCCTACGGCTCCGCTGTCCCGTCCGCCGTGTCCGGGATCGATAATGATCGCGGCAATCCGGAGGCTGTCCGCGTCCAATATTACGGAATTTTCCAAAGCTGATGTAATATGTCCGGCAAAGGCTTCGGGAAAACAGAGAACGCCGTTTTCCAGGTAAGGATTCGGGATTCGGATTAAATCTCTGCCGTCCACTATCGCAAGAGAATTATCTCCTCTGTTCCCTGTCTGAAACGCAATGCGATGATTTCCCAAAAGGAGCGTTCCGGATTGAAAAAAAGGATCCCATTGAAGGCTTTCCGCCCCGGTTTTTGAGAGAAGTTCCTCTGTGTTCAAAGTTACTTCGGAATTTTCTCCGTACAACGGAAGCGGAAAAAGAACGGAAACCGTTATCAATATGAGAAGAAATGTATGGTTACGAAGATCCTTCTTCATCAAACTTTTACCTCTGTGTAATTATCTCCGCGGCAGCATATCCAAAAAATATACCGCTCCCTGATAACCGCCGCGGATAAGGCTTTGCCAGAATTCCCTGCCAAGAAAGCTTTCATTTTGAAGATCGGCATTTTTGGGAAATTTCCATGAAATTTCCTCCGCGATTTCCAAGGTATAGCCGCTAAGTTTTCTTAGCGCGGAGAAAACCTGAGCGATATTTCGGCCCATGTAATCGAGCGGGTTCCTCTGTGTAAATTCCGGAAAAGGATAAACCATTAAGTTTTTTTCTTTGTTTGACAAAAAATTACACAGAGGAAGATTATTCAGATGCTTGCGCGTATTTTCATCAAGAGGAAACGCGTTCGGAGGAAAATCTGTCCAAGTTTGCAGGAATTGTTCTGTTTCCTCGTTCGGCGCTTCCAAACGGATAAGGATGCTTTGAGCCGCCGTTTCCGCGGTGTGGACAGCTTCTTCACGGCCTGGAGCGGCTGTTATGATGTTTCCGCACTTACTGACATTATTTTCCGGAAACGCAACATGGCTTCCCTTTTCTATCCGTAAAAAAACATCTTTGACACGCGGCATTTTTTCCGCGTCATCTATTCCTTGAATCGATTGTACGATTCCCGGAATGGAAATAAAGGCCCGCTCCGCGCTGGTCCATTGTTTTGACGGTTCCAGGCAGTCCGGCTTTTTCCCCAGACACACCATAATCGCGGCCTTTGCGGGTTCTACGCCGGATGCATACGGATACGTCCATCCCGACATGTATCCGCCTGAAAGCCGTGCCGCGATTTCCCCGATCATGGGGCCGCGCTTTGTCAATTTTATGTCGCCTTTGGCGGCTCCGTTCTGGATTCCCAAAACGTTTACACCCTGTGTAAAAACCTCGATAATCGCTTTTTGCTTGTCTTCATCAATATTCGTGGGCATGGTGTGGCCCATTTCAATAAAACAGGGCGGGAAAAAGATGTGCCGGTCCGCCAGGCCGCAAATCGTAATGTTTCCTTCGTAAACGACGGCATCTACCGAAAATTCGGGGCCGTCCATATATTCTTCGATGATCGCGCGTCCGGTCCGGGAAAATTTCAGGGCATCACGCGCCGCGCCGATCAAATCTTCGGAAGAAGAAACTTTCCGGCATCCTCTGGAACCCATGTTGTCCACGGGCTTAACCACCGCGGGAAAATCGAAAGGGAGGATAAAACCATCACCGGGAACGGCATCAATTATCGTAAATTCCGGAGACGGAATTCCGGCTTTTTTAAAACGGCCGCGCATCCGCTGTTTGTCGGAAGCGTCAAGAGCGCTTTCGTAGGAGATTCCCGGAAGCCCAAGTTTTTCGGCCGTCCAGGCGACAGAAGCGGAAAAATCGGTTCCCGCGGTCATGATTCCGCTTAACCCGCCGTCATCTTTCAGGGAGCGGGCAAAATGCTCAATGGCTTGTATATCTTTTAAATCGATGCGTTCAAAATGATCCGCCAAATGTACGCAGGGAGCTTTTGGATCGGCGTCCAGTACAAAGGTTTCCAGGTCCATGTTTTTCGCAATCGTAATAGCGGGGCCCTGCATGACCCCCGCTCCAAGGATGATTATCCGTTCTTTCATGTAAACCCCAAAATCAATTAACAGTGATCAATGAGCATTGAGCAAATGACAAATAGAACATCTTACTTTTGTTATTTGTTCATGTCTCTTTCACCGCGTATGCTTCAAACGTATCTCCCAGGCCGAAACATCTGCTGAGCCGGTTTACGGCATTATACATCATTCCTTCGTTTTTGTGTATAAAGGGAAAACGTTCGGGATGATGTCCGGTAACGGCTATTTTTTCTACATCAAGATGATACGGTTTCAGCGCATTCATTGTCTTCCGCGGATTCCAAACGCTCCAGTGATCCGCGGGACTTTTATCGAAAAAATCATTTCTGTTCCGAAGGGCTGAAATCCCCGTTCCCGACGGCGTTGAAAAAGCAAAAACCCCACCGGGCTTTAACCATGCCGCTATTTTTTTCAAAGCCGCCCTTGTGTCTTCAAAATGTTCGATAACATACCACAGGGAAATAACATCGAAGCCGTCTTTTAATACATCTTTTGGAAGATCAATGTCCGGGAAAAAACCCTGAAAGGCCGGGATTCCAAGCGTTTCAGTTACATAGTGTACGGCGTCTTGGGATGGATCGATTCCGAAGGCATCGAAGCCTTCGTCTTTGGCGGCCAGGAGAAAGGGACCATAAGCACAGCCAATGTCCAAAAGCCGGAACGGTTCGGCAGATGCTGTATGACGCAATATTTCTATAATATGTAACATTCTGTTTTTTGCCATGTTAAGCAGATGTAGAAAATCCTCCAGATATGTTTTTCCGTACTGTTTTTTATAATCGCCGAAAAAATAATCTTCCGTGTATTGTACGGAAGAAGGATAAAGCCTTAACATGTATTCCATAGAACAGTAATTGCAGCGCTTGTATGTCCGGTCATAAAAGCGCGCAGCAATAGGATGATTCAACGATGACGCGCCGCACACCGGACATGTCCGGGAAATGTTAACATCAAAAGCTCTTATTATGTCAATGAAAGATTGACGCGGAACTGTGTCCAGTTTTTGTTCGCAACATATTTTTTTTGACGCGGCAATAATCTTTTCGAGAAATTTTTTCTTGAAATGAGAAAAGTTTTTTTCCGCATTCCGCAATGTTTTTAAAGCGCGATTCTTTGTTCCTAATGTTACAAAACCGGTTCCTCTGGCAAGCTGTTCGTGGTACCTTGTAGGCGACGTGATAAGAACCGGAACGCCCGCGTGAAGCGCTTCAAAGGCGGTGATTCCAAAGTGAGTAAGCACAAGATCGTATTGATACAGCGTTTCTCTTAAACCGGAAAAAGGCCGCACAATATTGATATTCGGCGGCAAAGTTTTTTCATCCGAAACAGGATTTTTACGTACAACATCGATAATGATATTTTCTGTTGAAGCAAGTTCCATTGATAACAAGAGACTCATGTCGGAGGCGTCTTCCATGCCGAAGACAGAAAGAATCTTAAAAGGATTTATTTCAGAATATTGAAAAAATTGTGCGCGGCGCTTCTTCGGAAGGGAAAGCAAGGATGGGCCGGAGATATTTGCTTTGCTCCGCCCGGAAGGCCCCGGAAGAATATCGATAAGGAAATCAAACGCATCTCTTTTTGAGCCGCCTTCATCGACGGCTATTACTGGAGCAATGTTTGACCAGAAAACGTAATCCGCTTCACTGCTCTGAAAATTATCCAGGATAATGAACGACCATTTTTCTTTTTCCGGTTCAGATGAAACAATCCATTCAGGATCGATTGTAGACAAAAAAGGAAATTGCCGCGCCGCAGGATCGCTAAGGATTTCATCACGAATAAAAATATATGCTTCAATTCCCGCCTGCCGTAATTCCCCGGCATACGTTACAGAGCGGACAAGATGCCCTCCCCCTTTTCCTTTTTCAACGCGGGGAACAAAGAGGATTTTTCCAACAGTGTTTGTTTTTTCTTTTTTTAATTTCATATTACGAAAAAAGTTCCTTGTGACATTTAATAATCATTTCACCGAAAGCGGGATGTATCACGCCGGTATTCAAAGCATCATACAGACGCTGGGCTTTAGTATAATCTTCCATGGTATCAACGGTAATCCGTACTTCGGGATGCTGCCATTTCAAAGGAGGCAAAGGCCTGTGAAGGGAAAAGGTTTCCGGATGATGATACAAATATGGACAGACATGTTCCCGTTCCGCCGGAAGGGACGCTTCCTTTTCGGCTTTGAGAAGTGCTTCGGCTTTAACCGATTCAATTCCGGCGCCGTGAGGAATACAGGCATATCCGGCATAATCCGCGTGAAGAACGCTTGCTTCTTCATGCAGAAGATTCGCGGCATCGGCAAAGACAAAAGGATTGTCTCCTGTAGCGCGGATAATGCGCTCAGGCTTATAGACGCGGATAACATCACAGTAACGCGCAAGAACATCGTGTTTGGAACCGGCCGCGATTTCAAATCCGCCTTCTTTGGCAAGAGGTTCAAACGTTTTGTAACTGTCTTCCGGGCAGGCAAGCACAAAAATATCGGCGTGAATGTTTTTCAAGGCTTCCATAACGCGGAAAATGAGCGGTTTTCCGCCTAAGGGAAGCATCGTTTTTTGGGGAAGCCTGGAAGAATCAAGCCTTGCCTGGAGAATAAGGGCCGTCATAGAGCGGGTTTTTCCCATCGTTCTATAAGTTTGCGGGCATCACACTTAAAGCGGTACTTGTTGATTTCTACCCATTTCCGGGCGGCGAAAAAATCTTCCCAGTCTTCAAAAGGATTATCGCGAAACCGTAACATATAAGAAGGGCAGCGCCGCAGGGGAATATGCGCGCTGTCTCCCCGGTACACGGGGGCAAGATTCTTAAGGTAAAAACGTTTGTAACTTTCTTCTACCGTTGAATCTTCCGATGGAATATCGCCGTCATAGGACATTCTCACAAGCTGAGTGCCCGCGATTTCCTCGCCCCAAAGCCAAGAACGAAATCCAAAATCCGCAAACTGCCAATGGGAATTGGAAAGCGTCTTGTCAAAACCGCCAAGCCGGATAAAACGTTCCCTGTCATAAATGCCGATACCGTCAAAAGGATAGAGCGTCATCTCCCCTTCCGTGTTTAGCGCGGAAGGAACTGTTTTTACGGAATCTTTAAAATACGCGGGCGACATTATGGTAGGAAGCGTTTCAAAATGACTGTTCTGAATAACAGGAACCGTACAAAGTCTTTTATATACTGATGTATCATCTCCCGATTCTGACGGCTTTTCGTTCAGCATCCGTTTGGCCATTTTCGCGGCTCCGCCGCCGTGAAGAATCCTGATATCATTCCATAACACAAAAAATAAAGAACCGGTAAGTTCGGACACCGCGAGGTTAACCTGTTCCCCTACAGAAACAGCTTGTTTCAAAAGAATAAATTTTACCGACGGAAAACGGATGGAAAGGTCTTCAACATCGTAGCGTTCCTCCGGTCCTTCCAGCGAAATAATGTAATCGAAGCCGTTTTTCTCCAATTCCTGAAAAAGCGTACGCCGCGGATAACGCCCGCCGCGGTTTAGGAGAACAGCCGACAATCCGCTGTTCCCGGCTCTTTGAATTCCGCCCACCACCGTATAAGAAGGCAGCGAATGATTAAAAGTTGTAGGTATAGTATTCATCGCATACCGCACATAAGGGCGGATATTTTTTATCCGCATGGGCAAGGTATATTTCCATACCCGTTTCCCAAATTGATTCAAGTGAATCACGAAAGACATTTCCTAAAACCGGACTGCCCGGAGCAGTCAATACTTCTTTGCACAGAGGAACAGTTCCGTCAATCAAAATAGATACATCCCTCATACAATGCCAGCAAGGATTTCTGTTGATGGGAGATAAATCCGATGCTTGCAGTTTTTCCCGCGTTCCGCAAAAATCATCATATTTTTGCACGATGATGTTTACGCCGCGTTCCTTCCATCGGCGGTAAAACTGTTCGAGATCATCTTCATAGCCTTTTACGCGGACAGCCTGAACGTAAGTATCCTTGGGAAAAAGCTGAAAGAGTTTTTCCGCGGTCTGACGCGCTTCCGTAAAACCGGGGCCGCGGATTTCTTTGTAACGGGAAGGATTGTCTGAATCCAAGGATACAATCCACGAAAGCGGCGCTTCTCCGTTCAGCCTGGCTCCCGCTTTTTTTGCCATGAAAGCAATCTGTTCCAATTCCGCTTCAATCCAGCCGATGCCGGAAGTTTCGATAATCAAAGATAAAGCAGGACGCGCCAATACCGCCTGAATCAATTCCAGCTTTTGAGGGTGAAGCGCGGTTTCCCCCCAAAGGGAAAGATCGATTACGGCATCTCCCGAAAAGGCAATAACGCGGTCAAGAAGCGTTTCAAATTGATTAACATCCATAAAATCCCGGCGTTCAAGGATTGATGTTCCATCATGTTTTCCAAAATTAGGATAAGGGCAGATGGAGCATTCCTGCGGGCAGGGGCCGGAAACCTGAACGGCATAAAAAGCCGGCAAAGTCCGCAAAGCGGGAACATTGTTTTCGATTATTTCCGCCGCGTTTTCTGTACCGGACAATCCGGCATCGATAAGCCGTTTTAAGAGCAGCATGTTTCTTTTTGAATCGGCAGTCAGGCTCAAGCGGTATCCCCGTAAATCCACCGGGGAAATTTCAGTTTCAATATCGAAAGCATTGATGTCCTTTTGCAAGACCGAAAAGATGCAGTCGCGTTCGACAGGGCCGTCCGCATCGCCAAGAATTTTTGAAAGAATTCCGGCGGTTCCGCGGCAAAGTATTTCCGGCGCCATCCCGTAAGGCCAGCCGTCGGCATACGAATATTCGGCAGCGTATTGCGTGTGCCGCTTGTATATTGCCAGAGCCATGTCAGGATCAAGCAAAGGAGCGTCAGCCCAGGCAAAAAAAGTATGATCGAACTGTTCCCCTTCTTTGGAAATGCATTCCAGAAGCGCCCGTTTTGTCCAGGAATCCTTACTGATTACATCGATTTGCGGAGAAATGGATTTACAAGGCCCATCATCTTGTAATAAGAGAAGACACTTTGAAACATCGGGAAACGACCTCGCCCTTTCCAAAGCCTTTTCCAGGGCATTTTTCCCGCCGAATACCGGTTCCGCCGCAAAATGATTTAACTGTCCGCCATAAAGCACCACAAGATTATTCATACTTTCACAGTATCGGCAATTAGCAAGGAGCAATTGAGGCTGTTTCATCCTCTGTGTTCCTCTGTGTAACAATTTCTTTTGCCGTGATCAATTGGCAATCCTCTATTGAACAAAACATATCCGGCTGGTAAGATAAGGAATGACATTTTTCCTACATTTTGTAATATGAAGGTCATCGGTTTGTGTTCTCTGCATCTCAGCCGTATTCAGCTTCTAATACATTAAAGTCAAGTATTTTTTGTCAATTAACATGAGAGGTTATATGCGTTCGTTAGGTATCAATATTGGATCAACAAGTTTAAAGATGGTGATGGCGGAGGATACGCTCCCGGTTTGGAGCGCGGCGCTTCCCCATGAAGGGGATTTCGCCGCGGTTGTGCATAAGTTATTGGCGGAAGGTCATATCCCCGAAGGTATCCCAACTCTTGTTACCGGAAATGAAGGCCGCTTTATGTTTGACGCGGCGGGAACGCTGGAGCCGCTTTGCGTAGAAGCGGCTCTTAAAGCCTTGGGCTTAAAGGCCGACGCGGTAGTCTCGATGGGAGGTGAGGACCTTGTCGTCTATTCTCTCGATAAAGACGGAAAGATTATCAATAACTTTTCCGGAAACAAATGCGCTTCGGGAACCGGGGAATTCCTGAAACAGCAGCTTGCCCGCATGGACATGACCCTTGCCGATATTGACAAAGTGCCTGACACCGCAAAGGTGCATTCGCTTTCTACCCGCTGTTCGGTTTTTATGAAGAGCGATTGTACCCACCGCCTCAACAAGCGCGAAGCCACGAAAGACGACATCGTTTTGTCTCTGTCCGATGTCATGGCCGTAAAGGTTATCGACTTTTTGAAGCGCGCGCGCGTGAACTCTGGAAAGGTTGTGCTCACGGGGGGCATCACCCTTAACCGCCATATTATCCGCTTTATCCGGGAAAAAGCTCCGGGGATTGAGTTCATCATCCCCGAAACGGCTCCTGTGTTTGAAGCGCTTGGAGCGGCGAATCTTGCCATAACACTCGGAACGCCGCTTCCCCCGGTTGATAATCTTTTAAAGCCGAACGCCATCCGCTTTGATACGCT
>DBDH01000102.1:47396-49253 GCA_002293455.1 Treponema sp. UBA937
GACCGCAAATACATTTTAGGCGTTGACGGCGGCTCAACCACCACCAAGGCCTGCCTTGTGGACATGGAAACCGACGAGGTTGTCGCGAGCCACTACGGCAGAACCCACGGCGATCCTGTGAAAGCCCTCAAGGAATGCCTGAAAATTATTCAGGATAAAGTAAAGGCCGATACAGGTGACACAAAAATTGATATTCGCCTCGTTTCTACAACCGGTTCCTCACGCGAAATCCTTGGCGTATTCCTTGAAACACCTGGCGTATATAACGAAATTATTGCCCATTCGGTCGGAACTACCTATTTTGATCCCGGCGTGGAAACCATTTTTGAAATCGGCGGCCAGGACGCCAAGTACGTGCTGTTGAAGAACGGCGTCCCCATCGATTATGCCATGAACGAAGCCTGTTCCGCGGGAACCGGTTCCTTCTTGGAAGAATCCGCGTCGGGCGACCTTTCTATTCACAGCGCAAAAGACATCGGCCCCATCGCTTTGAACGCGGACGCTCCGCTCAAGTTCGGCGAACATTGTTCCGCCTTCATCAATTCGGATATCCGCAAGGCCGTTCAGCAGGGCGCCACAAAGGAAAACATCACCGCGGGAATCGTTTGTTCTATCGTTGCAAACTATCTCAACCGCGTTGTCGGTAACAGAACCATAGGCGGAAAGGTTTTCCTGCAGGGAGGCGTTGCCAAAAACATCGCGGTTCCGCTTGCCTTTGCCATGATGCTCGACAAGGAAATCCTTGTNNATGGGCTGTTTCGGCGTTGCCCTCCTCGCGAAACGCAAGCAGGCCGACGGACTTCTTGAAGAAAAAACCGTTGACATTGACGAGCTTTTGGTCCGTGAGATCGGATACGAGCGCGTGTTTAAATGTCAGGCTTGTGAAAACTTTTGCGAGATTCAGGTGCTCAATGTGAACGGAACCAAGTACATGTTCGGCGGCCGCTGTAACAAGTATACGAATATGCGCAAAGCCGTTAAGGATGTGCCGGTTTTCGATTATGTTGAAAAACGGCAGAAGATGCTCTTTGAAGAATTTGCCGCCCCTGTATCGGAATTTAAAGAAAAACGAAACTATACCGTCGGCATTCCCCGCGCGTTCTCAACTCATACGCTGTATCCTTTGTATTCGTGGTTCTTCCATGAACTCGGCATCAAAACGATACTATCTACGGAAGTCGCGCACGAAGGTGTTGCACGCGCCGAGAGCACCTACTGTTTCCCCGCGGAGATTGCCCACGGAGCCGTGCAGGACTGCCTCGACAAGGGAACCGATTACGTTCTGCTTCCCCATTTTAGGGACATGCCTTCTTATCAGGATGATGTTCACGCGAACTTCTGTCCTATCACACAGAGTCTGCCCTACTACATTGAAAAAGCCTTCCCCGATGTTGATAAAAAACGCTTCCTGCCTTTGGTTGTAAGTTTTAAGTTCGGCGAAAAGAAAGCCCTCGAACTCTTTAATGTGATGACTGGTCTTCTTGGCATTGATGAAGCCGAGACCAAGGCCGCTTTCGATACGGCTATGGCAAAACAGAAAGCCTATCAGGATGCTGTGCTGAAGATGGGAGTTGAAGCCCTTGAAGAAGCGAGGAAAGCCGACCGTCCTGTTATCGCCATTCTTGGCCGGCCTTACAATGCCTTTACGCCGGAAGCCAACATGGGAATTCCGCGGAAGTTTACCACGAGAGGATATTCCATCGTTCCTTTTGATATTCTTCCCTTTGAAGATCAAAAAATCTTCCCGAATATGTACTGGTATTACGGCCAGCAGGATATGAAGGCGGCGAATCTTCTGAAAAACGAAGATAACATTTACGTTACGTTCATTACAAACTTTTCCTGCGCGCCGGATTC
>DBDH01000102.1:49262-54589 GCA_002293455.1 Treponema sp. UBA937
CTGGAACTGGATTCTCATTCCGCCGACGCCGGCGTCGATACCCGCGTTGAAGCCTTCCTCGACATCATCGACGGGTACCGGGCGAAGAAAACCGAGATTGAAGCCGAACGCTACGATAACGGCTGGAAGTTTATCAGCGACGGTGCGGACAATCTTCATCTGCACAACACGAAAACCAATGAAGATGTGCCTATCCGCAACAACAAGCGCGTGAAGATTCTGTTGTCCAACATGGGCGCGATTTCCACGGAATACATGGGAGCCGCCGTCCGCAGCCTCGGCATCAACGCGGAAGCTCTGCCCGTAGCAACGAACAAAACGATTCAGGTTGCGCGCGCCCACGCTTCCGGCAAAGAATGCGTTCCGAGCCATCTCGTCTTGGGAAGCGCGTTACAGTTCTTTGCGAGCGATAAATACCGGAAAGATGAACTCTACATGCTCTTTGTTCCGATTACAACGGGCCCCTGCCGGACGGGACAGTATTTTGTATTCTACGAAAATCTTTTTAAGGATCTGCGGCTGGAAAACGTCGTGGTCTTTATTCTTTCCGCTGATAATTCTTACACCGAGCTCGGCCCCAATTTCGCGAAGGAAATGTGGAAAGGGGTTGTTATTGCCGATTACCTCAAGGATATTCAAACTTCGTTGAAAGCAACAGCCGAAAAACCAGAAGAAGCGGTAAAGACTTTTGAAAAATCCTGGAGACAGGTTATGCACGCGGTTGAACACAATCCCAGGCAAATCTGGAAGGAACTCAAAAAAGTCGCGGAAGATGTAAAGAAGATTCCGCTTAAGCGCAAGGTTGTCGATTGCCCCAAAGTGTTGATTGTCGGCGAGATTTATGTCCGCCGCGACGATTTTGCCGTAGGCGAACTCACCAATCTTATGAGCGAACGGGGAATCGTGGTAAAAGTATCGGGGATTGCCGAATGGATTCATTACCTCGATTTTGTCCGCGAATATGCCCTCAAGAAATTGATCAAACTTGAAAAGCCCGGCAAACGGCTTTTCTCGAAACCCTACCGCGATCTGAAAAAACTTGAGATTGAAGAATGGTGGAAGCATTCGGTCGAAAAAAAGGTTATCTCGATTCTGAAACCCACAGGCCTTGTGCCGGAAACGCCGCACGACATGCGCGAAATTATGAAGACCTGCCAGGAAAACTTTGTGAACTTGGAACTCAACTCTGAGATTGCAGTTTCCAGCGGCGTCGCAGCAACAGCCATGCAGCACGGATATTCGGGAATTGTGAATATTTCGCCGTTCGCCTGCCTTATCGGCCGGGTTATCGAAGGCCTGTTCACTCCCTGGGCACGTGAACGGAATTATCCCATATTGTCGGTTGAAGTTGACGGAAACCTTCTGCCGCCCAACATCGTGAACAAGCTCAATATTTTTATGGTAAACGTTCTCCGCTTCAAAGGCGGCAATGATCTTTCCAGCTTGATTGATAAGGCTGGTGGTGGGAATGCCTCCGCAAGCGCGGCATTTCAAGCGGGAATTGTAAAAGAAATATGCGGCAACGCGCCCAACTCAAGCGCCTGTGAAGGGTGCAGCGGCTGTGCGTGAAAAATGAGCAAAGAGCAGTGAATAATTAGAGAATAACGAGCAGGCCCGGCAGAACATACTGCCGGGTTCTTTTTTGTATTCAAAAATATTTACTTGACAGATGTTTATTTTACATGTAGCATCATTTCATGAAGATACTTGTAGACGCAAGTGCGGTAATAGCGTATATTGTTGGCGAACCAAAAAGCAATATCGTTATTGAAAACACTGAAAATGCAGATATTGTTTCACCAAGTATTTTACCTTTTGAGATTGCTAATGCGTTAACGAGAATGCGGAAAAGATCAATTATAATTAGTAAAGAAAAGATAATTGAACTTATTGAAAATTTCCATACAATTCCAATTCAATTACTTGATATTGATCTAAAAAGATCCTTGGAAATTGCTTTTGATTACAACATCTATGCTTATGATGCAATATATCTGGAAACAGCAAAAAGGTTAAATTTACCTTTATTATCTTTTGATAAAGGAATGAGAAGGATTGGACAAGAAATTGGTGTTACTCTTTTAGGAGAAATATAATGTTGATATTTGATATTTCAGAATTTACGCAAAATTCTGAAAAAGTTTTTGATGCAGCATTGACTGATGATGTAATTTTGAAAAATGAAAACGGAAATAGTTATAAATTAGTACCTATAACGGAACCTACGTGTAAAAGAAAATCACCCTTTGAAGGTGTTCCCCAAGTAAAACTGAATATAACTACGGATGAAATCGTAGAAATATTACATGAATGCAGAGCAGGGATATAAAGACAAAAATGTCATAGTTGGGGGATTATTATATTGTTTGAATTAGGTTTAATAGGACTTATTATACATAGATAAGTATTGGAGATAAACAATGAATAAATCAATGTATAGCTTGATTGAAAAATATATGTATGATTGCATGAAAGATGCTGCTCATGATCCGGAACATATTTTTAGAGTTTTGTATCAATCCTTACACATTGCGTCAAAAAGACAGGAAAGAATAGATTATAATGTTTTAATAGCGTCATGTTTGTTACATGATATCGGCAGGGAAGAACAATTCAAAAATGATACTATTTGTCATGCCCAATTCGGCGGAAACATGGCAAAGAAATATTTGCTGAAAATACATTGGTCTGAAAAAGACGCCGAACATGTAAATCAATGCATTTCGTCTCACAGATTTCGGGGAAATAATATTCCCGAAACGATAGAGGCAAAAATATTATTCGATTCAGATAAACTGGATGTTATTGGCTGCTTAGGCATTGCAAGAACATTAATGTATGAAGGTCATGTTGGTGATAATATATATACTTTACAGAATGAAGAAATATATATTGGAAATGACAGAGATGTAATAAACAAACAAGAAACATTTGTAATAGAATACAACAAAAAACTAAAAAACTTGTATGAGAAATTCTATACAGAAGAAGCAAAAGAAATTGTCGGTAAATATAAAAAATATGCGGAAATGTTTTATGATAAGTTAATTGAACAAATAAATGAAACCTATCGTTCAAAAAATTTGTTGAATGAAATAATAACAGCGGCTGACGGAAATGCGAGTTAAGAAGTGAGTAATTAGTAAAGAAAAATGGAAAATCTTATTGAAAGTAATAACAATATGCGGAAGTCTAAAATTCATTGATGAAATGAAATATTATGCGGAAAAATTGAAATTAGATGGAAATTGTGTTTTAAGCGTGATTTATCCTACAAAAGAAAATTATACAAAAGATGAAATACAATCTTTTGGAATTGCTCATAATAAAAAAATTGAATTGTCCGATGCAATATTTGTTGTCAATAAAAATGGATATATTGGTGAGGCAGTAAAAAATGAAATTGATTATGCAAAAAGACAACATAAAGAAATAATTTTTATGGAAAAAATGAACACAGAATCATAAAGAATCGAGGCAATCGTAAACTGATATTTGCGGCTGCCTCTTTTTGGGGAATAATGGTATTATAAAATTATTGAAGAAAAAAAATGTATCATATTGTTAAAATACATTCGTTATTCGATCTATTTTGCATTTTAATTGAAATTCAGCTAAGAGTCATATCATATTTTTGAACTTATAAACATATGTTAGGATTATCCAAATGAAAAAAGATGAAATAGCACACGATTTAAAGGAAGGAGTTAAAAAAGGATATTGTAGAATATGCGGAGAATATAAAAAACTTACATCTGATCACATTCCTCCAAAATCTTGTGGTAATGGTAAAAGAGTTAATGTGATAATTAATGAAAAAAAATTTATTTCACAAAATGGCTTTAATTGTCGAACTATATGTGAAAGATGTAATAATGAATTATTAGGTAGTAATTATGATAAAGAGTTTAAGGATTTGTATGATAGGATGGAATCATTTAAGAAATCAAAGTTAATTCTTACTGAAAATATGGTAATAGATGTTGATACAAAAAAAATTCTAAGATGCTTGTTGGGACATTTACTTGCAACCGATGTGTCAGGAAGAGGTCCAATTAAAAATATCTTACGAAACAAAATTGATAATTATTTTCTTCTTGATCAGTATAGAAAATTTGTAGTAGGAGAAATAGAAGAAATAAAAAATATTGATGTATATTATTGGTATTACCCTTTTGATAATATCGTTTTAATACCACATTTTATGAAAGATGTTAACTTTCTTGACGATAAAATACCGAAGATAAATGGTTCTTTAATAAAGATATTCCCAATCTCATTATATATTATTAAAAAGGAAAACGATGTTAGATTACAACATGTTTCAAGATTATCATTTACTGATACCAGTATTTCGCTCAATACTAATCAATCTTTGGCTAATAAATTAGAATATTTTCCTGAACATGTGGGGACAGATTGGGGACTTGTTTTATATAATCCTGAAAATCTAATTAATGTTGAACGATAGAAATAAAACAGTCGTTATAACGCAATCGCAAAACACCGCATATAATCAGGCAACGCAAAAGTGCCTGATACCAAAAAAATCATAGTGTTGCCACGGTTGGCTATACATCATATATACCGTAAATTTTTAATCGAGGCTGTTTTTGGAAATGAAAATAGCCCATCGTTTTATGCATGATGCTTCAGGATAAAACATAGCTTTTTTACTCAAAAAGGAATAGACTATACATATGGAACCGGATATTATTTTTAAGCCGTCAGCCTTTAAGCATGGTATAAATGAAGCTGATATTTATTGGGCGTTCACTACTGCCCGATATGATCTTCCGGTAGAAGGCGAAGAAGATAAACATTTGCTTATCGGATTTGACAATGCGGGAAATCCGCTTGAAGTAATGTATAATGAATTGGACGATGGCAGGATAAATGTTTTTCATGCTATGCCGTGCAGAAGTATGTATATTTCCTTGTTGAAACAATGGAGGAACGAATGAAAGAAATGACAGATGAAGAAGCTGATGCTTTGGATGAATATTACACCAAAAACCCGCCGAAAGTAGATCCAAGTAAAAACGGCGGATTTGCGAAGAAATCATTCAGAATGGTTGCCCTTGACCGTCTTTCAGAGGATTATCTTTTAACAAAGGCAATAGCAACCCAAAAAACACCAACAGAGCTCATAAGTGAAATGATACGGGAACGAATTGCCGCTTCCATATAAATTGTCTCTATTGATATATTTTTCAAATAGTATAGAAAGAATTATTAACAGATGCCTTGATGGAGAAATATTTTTGAAAAAGTTATTTTTCGATACGGATGTTATTCTAGGGAAACACTGATTTATGCATCGAGCA
>DBDH01000102.1:54641-132848 GCA_002293455.1 Treponema sp. UBA937
ACTTAATCAGCGCTGCCCTAGATGTTTTAATCGAGGCAATCGTAAACTGATGTTTGCGGCTGCCTCTTTTTGAAGTAAAGAACTAATAAGACGCAAAACAAGGAGGATTAAGATGGGATTTTTGGCTCTTTTAATACCAATAATGACATTATCGATACCGATTATAGCGATTAGTCTTTCGCATAGACAAAAATTTCAAAAAGAAAAAGTGAAAGAATTGGAATTACGAAAGGAAATTCTTGCGTTGGAAATTCAGAAGCAGAATGACAGCATAAGGCTATTGGAAGAAGAAAATAAAAAAATGGACAAACTCATACAGGGGTAAAAGTGCAATGAAAAAAATTGTTATTGTTATAATGTTATTGCTTATACCGGCTCTTTCATGTTTTGCCGGCAGCTTCTACAGTAATATTGTTGTCTTGTCTGTCGAACACGAAAAAGTTCTATCTGTATTATTGCAGTTAGGCATTACGGCATATTATGCGTTCAAAGGAAAAACATCTGTCATCTTTGAACAAAAAATAGACGAACAAGATACTGATTATGGGGAAAATCTAGCGAAAGATTTGTCTGAAAAATTACATGCTGTTACAATTTATTCAACAAATCATGACAGCGATATTTTATATATGCTTATACATAAAAACGGTGAATTGTTGTTCTCTTATGATTCCGCTCCCGGATATTTTGAAGGAGAGGATGTACCTCCCAAAATAGAATACATTGATAAATTATTGCCGGAATATCAACATGTGGATAAGACTGAATTTGTAAATATATTAAACTCAGATGAAGTATTTGCGGATGATTTACATGGGAAAATAGCTGAAATATTGGATTTGCCGGCTTATAGTGTTGGGTTAGGATACAATTATTGTGTTACAGAAAAGGAAGAGATGGAAAGTTTTTTTGATATCAAAATAGAAAAAGTAGGAGCATGAAAATATCAAAAACGTTTTAACGTAATGTTGAGTCCCCGCCTTCGCTTCCGTCCTGCAGGCAGCGCGAAAAGGTATTAAACCCTCAACCCGAAGAGACACGGATTTAAGACGGTAAGATTTTACCCCGAAAAGATTTTCCAAACAAAAAGCGCTTTGCCCGTAACAGCCACACGAGAATAAGGGCCAGCAATAACCGGGGAAGCGCGGCCCAAAGATAAGGGACGCCTATGGCGGCAAAAAGAAAATTATCTTCCAGCTGGGAATGACTCATGGCAGTATGATAATTCAGCATGTCCGAACTTTGCAGGCTTAAGTTTCCATTTTTCACTTCATCGGCAATAATCGCCGCACCGTAAGCCAAACCGGCGGTATTTGCAACAATCCAAAGATACCCCGTATCGGGAGGCAGACCGAACACACGCATCAGCGGGGCGGTGATCTTCCCCAGAAATTGCATGATCCCGAATTCATCCATCTCTTTTTGAAGAACCATGAGACCGAAAACAATCAGAGAAATTTTCAGGACAAGCCATAGTGATTGACTTAACCATAGTTTGAGGATGACCGGATATTGATCGGGAGCTATGCCTAACGTTACATGTTCGGAAATTGGCAGTCCTTTACTGGGCCTCCCGATTTCCGCCGGAAGGATAAGATGCAAAACAAACCCGGCCATGAAGGAAGCAACAACCCGGATCACTGCCATTCTAATGCCGTTGGAACCGGTTTTATGCATCACGGTAGATTCAATAATAACGTTGTGCGCGACAAGGCACATGGTTGCCAATATCGCAATTTCCCTGCCGGTCAACGCAAGGTTCTCAATAACCGCGATAGCCGAATAATTCGTCAAAAAGAAAGCGCTGATAATCGCGAGAGCCGCTTCTCCGGGAAGTCCCACTATTTTCATAACAGGATTCATTCCCTGCGCGGCATAGTATAACAAGCCCGAATAATCAAGGATCATAACAAACAAGGAAACGGGAAGCATCACCATGAGAAGAAAACGGATTGAATAAAGAGAGGGCTTTACGGCCTCTTTAAAGGCCTTCCAAAAACGGCTCCAAAAATGTATTTTTTTCATCTGCGTCACTAAAGTACCATCACCGCAACACCGTCAGGTATCACAGAAACCGCCGCATGAGGATTTTTCAAAATCTCTTCCGCCTTTTTGAGTGCCTCGGAAATTGAATGAGCAGGAATCATGTGCAAATCCCGGACCATTTCGTCCGGCGCGTCAGAAATATATACGACTCTGGCATGTTTGAGTATCCGCGCGAAAATCTGCGACTGCCACTGATCAACGCGGGTCAATTCCTTGGGGGTGTTTATAAATCCGTCAAGCATTCGGTCAAGGTTTTTTTCCTCTGCAAAGGTTTTATAAAATTCGGGAGCCCCGTAACCGTCGCCGGACTGCGCCAGCATGATGATAACCCCGTCTTTTTTTACCGCGGCTTCAGCGGAGGTCATTCCCTTCACCGCCTGATAAATATTCTGATCCAGCGGATAGCCGCCGTTTGTCGAAATAACAATGTCGGCGGGAAGCGCTTTTACGGCGCATTTGGACGCGAGGAAATCCGTTCCCTTTCGATGCGCCGTATCGCAGTCGCCCGCAACAGCGTAGATCACTTCCTTTTCAGCGTTAATTACTACGTTGCAGATAAAGGCAAGATTCGCTGAACGCGCCGCGTGAAGCATATCGATATGTATGGGGTTTCCCTCAAGCACACCAGTACGCGCTTTTGGGTGGGCGATGAATTCCGCATTATGATTGTACACTACAGTTTTCCGCGAAGCGATACCGGGCAGTACGCTTTTTCGTCCGCCGGAAAAACCGGCAAAGAAATGCGGTTCAATGAACCCCTCGGATACGAGGAGATCGGCTTCCGCCGCCATACGGTTAATAATCATATCGCCGCCGGAAGGCAGTTTCCCGATATTTACCATTTCGGATGAATCACAGTCGTGAATAATAATCTTTTCTTTCATCAGCTCCGGGCCGAATTTGTCTTCAAGTTCGGCGTGTGAAGATTCCCGGTGGCAGCCTGTGGCTATCAGAATAGCAATATCGGCATCGGGATTCCCTTTGCGGATTTCAGCCAGCATCCTCGGAACGATAATCTTACTCGGAACAGGCCTTGTATGATCGCTCGCAATAAGAACGACCTTTTTCTTTCCCGCCGCCAGCACACTAAGCGGAGGGGAGCCAACGGGGTTCGCCAAGGCTTCATCAACCAGGACTTCTTGGCTTTTTTCCGTATGGTACGAGTGCAAGCCGGAAACCATCTCTCCCTTGTAACGGTCTTCTGAAATATCGATAGTTAAAAATTCTTTCCCGTAGGGAAAAGAAAGTGTTTTCATAACCAGTCTCCAAAAAAATCTTGTACCTAAAGATAACACGAAAATCCTGCATGGACAACTGTCATATTGAAAAAAGCCGGCAACTAAAAATCTTTAAAAACAAGAGGCAATTGCAAAACTCCAGTTTTTGCAATTGCAACCGCTTAAAAATGCGTATTTTGCAGCCTTTAGGTGAGAAATCGCATGAGCCTCAACAAAACTAACCGAGTTTTGCATGAGGCTCACAAAAGAATACATTATTTGTTATCTGCAATAGCAATAAGTATAAATTGACAAAAGGTACATGGTATTCTATTATGGAAGAATTGAAAGATATTGTCTGTAAAATTCCCTGATGCCTAAGACTTATTAACTTGTGAGAAATAGAAAGTGAGTACGATAAAAGATATTGCAAAACTTGCGAACGTATCAACTGGTACGGTTTCTGGTGTTTTGAACGGTAAAATTACCGTTAGACCGGAAACATATAGCAAGATTATGGATGCCATTGCAAAAACCAATTACCGCGTTAATGCTTTGGCCCGCAGTCTGCGTACACGCGAATCGGGAACTCTTGGACTGCTTTTGCCCAGCATTGTAAATCCGTATTATCCGCTCATCGCGCTGGGTGTGGAAGATTGCGCAAATCAATACGGGTATCATGTTTTTTTGTGCAATACTGAACGAGATACGAAAAAGCAATCGGAATATGTCTATGCTTTGACGAATAAAGTTGTGGACGGCGTCATCCTCTGCAATACCGAACTTTCCAAGGAAGATTTTGCCTATTTACAGAAAAACAATATCCCTGTAGTAGTTAATTACCCTGTTGACAGCGATTGCGCCGATGAGGTCTGCATTGATCATCAGGATGTTTCAAAAAAAATGATACAATACCTGCTTTCTCTGGGACACAGGCGTATCGCGCTTATAAACGGCCCCGCAAATCTTTTCCGTTGTCAGGAGAGGATTTTGGGTATGAAAAAAGCCTATGAGGAAGCGGGGCTCAAATTGGACGCGTCGTTGATAATTGAGGGTGATTTTTCCCAGGATTTTGCCTACGAGTGCACGCGGAAGCTCTTCAAACGCAAAAAACCGCCGACCTGTATATTCACAACAGACTATATGGCAGCGTCTGTGCTTAATGCCGCGTTTGATCTTGGAATACGCGTCCCTGAGGATTTGTCTGTAGCCGGGCTTGATCAGGCTGTCGTCACGCGTCCTACCTTGACAACGGTAAGGTATCACAGTTATGAAATCGGCAGACAGTTTGCGGAAATGGCAATCACAAGAAAAAAACATAACGCTCCGCTGAAAAAACGTACAATCATTATGCCTTCCTCGATAGTTATCGGTAATTCAACAGGAAAATGTTCATCCTATATCAAACTCCCTCATGAGAACACCTTTTTGCCGGAAGAAAACAGAGAAATGAACGGAGAAATATAATGAAAGAATTCGCTGCTGATGTTCTTGTTGTCGGCGCCGGACTTGCGGGTCTGCGTGCCGCCGAACGGGTGATCCGTGAAGGACATAGTGCTCTCATCGCTTACCAGGGGAACGGAGTAAGCCGGCATGTTTTAGGATTTAACGCGTTGGATAATGATTCAAACATAGACAGCAATGAAATGTTTATGAGTGACATGCTTAACGCTGGAGAGAACATAAATAATTTGCCGCTGGTTGAACGGTTTGTAGAACGAAGCGGCTTTCTGCTTCAATCGTTAAAAGCTATCGGTTATGAACCGGACAAAGACAGCACGGGAAACTATTTGCGCAGGCATTTGGGAGGAAGTTCCTGTCCCCGGACTTTTTATTCAAGTGACAATACCGGCGGGAAAATTCTTGAACACGCATGGCAATGGCTTCGTGCCAACGGTGTATCTGAATTGCCGCATACCCGGATTTATTTGCCGGTAACGCATGAAAACAGAATTACGGGAGCCATAGGCATAGATACTGAAACTCATGAAGACATATATATAAAAGCAAAAGCGGTGATTTTAGCGGGCGGCGGCTTGGGGAGTCTTTTTGCAGGATCAACCTATCCGTCTGATATTGACGCTTCCTGCGCCGTTATCGCGCTGCTTGCGGGCGCGGAACTCGTGGACATGGAATTTATTCAATTTGAACCGACGGTTTGTTTTACGCATGAAAAGATCAACCGTATGGAAATGCCTACCGCGATGTTCGGCGACGGTGCTGTATTACGCAATAGTAATGGTGAACGTTTCATGCTTAACTATGGATATGACCGCGAAGCTGGAATTGAAAAAGCGTTTATGGCAAAGTGCATTCAGCGGGAAATTGATGAAGGCCGGGGGACGGCATCCGGCGGCGTATATTTTGACGCCAGAGGACTTTCTCCCGAAGTTTTATCACGCTACACAATACGCGTAAACAAATTGAAAGAAGCCGGAATCAATATTGAAAAGGATATGATAGAAGTAAAACCGCTTGCCCACAGCCACATGGGCGGCATCAGTATTGATGAAAAATGCGCCGCGCGTGTTCAAGGGCTTTTTGCGGCGGGAGAATGTTCCGGAGGACTGCACGGAGCCAGCCGGATAGCCGGTAATTCCGGCGCGGAAATTCTTGTGCTTGGTGAACTTGCGGGGAAAAGCGCGGCGGAGTATGTCCGTCAGGCAGGTCCTTTTTCCGCGGGGTCAATAGACGCGGCGATAGAAAAATTTGCATCCCTTGTAACAATACGTTCAATCCCCGGTGATGATTTAAAAACGCGGATCAGCAGATTAATCGCGGAAGGCTGCGGAACATTCCGTGACGGAGACACCTTAGACAAAGTTCAAAAAGAATTGAATCTTTTGGAAGAAAATTGCAGAAACGGCAGCGCCGGTGCATTATCTTTAATGCGGAAAGTACAAGCCGCGGGCTGCTTCATGATAGCAAATACGATTATCAAGTCGGCCGCGCAAAGATGTGAAAGCAGAGGCGCGCATTACCGCAAAGACTATCCTGACGCGGATCCTCAATGGCGTGCGAATATCTTTCATCGCCTTAACGGAGCAGCACTGGAAACACGGGTCGTTCCGTGTACATACTGATAAAAGAGGGCCTTCACCGGGCGGGTGTATCACACGCAAAGTGAAGGCCGGAACGGTCAGGCTCAATTGTTTTGCAATTGCCTCTGCCGGTTAAATCTTTACCGGTTTACCATGAGATACCAATGCCGCCTCATAAATGCGCATTATTTCCAGAGCCTGCTCCAATGAGCCGGTATCGGAGACCGGTTGTTTTCCTTCCAGTATGCAATCGCAGAAAAACTTTGTTTCGTTATAAAAGCCCTGAGTAAAAAGAGCTTTATTTTCCAAAGTAGCGTTACAATTAATAGCGTTCCATACGATTGTACCTGAATCATCTCCGGGCGGGACAAAATCAGTGGTTTGGCTGTAAACAAACGGAGTGCCGCGGCATAATTCCACACGCTGATCCACGATATGCATTTGCCATGCCGCGCCAAACACTTCGTAGCGTTCCGAGCGGGGTTCCGGCCCGGAGGAAAAATGCAGTGTTCCCATTGCCCCATTGGCGTACTGAAGCAAGACCGCCCCATACCCTTCCTTGTTTGAGTAACAGAGAACTTCATCTACCTTGCCGCCAATATCGCTCATAAATGACAAGGGATGTACTCCGTTACGAAGCCAATTGGGTGTTTCTCTCTGAGAAAGCAATTCCTCGCCGTTCTCCGGCATAGTCATGTGGTAAACCGCCAATATGGATTTGAGGTTTCCGTATTTTTTATCCGCGATGATCTCTCTGGCTTTTCTGGCAGCCGGCATAAAAGCTTTTTTCAGACCAACTACCGCCACACGGTCTCCCCTTGCGGCAATCATTTCCTCAACCTGATACGCCCGAACCGATATAGGCTTTTCCACCCATACGTGGCGTCCTGCCGCCAAAGCATCTTTAACCAAGGCCGGATGGAGTACAGGACTTACCGCAATGAAAACAGCGGCAATATCGGGTTCCTTTTTATACATTTCCGACGCGTCGGCGTACCATTTGCAGGCATACTGTTTTGCCGTGCTTTTTCCCAATTCTTCATTGGGATCACAAATTGCCAGAAGCTCTACAGGCAGATAATTCATTACCGGCAGAATATTCCGATAACTATGGCTTCCGGCCCCAATTACCCCTACTTTTATCCGCGTCTTAAATTCCCGTTGATATGACACCATTCACCTCCAAAAAAACTCATAGATAATTCCTGCCAAAAAGTTTTTTTTTTCTATTAACTACTTTACCGGGAGCTTCACGATTATCTTAAGAGTATCAAGACTATCGTCCCAAACACACTGAGTTTTATGCGCCTCTCCCGGCATAAACACGGCAAAATCATCAGTGACCAAATTCAAAGGACTCGGACAGGGACTATCCGCCAAATACACTTTATCTTCTGCTTCACTGTAGGGTTCAACAGTCTCAAGGCCTTCACTTTTGGCAAAGTAAATGGTCTCTTTGCCTTTCACCAAAAATTGAATATCGATATTCTTTTTATGAATCTCATATTTTCTTTCAGCAAAAGCCTTGGTCTTATATTTCAATATGAGCATTTCGATACCATCCCGGTTAACACTGATACGGTCACTCTTAGGAATCGGTTCGGAAAGGTAATGTAAAACAGTCGAAAACGCTTTCTCCCAGTCCTGATGAATGCCGCTGTATAACTTATAATTCTTCAAAGAATCTACTATCACTTATCTCTCCTTAAAATGTTGTCTTGCATACATCAGCAAAACAACATCAACAAATTAAAAACGTATCGTCTTTCCGGTCTTGCCCGATTCCAAAATGCCATAGGAAATCTTTAACGTCTTCAAGCCATCTTCTCCGGTCAGGATTGGTTCCATGTTTTTATCAACACAATCAACAAAATGCTGATTCTCCCGGATAAAGTGGGTATAGTTTTGATTGTTATGCAAGTCATTGATATGTTCGGTAATTTCATAATCCATATCTTTCGTTTTATAGGTAAAGAACTCCAGATTCCAAAGATCCTTGCCTCCGACGTAGGCGACACCGTTTGTGCCTAAAATCCCCCGTGTATTAAACGAAACAGAAGATGACCAGCTCGACTGAAAATTTCCGCTGACGCCGTCCGCCAAATGAAATATCGCGTTTGCGTTATCATCAAAACCGGGTAAATCAGGACGGGACTCCTGAACGATAGCGTTTACATCCAGAACTTCGCCCGCGATCCACCTCATCAAATCAATATCATGCGACAAAGATTGAATACTCATGCCGGTCATCAGTGACGGATTGACCGTCCAATTTTTTTTCACAAGCAGGCCTTGTCTTTGGCACCAATAGGTGATCGGCCTTCCAACTTTACCGGACGAAGCAAACGCCTGAAGTTTCGCGTAACCGTCCCTAAACCGGTTGCAAAACGCGACCATCAGCTTTACGTTGTTTTTCTTTGCTTCATCAATCATTATTTCGGCATCTTCAATAGTAACAGAAATCGGCTTTTCCACTACTACGTGCTTGCCTGCCCTCATGGCCTCCACCGAAATGTCTTTATGAAAAGACGGCGGCGTTAATACCCAAACGGCGTCCACAATATCCAGACAATCAGCCAATGTATCATAAGCCTTCGCGTCACACATAGCCGCGCGCTGTTCCGCCGCTTTTCTGTCGATATCAATAACGGCGGCGATTTTGGCGTTTGAAATTTTTTGAAACGCATTAATATGCCTTTCCGCAATCGCGCCGGCTCCAACTAATGCCACTTTAACCATAACGAATTTCTCCTCTTATAAATGGTTTTTCATTTTCCTTACAACTCAAATAGTTCTCTATCGATTTGTTTTAAGCCTTCTTTAGCTGCCTCAGTTTAAAAAATCCTTTTTTCAGGAGCGGCCAAAGTATCATGATCACCGAGGCTGCTATCAACACGGCGCTTATGGGGCGGCGTATCAAGACCGAGACATCGCCCTTTCCCAGATTAAGAGTTCTGATAAAGTTAACTTCTATAGTTCCGCCAAGGATGAGCCCTAAAAGCACATTAATAATGGGAAGCTCGACCAAATAGAGAATATAGGCAAAGATACCAAAACCGCACAAAAGCCATACATCCCGAAATTGATTATTCGTCGCATAGGCGCCGGCAATACATACGGCGACAATAAGCGGAACAATAAACGGGAAGGCCTTCTTTACCAGCCAAACAAACCCTGACAAACCGAAAAGGCACATTAAAATCAAGCCGACATTACCGACATACATGGACGCGATTAAAGACCATGCTATATCAGGATGATCCACAAAAAGCGTCGGTCCCGGCTGTAAGCCTACCATGACAAAACCGGTCATTAAAACGGCCGTCGCGCTGGACCCGGGAATACCCAACCCCATGAGGGGAACCATAGCGCCTGCCGTACAGGCATTGTTTGATGTTTCAGCTGCCGCAATTCCTTCAACAGCGCCATGCCCGAATTTTTCGGGAGTCTTGGACATTTTCTTTTCAGTGTTATAAGAAATAAAAGTCGCGATAGTCGCTCCGGCACCAGGCATAACACCGCAGACAAATCCGATTATCCAGCCCCTGAGAATCGCCATCTTTAAGGACCACATCTCCTTAAAACGGGGAATAATATCTTTTAACTTGATTTTCTGAACATGGGCATTAAAACCTTCCTGGGCGAACCCATCTACAGTCTGCTTCATGATCTCGCAGATCGCATAGCAGCCAAGTATCGCAATGGTATAATCAAACCCGTCTAAAAGCCATATTTTTCCAAAGGTAAAGCGGGGGAGTCCCGACATTAAATCCAATCCAACAACCGAGAAAACAAGACCGAGCGCAAGAGCGATAAAATTCTTTGCTACATTTTTACCTGAAAGACAGGCAACGAAAACAAACGCAAAAAGCATCAGTGAAAAACGTTCGGCCGACCCGAATTTCAGGCACCACATTGCCAACACGGGGGCAAAAAAGGTAAGCAGAACAAGACTCAAGGTACCGCCGATAAAAGAAGACGCAAAAGAAACACGGAGGGCCTGAGCCCCTTTACCCTGCCTGTACAGGGGATGCCCCTCTACAGCCGTCAATACGGACGCGACTTCTCCCGGAATATTCAGGAGAATAGAAGTTATAGCTCCCGCGTACATGGCTCCGTAGTAAATCCCCGCCAGCATGATGAGGGCATATTGGGGATTCATGCCAAACACAAAGGGAAGTAAAAGGGCGGTACCCGCGCCGGGACCAAGTCCGGGCAATATACCGACAATGGCACCCATCAATACTCCAATAAGACAAAAAACAATGGACAATGGCTGTAATGCCAATAAAAATCCATCTCCCAGGAAACTTAATGTCTCTAACACAACAATCCCTCCTCAGGAAATTAAAATGGCAGCCATGCCGGCGAAGGCAAATTGATATATAAAAGGGAAAAAGCTATATAAACAGCCGCGGGAATAATAATTGAACAAGCAATGATGAACGGCAATTTCAACTTTGTTTCAGCAAAAAAATTCATTTGAACAAAGGTAAAAAGCACCATAGCCAACAAAAAACCTATAAACTGCATAAGCGCGACAGTAATAAAAATACGCGCAAAGAGGAAAAAAGGTTTTATCATCCTTTCCGGAACAATATGTTCGGATAATCTTGCACTGCTTCCTTTCCCGGTCAATACCTGAACAGCCAGCCAAACAGAAAGCCCAATGATGATAACAAAAACGCCGAACGGAAAGGCACCCGGCCCCAGCAAACGTATTTCATCAAACATTCCCAATCCGACGGAAAGGAAAATTAAAAAAAACGATAAGAGAATCAATACCCCGCAAAATACCAATACGAATTTACGGTCAAATTTTTGCAGCTTTGCCTCTTCGTTCTGTTCCTCATCCATAACAAAACTCCTTGAATCGTTTTAAAATACACCCCGCCGGCACATCACCGGCGAGGCTCCAAGAAACAGAGTCTACTTTCTCGCTGCCTTAAGTTCCGCTACAACTTCTTTGACCGTAGTAATTGTGGTTTCAAGAAATGCTGTGTACTCAACAGAGTTCATGGGAGCTATCTTATGACCGGCATTTGCCATTGCCGTTACATATTCAGGATCGTTGGGAAGCGCCAAAAGAAAATCTTCCAACTTTTTCTTAATAGCCGGATCCGTTCCTGCCCGCACCGCTATTCCGAGGCTGTTATTAAACGCAACCTGAGGATAACCCAACTGCGTTACGCTCGGTACCGAAGGGAAGTTCGCATCGGGTTCATCAGAAAGATAAGCCAGAACTCTTATCAGTCCGGCATCGGTCTGGGATTTAGCCGAAGGACTGGATGTTACGGCGCCAATAGCTTCTCCGCCCATTACCGCGAGGATTACCTCTCCGCCGGAATCATATGATACCGGAATGAGGCCGGTGCCTAATTCTTTGTTCATCAGGTGGACTTGAAAATCATCAACGCCGTTAACCCCTGAAACTGCTATTCTGGTACCCGGATTAGCGCGGCAATGCGCTACAAAATCCGCAAAACTGTTTAACGATGAACTTGCGGAAACAGCAATAACGCCCTGTTCACTGGCCAAGCGCGCAATCGAGTCATGATCCTTCAGGGGGTCAAAAGCGACCGGCTGCCATGCGGGAGTTATGGTCGTGCCGCTGCTGCCATTAATGAGAATAGTATAACCGTCAGCCGGCTGGCTCATAATGTGAGTATGTCCCAATGTAGCAGCGCCTCCCGGCATGGGTTCTACCGTCATTTCAACACCGAGGTATTTATTGGAGAATGCGGCAATTATACGCGACAAACGGTCTGTCCCGCCTCCCAGGCCGCTGGATGTAACAAGCCGAATGGGTTTATTCGGATAGTTAGCTGCACCGGAAGCACTCTGAGATTCCCCGCTTCCCGCGGCAAAAACATTTACCTGCATCAGCACAATCATGACGGCCAACAAGGTAAAAAATCTTTTTGCGATCTTCCTTTTCATAAGACCACCTCCTCTTAAAATAAGAAATAATAGCATTACTTCTAAAAATTGAAACGTTTCAGTTAATAATTACTGAAACGTTTCAATTTGATAATTATAAAGTCACTATTCAGAAATTGTCAAACAAAATTTTTCATTTTTTGTTTTTTTCTGATCATCCGCCGAGGGGGGGGGCCATACCATCGAATTTGTTTTAAAACTTCGATTGATAAAGGTTCGGCGCGGTGTCTTTCGCAGCCTGGCTGTCTCAGTCGGCACACACCATTTGAGTATTTTTCTTTATATGTAAGATAGTCCCAAAAACCGGCCTTCACTCCGTGCTGATACATAACAGATAACGCTTGAGGCAGAGGCCGATACAATCCGGGGCCAAGTTTTATCTGAGCCCGAAATGCTTATCCGATTCCTTGCGGAGTTTTAACAATACCGAATCGGCCGGCACGTCTACCATGTCATAGGTGATGAAAGTTCCCGCCGGAACATCGCGTTTTAGTTTCATGCCATGAAACGCATACGTATGCAAAGGATTACCGTCTTTTGCGGCCGCGGCGGGCATAAGCATGGGTTTCATGCTAAGTTCGTCATCGCTGTTGATTGTTTCGCCTGCCTTCATCGGGCGCAGGGTTTTTGAATACATATCATAAATCGGAAGATAACTATGATGCAGGGATGAAATGCCGAGGAGTCCGGCTGTCAAGATAGAAGTTGATGTTTCCACGCCGCACAAATGATAAGGTCTTGTTACAAGCGAAGCCATACCGTTTGGATTATGCTGCAAACCCTTATTGTTTAGGATATAGCGGGCATACTCATTCTTGCTGGAAATTACCGAAAAAATGCCGCCGCCCATATTGGGATCATCCAAATCTCTAAGCGTAGCGATCATCTCACAGCGTTCTGTTCCATGAAAAATACCGCCGTCTTCCCCCGGACACAACACACAGGGCAGCTCTGCTGTACGGAGTATAGGATTCAGCAGCGCGTCAGAATCCATTATCAGACCAAGAGCATTAGCCGCTACCTGGGTTTCACAAATTTCCTGAGCGCGCACGACGCCGCGAAAATCTTTGAAGATTTCCGCTCGTGCCGCGATAGTTTGCAGTTTTTCGGCGGGACTTTCAGGCATGGAGAGAAGGACTTCCAATTCATCTTTGCTGATGGATCGCCACAATTCTTCGACAGGATAGACGGATTCCCTTAATTTGGTAACCCGCATGTTTTTCCTGTCAAGCCCCAGCTCCGCGTCTGGTGATTTGCTGGCGCAAATAAGATCAAGCCCCAAAGAGCGTATCCAGTTTACAAAATCGATTAAAAGACCGTGCTGATCTCCCGTCACCGGCGTGTACACCACACCCGCGCGGTCGGCGAGATATTTCAGATAGGGTCCCACAATGGCGTCAGCTTCCTTGTTGAGCATGGCAATATGTTTTCCGTGTTCAATGGCGGCCAAACCAAACATTGCTCCGGGTTCCCCGTCGCCGGTGCCTTCAATAACGATGTCTATGGGCAAATCCATCATCAGCATGGCGTCTTCCAGCCATACATATTTACCTTTGTCTAAAGCCCGCAGCGCGGAATATTTGCTGTCACAGAATACAATTTCTTCTTCCGGAATTCCGGCGCTCTGAAAAGCCTTTTTCGCGGCGTCATGGTTTCTTTCCGCTATTACCGGAACATCAAACATTGGGGTGTACTTCATTTGACCCAAAAGTGCGGTACTGAAATGCCCTGATCCTATAAGACCGGCTTTAACTTGATTCTTGCTGCCGTACTTGGCAAAAACCTGTGGATAAATCATTCTCATCGCCTCCTAAACACGAGATTCTTTTTTATTTAAACGCGGCAATTTACTGAACAATTTTTTCAATAAAGGCCAGAATATTAAAAGCGCGGCTATCACTATCAACGTGCCGCTTATGGGACGGCGTATAAAAGTCGTAATATCTCCGTCGGCTAAAAGCAGTCCTTTAATAAAATTGACTTCCATATCTTTTCCAAGAATCAATCCCAGCAATATGTTGATCATGGGGAAATCCATCAATGAAAGAATGTAAGCGAAACCGCCGAAAGCAAGCAAAAGCCATACGTCCCGAATCCAGTTGTTTGTCCCGTACGCGCCGGCGATACAGACAGTAATAATAAGCGGAACAATAAACGGAAACGCTTTTTTTACGAGCCCGATAAACATGGATAAGCCAAGCAGACAAAGCAAAATCAGCATGATGTTTCCGACATACATCGACGCAATCAAGGACCAGGCTATATCGGGATGTTCGGCAAAAAGCGTCGGTCCCGGCTGTAAACCTACCATGATAAAACCGGTCAGTAGTACCGCGGTCGTACCAGAACCGGGGATACCAAGCCCCATGAGGGGAACCATAGCACCCGCCGCGCACGCGTTGTTTGCCGTTTCCGCCACCGCAATACCTTCAATGGCTCCGGTGCCAAACTTTTCGGGATGTTTAGACACTTTCTTTTCAGTGTTATACGCGATAAATGTGGCGATGGTCGCGCCCGCCCCGGGCATAATGCCGGATATGAAACCGATTATCCATCCCCTCAGAATAGACCCCTTTAAGGCCCAGACTTCCTTAAAACGGGGCAGAATATCCCTCATTTTAATTTTTTGAACCTGCGCGTCAAAACCGGCATCATACCCTTCGGCTGTCTGCTTCATGATCTCGCAAACCGCGTAACAGCCAAGTATCGCAATGGTATAATCAAACCCGTCCAAAAGCCATATTTTTCCAAAAGTAAACCGGGGAGTCCCCGTCAGACCGTCCAGTCCCACCATTGCCAAAGCAAGACCAATGGCCAGAGCAATAAAATTCTTAACGATATTTTTCCCCGCGAGGCAGGCAACAAAGATAAAGGCAAAAAACATCAGGGAAAAGCGCTCCGCTGAACCAAATTTCAAGCACCACATTGCCAAAATAGGAGCAAAAAAAGTAAGAAGAATAACACCCGCGGTTGTACCGATGAAGGAAGATGTAAAAGCGGTTCTCAGCGCGTAAGCTCCCTTGCCTTGTTTGTACAAGGGATACCCTTCTATAGCGGTTACCACGGCCTGCGCTTCGCCGGGAATATTAAGCAATACGGAAGTTATCGCCCCGCCATACATAGTCCCGTAATAAATTCCCGCAAGCATAATAAGACCGTATTGGGGATTCATGCCGAACACAAAAGGAAGCAGCAACGCAGTGCCCGCGGAACTGCCAAGCCCCGGCAATATACCGACAATCGCGCCCATCAATACCCCAATAAGGCAAAAAACAAGAGATAAGGGCTGAACTGCCAGCAAAAATCCCTGCGCCAAATGACCAAGAGTTTCTAACATAGTTGCCTCCCTCCTTTATAGAATAGAAATTAGAACGGCAGCCACGCCGGTGATGGTAATTCTATATTCAGGAAATGGAAGACAACGTAAACCGTAACCGGAATAATGACCGAACACGCGATAACAAACGGCAATTTCAGCTTCTTTTCAGAAAAAAACCACATATCAGTAAAAACGAAAAGAATCAAAGATAATACAAAACCGATAACCTGCAGCAGCGCGACAGCGATAAAAATACGCCCATATAGAAAAAAAGGCTTTTTTATCCTTTCAAAACTAATATGTTCCGATACTTTCGCGCTGCTTCCTTTTCCGGTCAGGACCTGAACAGCCAGCCAAACGGCAAGGGCCGCGTTTATGGCAAACACAACCAAGGGGAAAATGCCCGGACCCAATACACGTTGTCTACTGAACATATCCAGCTTGCTAGAAAATAACACAAATAAAACCGATACAAGAAACAACACTCCGCAAAAAACCAGCGTAAAATTACGGTCAATTTTTTGCAATCTTGATTCTTCCTGTTCATCATCCATTGGAAACACCCCCGCGTGTTAAAAATGACTTACATAACTCCGCCGGCATACATACCGGCAGAATCATTAAGAAACAGATGCCGAACTATTGAGATGCAAGCCCGAGCGTAGACACTACAAGCTGAACTTTTTCCACTTCCGCCTGGAGAAATTGCTGAAAATCGGGCATGGACAAGGGAGCTACGGTCAAACCCGCCGCCGACATAGCTTTCAGATAATCAGGATCATTGGGAAGTTCCATGATAAAATCGGCAAGGATTTGTTTAATTGCCGGATCTGTTCCCTTTTTCACCGCAAAACCGAGAGAGTTATCCAAGGCGGCATCATACCCCAGCGACTTGGCGGTCGGTATGTGGGTATATTTGGGATCGGGTTCATCGGTAAGGAAGACGAGGAACTTTATCATCCCCGCGTCATATTGAGCTCCCGCTGATGCGGCAGACGTATTCGCGGCGAAGCACTCTCCGCCCAATACCGCGAGAACCGCTTCACTGCCCGAATCATAAGCCACAGGAAGAACATCGATACCACAGGCACGATTCATCAGGTGAATTTGGAAATCATCAATACCGTTTACTCCCGAAGTAGCTATTTTGGTATTGGGATGAGCCTTGGTATATGCTATGAATTCTTCAAAATTGTTTACCGGCGCGTCCTTGTGAACCACTACGACATTCAAGTCGTTAGCCAAACGGCCGACCGCTTCTTCGTCTATGAGCGGTTCGTATTCAACCTTCTGCAAAAACGGCGTAACAGTAGTGCCGCTGTTACCGTGTACAATGATCGTATATCCGTCATTAGGAACACTCTTATAATAGGTATGAGCCAATGTCTGCGCGGCTCCAGGCATATTCTCAACGATCATTTCCACGCCGAGATATTTCTTGGAAAACTGGGCAACAGTACGTACCATACGATCGGCGCCGCCGCCGGCAGCGTTTGCAATAAGCACCCGAATTGGTTTGTTCGGATAATTCGCCGCGCCGGAAGAAGATTCTCCGCTTCCTCCGGCAAAAACATGCGCCTGTGCCAGCACAAGCATGACCGCCAGTAAAACAAAGGACATCTTTACCATTTTTCCTTTCATAATGTCTCCTCCTAAAAAAATAAGAAATAATAACAATTATTTCCAGTTAATACTAAAACGTTTCAACAAATAACAACTGAAACGTTTCACTTCCGGTTATTATAATACCCGTAATTAAATATTGTCAAACAATTTTTTTCTTTTTTTGTTATCTTTTTTCCGCGCAAGAAATGCCTATGGTAACACTGATTTATGCATCGAGCATAAATCAGTGTTTACTTTATGAAACTGTCATTTTGCAGTAATTCGTTGTATTATAAGAATTACGAAAAATGACTTGGGCAGCGATGAGTAATGTCATCGAGACTTAATCAGCGCTGCCCTATAATATCTCTTTTCTAAACCGCTCCACCTCATCGCGGGCAATTTTGCCAAGGGTTACGGTATCGGCCATTGACACAACCAGATTGTAACCTCTGGCGTATTTCGCTTTTGTGTCCTCAAAATCAAAAGATATTGTCGCCATAGCCTTACCTTTGGCTTTTATCTTCTTTTCCAGGCCCAGAATGATTTCCACCACCTCCGGAGTTTTGGGCAATCCCCGGAAACCGTGAGTTGTCGCTAAATCCATAGGTCCGATAAAAATACCGTCAAGAGCGGGAATCGAAAGAATTTCATCGATATTTTTCACGCCTTCTGGTGTTTCTATCTGGAGAAAAACAAAAATATCTTTGTTTGCCGTATCAAAATACTCCTTCGAGTTATTGTTAAAATGGGCAGCCCGGGAACTAGAGGCTATGCCGCGCACCCCTTCCGGCGGATATTTCGCCGCCCTTATCGCGGCTTCCGCTTCGGCTTTGGTGCTGACATACGGAATCACAAGACCGTAAGCCCCCGAATCCAGGATTCGTTTAATTTGTACCATATCGTTCCAGTGAGCCCGGACAAAAGGAACAGCGGGCTCCCCTTTCATGGCCTGTATCATCGAAATAAGGGTCATCGTATCACTGGCGGCGCCGTGCTCCATGTCGATAAGCAGCACATCGAAGCCTGCTTCCGCGAGAATCTCGGTCATAATGGGGCTTCCCCCCTGAACCCAGCTGGCGGATACTTTTCCGTTTTTCCGCAGTATTTCAGCCGCTGGATTTGAATTTTTTGCAAGCATTACTAAACTCCTTAGACTTGAACCTTGAGGTCTATAATGCCTGTTACAGGTTCATATCTTTAAAACCACTCAAAAATCTGTTTTGTTACAGACCTAAGGTCTATCTGAAAATCTCAACTATCAACTAAAACGTTTCACTTTAATGATAAGTCCCATCAAAAAAAACAATCCGCAAGGAAACAGCAAATACTACTGAAACGTTTTATGAAATAATTCTACTTCTCAAATAATTGTTTTGTCAAGAAAAACATTTTTTTCCGTAATCATTTTCGAGCAAAATGCGCAGAGTCATTCCTGATTCATCATCAGAAAAATCAAGGTATTTCTTTGTTACACTATTCGATATAACAGTCATTTTCGGCTGTCACTTAGACAGGGCTTTCAGAACTTTGTATGCCATCGCCAAATTATCGTAATAACTGACGCCTTCCCGCAGCACCCCTTCTATGCTCACGGTTCTATTGTAAGGGCATCCCACAAGTGTATCAAAATACGGACGCAGTAATTCCGCGTCTTCCGGCGTTGGATACAATCTGCTTTCCGGTACGGCGACATGAGAATGATACAAGATACTCCCCCCCTCTTCAATGCTATATATATCGAGAGAGTCCCTATCTACGTGAAAATAATCAAGCAATAGCCCGCAATTTGCTCGTCCGCAGTCCCTTACGGCAACAAGTGTCTCCCCAACGGTGGTAAGAAGGTTAGTCTCGCGAGGGGTTAGGTGCTCAAGAGCTATTTTAATTCCATATTTAGCAGCAATATCCGCCGCGGCTGCCGCGCAATTCAGAAATTGGGCATAAGCTTCACTGTAAGAGAATCCATCCGGCACGCGGCGGGATTCTCCGGAGCCAAGTACGGCAGTTTTTACGCCAAAATCGGAAAGAATCGGCATAAGACGGTTCAAATATGAGCGGATAGATTCTTCCGAAATATCAGGGCCGACAACCTTGATATTGCCCGGAAACATGACATTTGAACACAGGCAAACAAGTCCGTAATCAGAAAGCGCGCGTTTTATAAGCAGCATTTCATCTGCTGTTATATCTATCGCGGCGGCGGCGTTGGTTTCGACAAACGAAAAACCTGCCTCAGAAATGGACGCGAGTTTTTCACCAAGCGTACCGTCCCGCATTGCTTCAACCAAATTAATGCATACCCCGAATTCCATAGCAATCCCCCTCCTTTGGCGATTTACAAGACTGTATAGGTATCGGCGGAAAAAATCAATGTGATGCTTGACAATTCGGGATTATGGTCTATAATGATTTCATTTAGTGAAACGTTTCACAAGTTAGGAGATTCGGAATGGCCAAGTTTTTCATAGAGGAAAAGAAAGATGCTGTCGTTACATTGACGATTAATCGCCCTGATGCCCGCAACGCGATTAGCCAGGGATTAGCGGAGGAATTTTATGAGCTGCTGGATACATATAGTGCGGAAGCAGATGTTCGGGCGCTGGTAATTATCGGCAGCGGAGACAAGGCGTTCTGCGCCGGCGCGGATCTGAAAGAGCGGAAGGTAATGACTCCGCAGGAACGATGGACACAGACACTCAGTTTGCAGCGTTTTATTAACAAGATTGAAGCCCTGCCCATCCCGGTAATTGCCGCTATCCGCGGTTTTTGCCTTGGCGGCGGATTGGAAATGGCTCTTGCCTGCGATATCCGTATAGCGTCAGAAACAGCGGTTTTTTCTTTCCCCGAAATGACGCTGGGCGCGTTCCCCGGTTCGGGCGGTCCCGCGCGCTTAACCCGCGTGGTGGGCATGGCGGCCGCGAAAGAAATGCTCATGACCGCGAAAAAGGTAAGCGCGGAAGAAGCGCTGCGCATCGGACTTGTTCAGCGCCTTGTTTCGGACGCGCGGCTTGAAGACGAAGCGGCGGCCTTATGTGAAGAAATTAAAAAGTCCACAAAGCGGGGTGTAGCAGCCGTCAAGAAAATCACCCAGTATACCCCGGAGATGAGTCTTGAAACCGCATTGGCCTATTCCAATGCCTTACGGGAACCGATGGACGGCAGTGCGGATTACGATGCCGGTATTCAAACATTTTTCGCGCAGAAAGAAGCGGGCAAACAACAATCATAGAGCAGGATAGACATGGAAAGAGTATTGGATGGTATACGGGTTATCGATGTAACGCGCTTTTTCGCGGGGCCCTATTGCGGTATGCTGCTGGGCGACTACGGTGCGGATGTTATAAAAGTGGAATCGCTGGAAGGCGATACTCAGCGTGAACAGGGGCCGCCCTTTGTCGGAAAGGATCTGTCAACAGGATTTATGGCGGCAAACCGGAACAAGAAAAGTATCGCAATCAATCTGAAAACCGAAGAAGGAAAAGAGATAATTCTTGATCTGATAAAAAAAGCGGATGTATTCATCGAAAATTTCAGGAACGGTGTTGCGGACAGAATGGGGCTGGGCTTTGAAGCGTTGAAAAAAATCAACCCTTCGATTGTGTATTGCAGTATTTCAGGCTATGGAAGCAAAGGGCCCTACGCCGAAAATCCCGCGTTCGATCATACAGTACAGGCATACAGCGGCTTTATGAGCATGAACGGACTTTCCGGAGGAGAACCGGTAAAGCCAGCCATTTCCATTGTCGATATGGTAGCCGGCGTGTATGCGTTCAGCGGCGTGATGTCCGCGCTTTTCAAGCGGGAGCGTTCAAAAACGAAGGAAGCGCAGTGGGTGAAGACTTCACTTTTGGAAAGCATTACATCGTATTTTACCGACGCCGCGGTCACCTTCCTTTTGAACGGAACAGTACGAGGGGCGATGGGTTCTCATCATGCGAACCTAGCGCCTTACGGCGCGTTTAAGGCACAAGACGGATATTTGGTAATCGGGGCCGGACACAGCCATATATGGAAAAAGTTCTGCGAACTGCTTGGAATGACGGAACTATTGACCGATCTCCGCTTTAGCGAAAACGGTCCGCGCTGGGAAAACCGGGCGGCACTGGCGGAGATTTTGGAAAAAGAGTTTCAGGCAACAACAGTTGAAGAACTGGTGACAAAACTTCTTGAAGCGGGCATCCCCGCGGCTCCCGTGAATACTATCGGACAGGCTTTGAGTTCCGAACAGATAAAAAGCATGGACATGATAGTACAGCTTACGCATCCTACACTGGGAGAAATGAAGCTCCTGGGTCCGGCGGTAAAGCAGCCCGGAATGGATATCGGAAGATGGACTGCCCCGCCGGTGCTGGGAGAGCATACAAGAAACATACTGTCGGAAGATCTGCATATACCGGAAGATAAGATAAACGAGCTGCTGGACGCAAAAGTTATCCGGGCGGCGGATTAATTTAGGATATTTTAAAGGAAGTATCGTATGAACGAATTATTTGCAAAGTCAAAAAAATTACTTTCCGATTGGAAAGGCGGCAGTTATATATTCGGCCGGGGAGTATTGCCGGAGCTTGGAAAACTCGCCTCTGCGTTCGGCAAAAACGCACTCGTAGTCTGCAATACAACTTACATGAAACAAACAGCCGATGCCGTAACGGATGCCCTGCAAAGTGCCGGCCTGATACTCGCGGGAAATACCATTGTCCCCGACGCCGGTCCCAACGCGCCGCGGGTCGATGTCTACCGCATCGAAACGTATATTCTTCATTACAAACCCGATGTGATTATCGCGGTCGGCGGCGGTTCCACCATCGATGCCTGTAAGGCTGCCAACTTTCTCGCGTCTCTCGGCGCGGACGTTACACCGGAAATCGATCACTGGTTCGGGACGGGAATCGTCAGTGAAGCTCTGAAGCAAAGCGGCAAGAAACTTTTCCCGCTTATCGCGGTTGAGACTTCTGCCAGTTCCGGCGCGCATCTTACGAAGTATTCCAACATTACGGACCCTGTCGCGGGCCAAAAGAAACTCATTGTTGATGACGCGATTATCCCTCCCTGTGCTGTTTTTGATTATGATGTAACCGCTTCCATGCCAATTTCCGTAACCATCGACGGAGCGCTGGATTCCATTGCCCATTGCTTTGAAGTGTTCACGGGACTTCCCGCAAGTGCTCCGAAGGAAAAGTACGATCTCTGCGCGGAAATCACCGAAACCGCTATGGAGCTGACGATTCAGTACGCTCCGCGGGTCATGAAAGATCCAAAGGACATGGAAGCGCGGGAAGCCATCGGCATGGCCACGGACCTCGGCGGATATGCTATCATGATTGGAGGCACGCACGGTCCTCACATGACAAGTTTTTCCCTTGTCGATCTTGCTGGACATGGAACCGCCTGCGGACTCATGAATCCATATTATGCGGTGTTCTTTGCGCCAGCTATCGAGAAGCAGCTTCGGCTTGCGGGGAATATATTCAAAAAGTACGGATATATATCCGGGAATCTGGAAGAGCTTAAGGGACGGGATTTGGGCGCCGCGTTTGCGCAGGGAATGATTGCCTTTTGTAAATCGATCAATGCTCCGGCCACGCTGAAAGATCTTCCCAAGTGGAACGACTCCTATGTCGAAAAGATACTCACCGCGGCGAAGGACCCTCAGCTTGATATGAAGCTGAAGAACATGCCGGTACCGCTTACGGCCGCGAAAGTGGACGAGTACATGGGACCGATTATCCGGGCGGCGGTCAACGGAGACCTCAGCGGGATAAAGAACATGGAGATGTAACGTTTACCGTTTCTTCGGCCTTTCGGCGTTTTCCAACAGCCTTTCCGCAAAACAACGGAAAGGCTGTTGTATATATCCTTTGGTATTGCCCGCAAACTGGAGCATGTAAGGATTGTAACGCAAACAGAGAAAAATCATCAAGGGAACATTTATTTTCATATCCCTTGCAGGCGGTTTTTGAAAAAAAATAAAAAAACCGCTAAAGTATTAAATGCTTTGGGCCGATAAGAAAACTGGTTAGAAGTAAGCAAAAGGGTGATTGTCCGCGGCAAAAATCCCGCAGTTTTCGGCTGATCAAACATGAAAGCAAGGATGCTTTCATGAGGCGTATCTTCGCCAGGCGTATCTTCGCCAACTATCAAGGAGGATGACATGATCATCAACCACAACCTCAGCGCTATGTTCGCTGACAGGTCCCTTAAAGTAACGCAGGGAAGTCTTACCAAGTCCATGGAAAAACTTTCTTCCGGTCTCCGTATCAACCGCGCGGGCGATGACGCTTCCGGTCTGGCAGTTTCTGAAAAAATGAGAAGCCAGATAAGAGGATTGAATCAGGCTTCCGCGAATGCTGCAAACGGTATTTCCTTTATTCAAACGACGGAAGGCTATCTCCAGGAAACTCAGGATATTATCCAGAGAATCCGGGAACTTGCCGTTCAGTCGTCAAACGGTATTTATTCCGCGGAAGACCGTATGCAGATTCAGGTTGAGGTATCGCAGCTCGTCGATGAAATTGACCGGATTGCCAGCCATGCCCAATTTAACGGCATGAACATGCTCACAGGACGTTTTGCCAGGCAGGGAGGCGAAAACGTGATAGCGGCTTCCATGTGGTTCCACATCGGCGCCAACATGGATCAGAGAGAACAGGTATTTGTCGGAACCATGACTGCCGCAGGTCTTGGCGTTAGAGCTGTTGGAGACGGATCGTTTATCACCCTGGAAACCTCGGAAGATTCCAACAGGGCTATCGGCGTTCTCGATACCGCTTTGAAAATCATCAACAAGCAGAGAGCTGATCTTGGCGCGTACCAGAATCGTCTGGAACATGCTATTGTCGGCCTCGACATCGGAGCGGAAAACCTCCAGGCGGCGGAATCCAGAATCCGGGATACCAATATGGCCAACCAGATGGTTAATTACACCCGCGATCAAATTCTTGCCCAGTCCGGAACGGCTATGCTGGCCCAGGCAAATCAAAGAACAACTTCGGTCTTGCAGCTTCTCCAATAATGGAGTAAACTATAAGAGGATGGGTGTGGTGTAAACACACCATGCTCGTTCCATGTTCTTTGACAAAAACCCAGACGGTGTTGCTGCGTATGACGGCATGGATCGCTTATTGGAGTGAAAATCCAGAAGCGGTCTGTTCCGTGTTCGGCAAGAACGAAAGGAAACGGTGCGGGTTTCCTTCGGATTCTTCTGATCATGCGGTTCGCTGTGGCTAAGGATAGCCATAGTTTCCAACACAAGGAGGGTTATCGTGATAATTAATCATAATATGAGCGCTATGTTTGCCAACCGTGAACTCGGCGTTACCCAGGGCGATGTCGCGAAAAATATTGAGCGGTTGAGTTCCGGGCTGCGTATCAACAAGGCTGGCGATGATGCTTCAGGCTTGGCTGTTTCTGAAAAAATGCGGGGTCAGATCCGTGGTCTTAACCAGGCTGAACGCAATATTCAGAACGGCGTATCCTTTATCCAGGCTACTGAAGGCTATCTTCAGGAAACCCAGGATATTCTGCACCGTGTCAGAGAATTGGCTGTACAGTCCGCCAACGGAATTTATTCCGATGAGGACAGAATGCAGATTCAGGTTGAAGTCTCCCAATTGGTGGACGAAGTAAACCGGATCGCGAGCCATGCTCAGTTTAACGGTATGAATATGCTGACCGGAGCGTTTGCCCGGGATTCGTCCGTGGGAAGGGTCATGCAGTTCCAGGTTGGTGCCAATATGGACCAGAACGAACAGGTCTTTATTGGAACCATGACTGCACAGGCATTAGGTTTACAGAGCGCTCAAGGCAGCAGCGGGATTATAACTATTGCAACGCCGGAAGATGCAAACATGGCGATTGGATCTGTTGATTCAGCGCTGAGGCAGGTGTCAAAACAGCGGGCCGATCTTGGTGCGTACCAGAACCGCTTTGAGACAGCAGCCCAAGGCGTCGCAATCGCTTCTGAAAATCTTCAGGCGGCGGAATCCCGAATCCGCGATGCCGATATGGCATCGGAAATGGTCGAATATACCAAGAATTCGATTCTTTCCCAGGCGGGAACGGCTATGCTGGCCCAGGCTAATACCCGGACCAATTCAGTCTTGAGTCTTCTTGGTTAATTTTCCGGTGTTTCACCGGATACGTGTAAGCCAGCCTAAGAGGCATCTGGACGTCGTCTTTTAGCAGGCAGGATGGGGGAAGCCCGCGCCCTTCCCCATCCTTTTTTGGAAGACAGCTGAATCAATCTTGTGGGTTGATTCAGCATTGAGTAATGAGCGGCAGCAGAGGAATTTGCGTGACGTGTTTTTTACTCTTATAATGTAAGAGGGAAGATTAGTTTACATTTTCCTCATATCAAAAAATCGTATTACAAGGAAGTAATATGTGAAATATGGTCATTTTGACCATATTACAGGGAGGTACCTTATGGGTATTCAAATATCCGGAATGGGAAACGGAATTCCTTATTCGGACCAGCTCCCGCAGGACCGGGCATCAGCGGCTTCGCAGATGCGATCAGCGGAATTTCAAAAAGCCGCGGCACAAACATTAGCCTCAACAACACCGGAAAAACGGAGAGCCGCAGCGGACCTCGATAAGATTAGTTCATCTTTAAACCGAAAACTACAGTATGTCGTGGATCACAAGTCTCATGATGTTACTGTTAAGGTCATCGATCCGGAAACCGATAAAGTGATTAAGGTGCTTCCGCCGGAAGAATTACAGCGGATTAACTCAAAGCTTAAGGAAACAATTGGTTTTCTTTTTGATGAAGAAGTATAAGAAGCCTTCTAAAGTTCGCTTTGGAGAGCTTCTATGAAGGTGAAGAAAAGCGGTTCATGTCTGATATTAGTATTCCGGGGGTGACAAGCCGGTTCAATACAGAAAAGATGATCGAAGACCTCATGAAAGTCGAGAGAGTTCCTCTCCAAAGAATGGAGAAGAGCGTCGAGAATCTCCAGAACGAGAGGACTTATTGGCAGGATGTAGGCCGGTTTATGACTTCCCTTCGGGAAAGCACGCGGGTCTTGTATTCTTTTCAGAATCCTTTTAACGAAAGAATCGCGTCTTCTTCAAATGAATCGGCTTTGACCGGAACGGCGGAAAGAGGTGCCGTTGAACAAGAACGTTTTTTCACGATAAAACAGGCGGCGGCGGCCGACCGATTTTTGTCCGCGCCGCTTGGAAATGATTTTAAAGTCCCCGACGGGAACTACTCGTTCTCCATAGGTGAAGATGAAATATCCTTTAACTACCGGGGCGGTTCCTTACATGATTTTGCCGAAGCGGTAAACCGCCGGGGCAGGGACAAAATTAAGGCAGGCGTTCTTACTGTACAGCCCGGGACAAAATCTTTGATTATTGAATCACTTGTTACGGGAGCTTCTCAGAAATTGGGATTTTCCGGAACAGCGGAGACGTTCGCGCTCGAAAGCGGCATGATTGAAAAAGTTAGTGATTCCGCGCGGAATATTACGCTTTCCCAAGAATCTGTCCGCATCCAAAACGCGGCAAATCCCGGGGCAGTTTCTTTTGGAAGCGGCACACTAACCGCGGGGGCGGAATCATCGGTAACTATTCCCATCGGAAGCGCCCTTCCCAATCAAAACGCTTTAACCCTCGAATTTGAAATAGCGACAAGAGTAAGAGATGATGCCGATTCGGCCCTCGCTGGGCCGCCGCCGGGACCGTCCATTCCGGACACAGGTTCCGTAAGTTACGGCGGCATCGTCATTGAAAGTGATAATTCTACCGTGCCGCTGCCGGCATACATTCCCCCCGAGCCGCCGAAACGCGTTGACGACATGCAGGTGCTTTTCCTCACTTTTTCCGACGGAACAAACGCCGCGCTTCCTCCCATTCACGATTCGGCATCTTTCGATACATATCAATACAATCTGGGGGACGCGGCCGGAGAAAAAACCGTCGTTTCCATCGATCTGCTGAACAAGAACACAAACAGGGATGTATCGATCCGGAATATCACGATGTTTGATCCCGCTGTTTCGGGCGGATTTAAACCCTTGCAGGCCGTTTCCCAGGCCCAGGATGCCGTTGTTTTGATGGACGGAATCGAAATCCGGCGTCCTACTAATACGATAGATGATTTGATTCCGGAAGTTACCCTTCGTGTACACCGCCCGACGGACGATCCTGTAAGCATCAGCGTTGAACCGGACCGGGAAAGTATAAAAGACGCGATTTACACGATGGTGGGAACTTACAATCAGCTTATGGCAGATATAAACGTACTAAGGGCTAATACAAACACACTCAACCGAAATGATGAAGCGATTATCAATGAATTGACCTATCTTACTGATGATGAGCGGACCGCAATGAAAGAAAAAGCCGGTGCTTTTTCCGGAGATACTACGCTTAATCAGCTTAAAAACACGATGCAAAGAATAACAACATCGCCCTACCCTACCGTTGACGAACAGGAAGTCGCGCTTCTTTCGCAAATCGGCATTGGAACCGATGTAAGACGTTCAGGAATCGGCGGGTACAGTGCGTCGCGTTTGCGCGGATATTTGGAAATCGATGAAAAAGTCTTGGATGCGGTTTTGGCGGATCATCTTCCGGCAGTTCAGCAGCTTTTCGGACAAGACACCGACGGAGATATGATTGTCGATTCCGGCATCGCTTTTTCTCTTGACGGGCTCATGAGGTCTTATGTTGAAACCGGCGGCATCATCAGCTTAAAAACAGGAACTATCGATTCAAAAATAAGCCAGGAACAGCGGCGCATAGAAACAATGGATAAGCAGCTTGCAAACAGAGAAGCAGATTTAAAACGGCAATACGGCGCGATGGAAGGCGCTTACAACCGTATGGAAAGCACCGCTTCTTCGCTGGATCAGTTCAGCAGAAGAAACAATAATCAATAGCAATCAGAATCACATCCGGGAGGAGTAATGGATTTTACCATTAATGGACAGACAGCAAATATTACTCTGGAAAAAGAAGAAAACGTCGGCGAGCTTTTATCCGGCATCGAACAATGGCTTCAAAATTCGGATCATTGTGTAAGCGGTATCGTTATTGACGGCAAAGATATCGTGTCCGGCGCCGTTTCCGAAGTCTTTTCACAGAAACTTGATTCTATTAACACCATCGATATCAGAACCAGCAGCCAGCTTGAGCTCTACCTTGAAGCCTTGATGACGGTGCTTCAATGCCTCGAAATTTGTGAAAACGCGTCTTATGAGGATAAAAAAGCGATTCAAAAGATGTGGGAAGAAGGCGCCGCGGCAAGTTTTATTAAACATAAGGAAACAGCGCTTTTTTCCCTGCTGAACGATGTTTTTTCAAATACCGGCTTGCATCCTAAGGATGCTCAGGCTCTCATCATGGAAAGGATTCGGGAATTGGAACATACGAGACAAGAAATCGGCAGTATGGAGCATCTTATTGAAGACTGCGTAAAGCGTTTAGAAGATTTGCCTTTGGATTTGCAAACCGGTAAAAATGTCAAGGCTGCCGAAACCATGCAGTTTTTTTCCGGAATAAGTGAGAAATTATTCAGAATTATCGCGATAATGGAGCAGAAAGGCGTTCATTTTGAATCCATCAAAATTGAAGATCAAACTTTTCAAGCCTTTTTTGAAGAATTAAGCACTGCTCTTGAGGAACTATTGTCGGCTTATGAATCAAAAGATTCCGTATTGGTGGGCGATCTTTCAGAGTACGAATTGGCACCGAGACTCAGGAACTTTTATGCTTCCATAAACAATCCTGATCTTTTTCTGTTTTAGGAGGTCTTCGTAATGGGAAGCATAAATCTGCCGCTGCCTTTACTACAGCTGGAGGGTGTTTTTTTTCGGGAAGAAGACCCTACTGTCTCAAGATTTTTTTTGATTTTTCTCGGTTCTTTTATTGTTATTCTCATTGTGGTCAATATTATCCGGAACGGAGTCGGCGCGACAGGTTTCGGCGGCAAACAGAAAAAGAAATCCGGTTCCGCGACTCCGAGAAAATTCAGCATTTTTAATATGCGTAAAGCCGTGAATTTATACGGACTGAACAAAGATCAGGTAAAATTACTGGAATATGTTTTTAGGAATGAAGGCGTTTCGGATCCCCTGGCCGTTATGGCAAACACCGCTTCTTTGGATAAACTTTTTAAGCGGGCGTACAAATCCATTGAAAAAAGGGCTTCTTCGGAAGACGAATTGCAAAATTTTCTGACTGTCCTTTTTTCAATCAGAAACATTGCCGAAACCGCCCAAGGGCGGGTCCAGGTGGCAAGTTCAACCCGTCAAATTTCAGAAAACATGGCGGCAGTACTTACAAGCTCCAAGGATGAAACATTTTCTGTCAAAGTACTGTCTTCCAAAGGAGATCATCTTTTGGTGGACTGCCCCCGGAACGCGCTGGGAACGCCGATACGGTTTTCTCCCGGAAACAAGGTAACGCTTTCTTTTTTCACAAAATCGAGCAAAGGATTTTCGTTTGATACAAGAGTCGTTGGAACCGTAGATACTCCCAAAGGAGCGGCGCTTCAACTGGCGCATTCAAACAAGGTAAATAACTCGATGATTCAGCGCCGTTTTAAGCGGCAGGATGTTTCACTCAGCACGGTTTTCTTTATGGTTCATATGCAGGAAACAGGAAGCGGAAGAAAAGCGGAAAAGAAAATGGTAGTTGCCCCGCAAAGGTACCGGGGAACGATTGAAAATATTTCCCTTGGCGGATGCGCGCTTAAAACGGGATCGATTATCCAAGCGGGAAGCAGGCTGAAAATAACCTTTGAAAATGATGAGGGTTTAAAAATGAGCGCACTTGGTTTAGTGCTCAGAACCAACCGAAGCGGCGCCGCGGCAATCACTATGCACATAAAATTTCTGAAAGTGCCCCAGCGGAGTCAAAATGCTATCAGCGCTATGGTTTTTGAATACGATCAGTATTGACGGACATATCATATTCATATATCCTTAAGATAAATATGATGACTACAAGATGATAGCTGGATGAAGATAATAAGTTTAAACGATGTACAACGAACGGATTCCCCTATTTATTACCGAAGGTTCTATTCTGGCGTTCTGAGCGTGGAGATTATGGATAAAACGGTGAAAAGAAAGATCGATTTTAAAATTGAACACATGCCCACCGGAAAAAAGCATATTTCCGTAACATTTGAACAGCCTGTAGATTATCCTTTGGTTCCTTTAATGAAAAAGTTAAAATTGTATCTTGATGAACTTGACACAAGCGGACAGCTCCCTGTTTAAAATAATCAGCGCCAGTGCGGAAGAAACCCTGGTGATTGGGGAAAGTATCGGGAAACGGTTAAAAAGAGGCAGTATTGCGGCTTTGGAAGGCGGTCTCGGAACAGGGAAAACTCAACTTACAAAGGGAATCGCTTTAGGGCTTGGGATTGATGAAGAAATTACGAGTCCCACCTATACTATTATCTCGGAATATGACGGACCGTTGCCGCTGTACCATATCGACGCGTATCGCTTGAAAGGTTCCGATGATTTTATCAATATTGGGGCCGAAGAATTGCTGTACGGCGGCGGAGTCTGCGTTATTGAATGGAGCAATATTGTCGAGGATTTGCTTCCCGAAGAAACTATTTTTATCAACATAGAGATTCTCGAACGGGGGGAAAGACTCATCACTGTGAAAGGAATTGACTGGGAATTATCGTGAATATACTTGCCGTAGATACCGCGACAGACACACTTTCCGCTGCCTTAAAAACCGACAAAGGGCGATGGTATATCGAAATAGCGGCCGGACTGCGTCATTCGGAATTACTCATGGAAGTCTGTGACAGCATTATCAAGATGGCGGAAATTTCCCGGCAGGATTTGAACTTAGTTGTCTGTATGCGGGGCCCCGGCTCTTTTACCGGCCTGCGCATCGGCTTTGCGGCGGTAAAAGGAATATCAACCGCCTTGAATATTCCCTTTATTTCGATTCCGACACTCGACTGCATGGCCCATCCTTATAGTTTCTGGCCGGGATATGTGCTTCCTGTAATTGACGCAAAAAAACAATGTTTTTTTACGGCGCTGTATCATCATGATAATCTTCTGCATGATTATACCGACGCTTCCGCGGAAGAAATTCTGTCATTTGTTCCAACAGATAAACCGGTTTTTGTCTGCGGCCCCGCGGCAGAATTGTTTTTAGAAAGAATTGGCGGATCAAAATTGCACAAATCATCACATTTTATAGCACAAAAAACAGGAAAAAACGGCGGATATGCCGGCAATTTACTTGTAAAAGCCGAAAAACAGTATATAATTAATAACGCGAAGGGTGATTCACCTGTCTCCAGTCCAATGTATTTAAGGAAGAGTGATGCAGAACTAAGCATTGCCGGGTGTTCGGGTTAAATTCTGGAGGACGTTTTGAAAGACAACATACATGAATTTGAGGATTTGCAATCCGAGGATTTACAATCTGAAGATTTGCAATCTTTTGAAGAAAGCGCCGTTGATGAACTTGAATCCGGGGATTTAGAATCCCTGGAAGATGTTGAAGAAGCAAAGGAAGACAGCGTCAAGAGCAATTTCAAAAAACCAAATGCCTACGTTGTCAATTCTTTTAAGAATAGTATTTTCCCAATTCTTCTTATCGATCAAAATTTCGTCATAGTATACGCTAACGAGGCTTGTCAAAAATTGTTCTCCGGTTTCTTTAAACTTGAGGGCAATCATTTTTACAGCATTTTCGGCAAATCTTTTGGGGAACAAAGTCTCAGAGAGATTCGGGAAACGGTGCTGGAAGGAAGAAACGGTCATTCCTGGAAAGGAATGGCACGAATGAAGTCAAGAGACATCGAAACGGTACTGACAAAGGTTTTCGTCTTCCCTTCGGTTATCAATAATGAAAAGCCTCATGAATTTGTGGTTCTTTTTGATAATGTTACCGAAGAAAATAAAACTCTTTTGCGAAGCGTTTTTTTAAGTTTGTTGGAAGCCTCCAAATTGAAGGACAACGATACCGGAAAACATATTTCCAGAGTAAACTATTATTCCTGCCGTTTGGCAAAAGAACTCTATCACAAGAAGGGCTTTGAAAAGGTCGATGTTGACTTTATTGATGACATTGGTTTTCTTGCCTCCATGCATGATGTCGGAAAGGTCGGCACTCCCGATGATATTTTGAACAAAGAGGGCCCCTTGTCAAATTGGGAATGGTCGATAATGCAGGAACATACAAAAAACGGCGCTTTCATTCTTTCGACATATCCGAATCCTATGGCAAAAGAAATCGCTATTTCTCATCATGAAAAATGGGACGGTTCGGGGTATCCTTTCCAGCTTGCGGGAGACATGATTCCGCTGTCAGCAAAAATTGTCAGCATTGCGGACGTGTACGACGCGCTCCGGATGAGGCGGAGTTATAAACCCGCTTATGATCATAAAACTACCATTGATAAAATGATGGGTGAAAAAGCGACCCATTTTGATCCAACCCTTTTGGAAATTTTCTATTCGATCAACAAGGATTTTGATGACATTTATATTCGGAATGAGGATAAGTGACAAATGAACAGATAACAGTCAGCAAAGAACAAAGATGACCTTTTATCTTTACTGACTGTTACTTACTACTTAAATTTAAGTTCCGGCAGAACGGCGGCCGATTCAAGGGCGGCTTTGTTCTCGGCTTCGATAGCGTCGAACACTTCGCGGCGGAATACTTTTACATGCTTGGGAGCGTCAACACCGATGCGGACTTGGTCGCCGCGGATTTCTATAATCGATATGGAAATATCATCTCCGATCATGATCTTTTCGTTCACTTTTCTGGATAGTATCAGCATAGCCTATTCCTTTTTACTTTCGGCGCCGCTTTCGGCACCGCTTTCGGCACCGCACTCGGCGCCGCTTTCGGCAAGCTCCGCCAATATATCATGTTTCGTCTTCCAACGGGGATCGGTAAGAACTACCTGTTTCGCTTCACGATTTTCCTTATTGACGATTACAGGCCCCTGAAGATTAGCGGTCATGGGACCGTCCGCGGGAATTGTAACAATGGAAAAAATCAACGCTTTGGAAGGATCGGAAATGCCGATTTCCTGCAGTTGATCATCATCAATGTTGATTTCGTAATCCAGCCTGAACAAAAAAGGATCGATGAGGATGAACGCGGCTTTTTCCACGTCCATTGATTGCAGCCAGAAAAAAGGCTGCCGTTCGGCATCGAGAATTACATAATCTTTAAACGATTCAAACCCAAATAACCCGCTCTGAAAATGAACTTTCTGCCGTTCATCCACTTCCATAGGACCAAACGCCTTTGTAGCAACTCTCACACAAAACTCCTTAATATATACGCTATAGACAGCGCCTTAAAGCGACAAACAACACCAGCCATTTTTGGTGACAGGCACCCACCTTAGCGGAGGAAATCCATCAATGTCGGCTGAATTACCTTTGCGGCGGTTTGAAGAGCCGCCTTGTGGGCAAGCTCCATCATTTTAAGATCGGTGATTGCCGTTGCCATATCGATTCCCTGTTCCCGCGCGAGGGCCTGTGTAACGTTCGGGATTTCCTCGTTCAGGCGGCTCCATGTCTGGCTGACACGGGTCATGCGCGCGCCGACTTCCGCCATTTTGCCGCCCATGTTGTTCAAGGCTAAATCCATGCCGCCGATTCCCTGGCTCCCGATAAAATCCTGATCGCCGCGGAACAGCGCGTCACGGATATTGATGATCATGTCGAACATGGATCCGCCGGAAACGCGCGCTGTAGGGTTCCAGTTAGGGGCATTGGCGTCGCTGTTAAAATTGATGAGGCCCAAATCCTGTAGGACCGTTGAACCCTGTTGATCTTCCAGCCGGATAAGGTGGGCGGTCGTTCCTTCAAGACTGATTCCCCGTGTTTCAGGATCGACGTAGGCTTTCACGGGCGCGGGAGAATCGTTGATCTTCGCGACAATCGCGTTCACCGTGTCGCCGGTAGTGACAAAAATTTCATGGCCGTCTACAAAAATCGACGCGTCATTTTCCGCGCGGTAATTGCTTGCGTCATAGTTTGAAAAGATCTGCATTTTTTCCGCCCAGAATACTTCTCCGCCGCCGACATCAAGAACGGCAAAGGTATTTTCCGAAATTTCGGCGTTCCGGGCAGCTCCGGCCCCGCGGTATTCAACGCGCACGACCATCGATTCATTTCCGCCGGGAACCGTTCCTTCTACCGTGCGGAAAGGTTCGGTAAACGCCTTATCGCCGGCAAACAGTTTTGTTCCTTCGGCTCCTGTGGCGTTCGCAACCGTGATAAGCTCTTTCAGCATCTCGTTCATTTCGATGCCCATGTACTTGAGGTCTTCCGGCGCGTAGGTTCCGGTTGCGCCTTTCACGGTCAGTTCCCGGACATGCTGGAGGATTTCGTTCGCGTGTTGAAGATAACCGTCAACCTGCCGGTAATGATCTTCGGCGTAGAGGGCGTTTTTTTCATAGCGCCCAAGCCGTTTAAGATATGAATCGTATTGAACCGCGTGAGACGCCGCGGCGGGGTCATCGCTCAATTCATTTATTTTTGTCTGTTTCGTGATCCGGTTCATTTGATCGGCCTGATTTCTTTCGTGGCGCCTCAAATAAAACTGGGAATCATTGGTCAGCATGTTTGATGATACGCGTTCCATTTTTTACACTCCCATTCTGTTGATAAGGACATCGTAGAGCTCATTCATCGTGTTGATGAAACGGGCGGCTGCGTTATATCCCTGCTGATATTTAATCAATTTGGTAAATTCCTCATCGATGTTGACACCGGAAATTGATTCCCGCCTGTCCAAAAGCTGCTTCATGATTTTGTTGTATGTTTCAACTTCTCTGCCGCTTTCCTGTGACATGGAACCGATCTTTGCTACAGCGTTTCGGAAATAATCGTCGAAGGTGTTTAATCTGCCGACCATGACTTTGTTGTTCCGAATTGACGCGATAGCGGACGCGGCGTCTCCGTTCCCGATATTGGCGGGCCTTCCGTTCTGTCCGTAGCCGCTTGCTACAGAACCGGGATCTTTCAATATTGCCGGATTGATTTCAATCCAGCCAGAAGGATGAGCGACAGGCGCGACCGAATAATTCTCCGCGCCGACCTGGAGGCTCGCGGCCGCGTCCGGGACGGTCCATGTGTACGCGCCTTCCGGCCCCGGCGCGTTTAAGATGCCGGAATATCCCGCGAGGAAATGGCCTGAATCTTCTATGTGGCGTATAACAAAATCGGGGCTTTCTCTTTCCGCGGAAGGCGTTCCCTTGAGCGATAATCTTCCGTCACGGTCAAGCCGCGCCACAACATCGGCTCCCGCGTTGTTGATTCTCTGAACCACTTCGGCAACGGTATCAACGGCGTAATAGGGAATATCCACATTTCCGCCGTCGGTGGAAAAAGTCATAATGCCTTCAAGCCCGATCTGCTCCTGCGGATCAAGCGTATTGTTTCCGCTGATTCTGAAAATGTAGCTTGAATCATATTCGCCGTCTCCGGTGCGGTCGAAGTTTCCGTCAACGTTGGCGACATAAGGACGTTCCACAAAAAAATCGAGGCCGGTTCTTCCGTTGGAGCCGTAGCCGGGACGGTGCGCTTCGTTCACAAGATCGGTGAAGTTCATCACCATGGAATCGAGATCGCGGATTTCTTCCTGAATCGTAACATCCCGCATTTCAACAAGGGCCGCAAGGCTCCCGCCGCGGAAGACGGCATCATCGCCTGTCTCATCCCAAACGATGTTTGAATATCCTTCGGTTTCGATTCCCCGTTCCAAACTGAACTGCCTGCCGATTCTGCCCTGAACCAAAATGTTTCCGGCGGTGTGAATCATAAACTCGTCGGGGTCGCGCTGGTCAACCGTAATATCAACCAGCTTGGAAAGTCTGTCAACAAGAAGATCGCGGCGGTCCATAAGATCGTTCGGGTTGTCGCCCTGGGCTTTCACTTTTTGTATCGTTTCGTTTAAAGCGGCAATTTCCGAGGAATAATCGTTCACCTGTTTTACGGTAATACGGATATCATTTTCCGCCATATCCTGAACAGCCTTGAGACTGTGGAAACGATTGTGAAACGCGTCGATTAAGGTTTTGCCGCTTTCGATAACTTCCTGCCGGGGAGCCAAGTCCGAAGGATGAATCGCGAGTTCCTGCCACTTGTTCCAAAACTCATCGAGCTTGCTTCGGATGGATGAATCGGTCGGTTCGTTGTACATGCGCGCAATGTCGCTGAGATATTGATTCCGGGTTTCCCAGTAGCCTTCGTGGTTTTCTTCGGCGATAATTCTTTTATCGAGGAGCTCATCCCGAATGCGTTCAACCCTTTCGATGATTACGCCCTGGCCTATCTGCCCCGGCGTCTCTTCCCGATTCATTCCAGGCAGATAGATAGGATCAAACGTTGAGAACTCGACCCGCTGCCGGGAATATCCTTCCGTATCGAGATTGGAAAGGTTATGACCGGTGGTACTAATCGCGGTTTGATGGGCCGTGATAGAACGTTTTCCGATTTCTAATCCTGAAAAAGTTGATGTCATAGGATAACTCCTTGTTCCTTGCTCTATGAATTACAAGCGTTTATTTAATATCATGCTTCTCATGTCGGAAGCGGCGATGGTTCCTTTTGCGGTGTACAATTTCCCGCGGCGTCCGGGAAACACATCGGAAAGGAAATTTTCGGCAAAAGCCCTTGCTTCGTTTAAATTCTTCAGAAGGGTTCCGTTTTCATACCGCACCCGGAGAATCCTGATTTTTAATTCTCGGTAAAGATCGGTCAAAGCGTGCCGCTGTTCATCCGGCATACGGGCGGAAAAAGCATACAAAGAAGTTTCTTCCGTTTCGGAATGATAAGAATCGGAACGATTCAGAACAGATGAAAAAATCCGCGTTCTTTCTTGTTCCAGAATTTCAAATTCGCTGTTGTATACGTTGAGCGTTTCCATCAATCCGTCAAAATCTTCCCATTCCCGGATCATAACGGAAGCCCGTATCTCGCATTGAATACCGATAATCTTATCCAATATGTCTATTTCCTGCTTTAAAACGACGATACCTTTATTGATATTTGAAAAACGAACGGTATTCACTGCCGATTCGTAATGTTCCTTCATGATTGCTGCCCCTTTTTATCACATGGATAAATACACATCGAACTTCTTCTTTATAAGTATCGGCATTTGTTTTTAGGGAATTAAGGGAAAAACAGTGAACAGTGAGCAAGTAACAAGGAACAAAGCTTAGATTGCCGTTTTGCGGTCTTTTTACATAGCGTACCCCTTTAATAGTTAAAGGGGTGAAGTGTTAAAAAGCCCGAATGGCACGAACATTATATTCAAAATTCCTGCTGCCGTCGTTCTGACTGCCAGTATTATCGAAAGACTTACGATACGAGTAAGCATCACTTCCCTGTGAAGAAGACCAGTAGTCGACATTCTGGAATCCTCCAGGATTATCTGTATTGTTCTGCCAAAGGTTTTTATACATCTCATTAAGCTCGTCGAGACTTGGCAGAAACCAGTCATCGTATCCGCCAACATTCAGTTCATCGCAAAGCTGTGCCGCACGTCCTACTTCCCCTTTATCTTTCAGATAATCCACAATCTTTTGGGTATTTGCTTTTCCGGTTCCAATCCCGGTTTGTGTACCGATCTCACTATTATCTCCATAAGCCCCCCACTGCACTTTTTGAAACTCTTTGTCCGCAGGCGCCGCTTCTAGATAACGCCAATTGGAATTCTCAAATTCAGTGCCCTTAGCATCGTAAAAGACAAGTCCGCCGGCGGGACCGGTCTCGCCTATAGCGTAGTACCTGGTTCCTGTTACACTGAAAGAAAGGACCGCGTTATATTGGCTATTAATTTGAATCGACACTTGCGAAGAAACCTTGTCTATCGTCGGAGCGGAGGGGGTAAACTTAATTTTGAATGTTGTTGCATCTCCCGGAGCAATGCTTGTATCAGCAGATGGCTGATTGGTAACCTCAAAACCCGCTGTATCAGGACTTACATTAACTATATTCCCGTCCACGGCAGTGAAAACAAGCTCCTCTCCATCGTTATTAACAATGGTAAACTCAATTTCTTTGGGGGCTGTCTTGGAAACCTCTCCAAAATCATATTCACCAGATAAAGCAATATTGTTAGAATCCTGCCGTATTTCTATCTGCGGCTGTGTCCATTTCGCGTATAGGGTAATATCCGCGGTAACAGGAGTTGCTGCGGTAAATTCGTTTGTAAATCCATTATCGGTAAACCACCCGCCGAAAAAATAACCGTCTTTGGCGGGTATTGGCATTTCATCTTCTAATGTCGAGCCGTGTGTAACACTCATGCTCGCCGGGATTCCGGCGCCGCCGTCGGCGTTAAATGTAACCGTGTATGAATTGATCGTCCACTTTGCGTATAGGGTTGTATCCCCGCTGACCGCATCATTGTCAAAATCCCACGCGTTAGTCAACGCCGCATCCTCATACCATCCGCCAAAAGTATAACCGGTTTTGTTCATTGCGGCAGGCTGAGAAATCTTGCCGCCGTAATCTACCGAAACAGGAGCCGGCTCAGGCGTACCGCCGTTTGAGTTAAATGTAACGGTGAATCCCCAACCATCCCCGAATGTACCCGAGTCGTACTCAAGATCATTATCATTGGATACGGTATTATTCACCCCTTTAGGATTAGTTCCCGAAACATAAACCGCGTGACCTTCTCCATTTTCGGCTGTGTTCCTGTCTGCTTCGTCAACGGCATCTATACCGTATATTACGCCGCCGCTTTTAGTGAATTCTGAACTGTTTACTGTGCCATCAATATACACGCCGCCGCCTTTGGCGCCGGCATTAACGGCAGCGGCTGTGTTCCCGCTGATTGTTCCATCGGTCATGGTAAATTTACCGGAACTCCACACGCCGCCGCCTTGACCGCTTAAAGCCTTATTCCCGCTAATTGCTCCGCCGGTCATGGTAAAGGTTCCTCCATTATATACGCCGCCGCCGTTGCCTGCGATATTACCTTTATTATCAGAATCGTTGACGTCCCCTTCCGTTGTGCCTATGATGCCGCCGGACATTTCAAAGCTTCCGCCATTGATATATACACCGCCGCCGCCGCCTGCCAAGGAAACAGTATTCTGAGCAATGGAACCGCTTGTCATTTTAAAATTTCCATTAGTGTTGATAAATACACCGCCGCCGTAAACGGCAGAGTTGCCGCTAATCTCTCCGCCTTCCATGGTAAAGCTTCCGTCGGCAGCGACATAAACTCCGCCGCCGTATCGGGAGTAATTTCCACTCCTAATCTTTCCGCCGTACATGATAAGTTTTCCGCCGTCATTAACACGTACACCGCCGCCGTCATTGGCAGTATTAGAGTCGTTGGTATTATTATTTCCGGTAATCACGGCTCCGCTATTCATAATCAGTGTTCCCTGCGAAACAGTCATGAGAGGACGATTATTACCAACATTTCCTCTGAACGTTAAGTCACCGCTGACTGTGTTTCCTTGAATGGTGAGAGAACCATCTATGGTAAATAGGCAGCCTGCCTCGCCGCGGCTTATCTCCCGATTACCTCCGAATGGTTCCATGACGATGGTTTTTTCTGCGTTAACGGTATATCCTTCCGCATTAATATCCGAGGCCCCTATACTGATGTCTCCGGAAACTATTATTTTTATGTCTGAATACCTGGCAAGTACATTACTAAAAACACGGGCAAGGTTTGCGGGTGCGTTTATAAGAATGCCGTCATCGGCTGGATCAACATTTCCGCTTACATATACAGGAAGCCCGGTAACCTCTGCAGGATCTTCTGTAACATCGAAATATCTATTACTTCTATCATATACTCTCAATGTTAACGGCTCTGCCGCATCTATACCGGAGAGTGTAACCGTTGTTATGTAAGGATCAGCCTCGGTTCCTGTTCCCGTTCCCCAGTTTCCTTTCTGTAAAGGATCAATCGTATCAGTACCGCCGGAAACCGTCATGCTCACGGCTTCAGTATGGCCGGGTGTTGAATCAAGATACCAATAAAGGTTGAAAATATCTTCGCCCGCAGGTACAGCCGCGATAATACGCGGCTCCTGGAGAGGAGTATATTCGGGAAGCACAACAAATTTATCAAACCCAATACTTACTTCATCAGTTACATAATATCTCGGTAATTTACTATAATCAGTGATGGATGAGATTTCAAGTTCAATGAGTGTTTCACCGCGCGTATACACATAAGTATATCCGGTGTCCGGAAAACTCAAAGTAATGACATAGTCGCCGGATTCGGTAAAGTTGGTGTTGAGGTTAACGCTGTTTTTCAACGTAAACATAACTTCATTGTCAACAATGGAGCCCTGTCCCTCGGCAAGAGGGTCGTCATCAACAACATCACTGCCGTTTTCATAGAGGCGTATGAATACATCTCCGGTCTCACTTTCTATACCAGTTATGGTCATACGATACTGACCGCCAGAACCGCCGCGGATATCCCAGACGGTTTCTGTGCCGGGGTAAATATAGACAACATCAATGTCAATAATTTCTCCGCCGGCGGAAACTTCCATCCAATAATATCCGGAAGGCAGTATGTAACCTTGCAGCTGCGTATCTGCTATTGAAATTTTCTTACCAGGATCATCCTTTTCAGAATATTTCCAAATATCAACTATAACCGCCGTTACATCTGTTTCAAGCTTAAAAGTCCCTGTTATGGCATCGTCCGTTTCGTGCAGCAGCATGGATATGAGAATTTTTATTTCGGTTACGCCTTCTGATATAGTGCCAATATACGTTCCGCTTGCTACAGGTTCGGTTATTCCATCCGCATATCCTTTGGCAGTAACAGTCCATTCTCCGTAGGGAAACTGAACATACTTTGGCATACCGGGTTCTGCATCCATTGACGCAAGGGAAGCTCCTTCCGGGCCTTCAAAAGTCAGCGTATATTTTTTAATAATTCCAAGGGGGTTAGAAGGATTAACGGTTCTTTCATCTTCATTGATTTCCTTATCACCTATGGTAATTTTCACTCCGGCTTTTGCGTTTTTGGGCGGCAGGAATATATCCGCACAGCTTGGCAGCAGAAAAGCAAACAGCATAACCAAGAACATCGATGCGGTGCGCACAATAATACGCTTCATGTTTTTACTCCTCACGTCACTCAATCGTAATCGTCATATCATTGGAATACGGATATCCCTCGCTGTCGCGGGCAATTATCCTTACACGGTGAACCCCCGGATTTATCCTGTTCACAACAACATCGCCACCGGCGGTATAAGTTTGTTGAACGCCGTCAAGATACCACCTATCAACAGTGTAACCATCTTTAATTTCGATGATGAGATCTCTTCCATAAGAGATGGTTTTACTGGACTCTTTAACAAAGTATTTTTCCTGTAAAGCATCCGGCACTATGGTTATGGTGAGCATAAATTCCGGCTCAGCAAGTTTCATATCATCCAATTCCAGCATCCTTACAGAGTTATCATCGGGATTTACTAGTTTCAGACCTATCTTAAATATTGTATTGACCGGCGTGTTAATTTCCGCGGGAGTAACGGTTATGGTGAATTTAGGCTTATCGACAGGATTCCCGCTTAAAGCGGTTAAGTCAAAACTGACATCATCCTCCCAAGGATTATCTTCTGTCCATGTACCTCCCAATTTGTATACCAAAACAGGATTTACAGAATAGCCGTTATTGGGACTGTCTAAAGTAACAGTTAATGTTGATGGATCACCAAGCGGTATAGTGTATACACCGCCATTCAAAGGCATACTCGATGAAACAGAGTGAGTAACATTTGCAATATCGATCTTTCCCCTCATACTTGGTAAAGGATAGGCATTGTCAGGATCGGAAATGGTGTTTCCTCCCTTGTCTTGAAGAGAAATATTGTTACTGTCGTCGAACAGCTTGAGATACACTCCCTCATAATGTATGTTTGGCTTAGGATTTGAAATCTTTACGGTAACCGATTCATCTCCCGGCGTGTAATTATGAATAGTAAACTGGGTATTATCAGATGCCCAGGGATTTGTATTTGTCATTTGATTATTGTGAAGATACTGTATGGCGGGAGTTATTTCGGCGTCTTCGGGAACATCGAATGAAACGGATAATGTTGTTTCCGTACCGGGCAAAAGATAGATACCGCTAGACAAACCAACAGAGGTAATAAACGTCCAATCCTCGGTAACGGAAATGATTTTAGGGTCATCAATTACTTCTTCTTCCCAGCCTGTTATCAGAGGTAATGAAATAGGAAGCGTGTCATTCAGTTTCAAGCCTAATTGATATTCTCCATCCTTCACCAGATTGAAAATATCTACAGTGATAAGCTCATTACTGCTGTTGCTCGGATCAATCTCAAATGATGTGGTTCCCCATTCTGAGGGCTCATCTTCCAGCCACTCAGCATCAGAAGCCGTTCTATATACCAGACTTGCCTCTGGAGAAATGTTATCGGGATTGTTCAAGTGAATCTCCAAATACGCGCCGGCGGTAATATCAATTTGAATACCGGCAGTATTTCCAGGCCGTTCAAAATTTTCATAGCTTAACTTATAAGATTTGATGGTAACTGGTTCGGGGTCATCAATTACTTCTTCTTCCCAGCCTGTTATCAGAGGTAATGAAACAGGAAGCGTATCATTCAGTTTCAAGCCTAATTGATATTCTCCATCCTTCACCAGATTGAAAATATCTACAGTGATAAGCTCATTACTGCTGTTGCTCGGATCAATCTCAAATGATGTGGTTCCCCATTCTGAGGGCTCATCTTCCAGCCACTCAGCATCAGAAGCCGTTCTATATACCAGACTTGCCTCTAGAGAAATGTTATCGGGATTGTTCAAGTGAATCTCCAAATACGCGTCGACGGTAATATCAATTTCAATACCGGCAGTATTTCCAGGCCGTTCAAAATTTTCATAGCTTAACTTATAAGATTTGATGGTAACTGGTTCAGGGTCATCAATTACTTCTTCTTCCCAGCCTATTATCAAGGGGAGAGCATGAACGGCCGTATCTGCTTCCTTCAGTTTCAAGCCTAATTGATATTCTCCATCCTTCACCAGATTAAAAATATCTACAGTGATAAGCTCATTACTGCTGTTGCTCGGATCAATCTCAAATGATGTGGTTCCCCATCCTGAGGGCTCATCTTCCAGCCACTCAGCATCAGAAGCCGTTCTATATACCAGACTTGCCTCTGGAGAAATGTTATCGGGATTGTTCAAGTGAATCTCCAAATACGCGCCGACGGTAATATCAATTTCAATCCCGGCAGTATTTCCAGGCCGTTCAAAATTTTCATAGCTTAACTTATAAGATTTGATGGTAACTGGTTCAGGGTCATCAATTACTTCTTCTTCCTGGCCTGTCATCAAGGGGAGAGCATGAACGGCCGTATCTGCTTCCTTCAGTTTTAAGCCTATATTGTATGTTACGTCTTTTGCCGGATTTACAATGCGTACTATAATAACTTCATCATTGCTGTTTCCACTATCAATCGAAATTCCCGCTCCAACATATTGTGCGGGTACGCTTTCTTCCTGCCAATTATCACCGTAAACGAGGCGGGGCGAAAGGGAAACGTTATCGGGATTATCAAGGAATACCTTTAACATTGACGGCTCTCCGGTTTTTATTTCAGAAGGAGTTCCCAAGGTTACCGGGCTGCCGTTCAACTCAAAACCAGTGATCGTGACGGGTTTAGGATCGCCTGTCGGCGGGCCATCATCAACTTCACCTTTCATCAAGGGCAGATCATAAGGATTTTCATACATTACCCCGATTTCCGTATTCTTTAATTTAAGACGCAGCCGGTATATCGTTTTATCACTTTGAGGATTGTTAATCACTACGATAACTTGTCTTGGGGAGCCGATATCGTAGACAGCGTCAAACGTGACACCGCCCCATTCGGAAGGTTTTTCGCTCACCCATGCGCTTTCAGCTTTATCCCAAAATTCCAAAACAGGAAGCAAAGGAAAATTTATAGGATTACGCAGAAGAATTTTCAATTGTGTCGGTTCATCATTTTTTAATATGTAAACGCCGTCGGCAGAATCTTTTGTAGGATTGATATCGATAAAATCAAAATTAATACCGGCTGCGGTCTCGGTATGTTTTTTAATGTATTCGGGAACCGAAAGGTTCATTAAATCACAGGCGGAGAAACAACCCATGCCCAGAATAATACCGATACCTGCTGCAATTACTTGAAAATATATCGACTTTTTCACGACACGTTCCGCCCACCATACATGAAGTTAAGTACCTAGGAACAGGGTAAAACATTTTTTTCTTTCTGGCAAGAGTATCGTCAAACAAACCAGAACTACTGAAAACCCTATTGACAGTTTCCCCCTTTTACGGCATATTTCTACCAGTCATTAAATGGTGGGTGTAGTTCAGTGGTTAGAGCACCAGATTGTGGATCTGGGTGTCGCGGGTTCAAATCCCGTCACCCACCCTTAACTGCATCCAGTGTAAGGAGTGAGCGTTCGTAGCTCAGCTGGATAGAGCGACGGACTTCGAATCCGTAGGCCGCAGGTTCGAATCCTGCCGGACGCAGAATGACATAGACAAGCGTTAGCTTGATATTTTTTGGGCCGCTAGCTCAGCTGGTAGAGCAGCAGACTCTTAATCTGCGGGTCGCAGGTTCGATCCCTGCGCGGCTCATAACCAAGAAGGCGGACAGCTTTATTGGATGTTTTGCGGGAATAGCTCAGTGGTAGAGCGCGACCTTGCCAAGGTCGATGTCGCGGGTCCGACTCCCGTTTCCCGCTTTAGCGATAATCCTCGCGGTAGATCATTATAATGTGCCGCGGGATGTTGGGAATTGAACCGCGAGAGTGGTGAAATTGGCAGACACGCCAGACTTAGGATCTGGTGCCTTAGGCATAAGGGTTCAAGTCCCTTCTCTCGCATATTTAAAAAGTTGAGTATCAACTTTTTTGTTTTGGAAATGTCGGACTTGACCCGGAGTCCCCGCCGAGCGAATGCGAGGAAAAGGCGGCATGGATGCCGGCGACAGGGGACAAAGGCGGTCCGGAAATCTGAAACAGGAAGTTGAGGATTGGAGGACAAGTCCCTTCTCTCGCATGTATCAAACAGTGGAACGCATTTTTTGCGGGAATAGCTCAGTGGTAGAGCGCGACCTTGCCAAGGTCGATGTCGCGGGTCCGACTCCCGTTTCCCGCTTTTTGTTTATCTCCGGTATGCCGGTTTCTTGTATCAAATTTAGCGAAAAGTAACACTTGCTTCAACGCTCTCTTGTCCGAAATTGTTTTGCCTTTTATACTAGCGGTATGCGTATTGTATCTTGGAATGTGAACGGAATTAGAGCCGCGGAAAAAAAAGGCTTTATCGATTGGCTTAAAAAGGATGCTCCGGATATTCTGTGTGTGCAGGAAACCAAGGCCCGCCCGGATCAGCTTTCGCCGGAATTGACTCATCCTTTGGACGATAAAAACCAACCCTATGCGTCTTACTGGGCCAGCGCGAAAAAAGCCGGATATTCAGGCACGGCTATTTACAGCAAAATTGAGCCTTTAGATGTTCAATTTCTTGGGAATGATGATTTTGACAATGAAGGCAGAGTCCTCGCCGCTCACTTTAAGGATTTTGTCCTTATCTCAGCCTATTTTCCCAACTCCCAGGAAGCAGGAGTGCGGCTGCCTTATAAATTAGCCTTTTGCGACGCGATGTTATCGTATTGTGATAATCTTGTTACACAAGGACGGAACATCATTTTATGCGGCGACTACAATATCGCTCATACGCCGATAGATTTAGCGAGACCCAAAGAAAACGAGCAGAATCCGGGCTACCTTCCGGAAGAAAGGGCTTGGATGAACAAATTTCTTGATGCCGGTTATGCTGATACTTTCAGGCATTTTCATCCCAACGAGGAAAAACATTACAGCTGGTGGTCTTACCGCGCAAACGCGCGGGAACGGAATGTCGGGTGGAGGATTGATTATCATTGCGTGAATCAGGGTTTTATCTCAAGGATAAAACATGCCCGGATCCGTCCGGAAGTAATGGGCGCCGATCATTGTCCCGTGGAAATTGAATTGTAAATGAAGATTAAATATAACGCGCCTACGGTCTTAACGTTTTCTTTTCTCAGTGCCGTCGTGCTGATTGTTTCTCAAACCCTTCTGCCCTCCCTTACGGTGAATTGGTTCATGGTTCCCGGAAAAACGCAGTTTTCTCCGTCGCATGTTAATCATTGGGTCTGCTTATTCACCCATGTTTTAGGGCACAGCAATTGGACGCATCTTATCGCGAACTTTTCGTTTATCCTGCTGTTAGGACCGATTCTTGAAGAAATGTACGGGTCCATTCTGCTCCTGCTGATGATTGTCATTACGGCCTTTGTAACAGGCGTTCTCAATATTCTGCTCTTTCCTACGGCGCTTTTGGGAGCTTCCGGCGTCGTATTTATGATGATGCTCCTGGCTTCGTTCACCAATTTTAACCAGGGGGAAATCCCTTTGACATTTATTTTGGTTTTGGTATTTTACTTAGGCCGCGAATTCTTCAACGCGATTCATGCAAATACGATTTCTGAATTTGCCCATATTATTGGAGGGTTTTGCGGAAGCCTTTTCGGATTTTTCCGTCCTCAAGCGGTGAGAAAATAACAGTCTAAGGAAACACTGATTTATTCAATCGAGAATTCGGCATATATGCCGCAATCAGTGTATTCTTTAATGTGATTTTTCGCAGTTTTTCGCCAGTTTTGAGAGAAAAACGAGAAAAATAATAGGGTAACGCTGATTAGAGTCAATTTAATCAGCGTTACCCTAATGATGAGCCGCTTGCAAAAACTGGAGTTTTGCGATTACCTCTGATAATTCCTTGTTTTTATTTATATTTGTGCTATATTGTCGTTTATAGGTGTCTTTCCAAGCGAGGAGGTTTTTATGAAGAACAAGATGACCGCTGTCGTATTAGTTTTAATGTTGATTGGAGCAGGAAGCGTTTTTTCCGAATCATTTGGTTTAGGGGATCTTCAAAAAGGCATTGATGATTTTTCTGGTGTGATGGCGGAAACCCTTCCCTTTAATTCCGCTATCGGACTAAGCTGGGCCGATGCTTATATCGGTAATTTTCCTCATTTTGGCGTAGGCTTATTCGGCGGCGCGAGTTTTATGGATAGTCCGGAGATAGATAATCTTTTAAAGAATTTTGATATTTCACTGCCTTTGGATATGTCTTTTGTACCTTTGCCGGCCGCCGGAGCCGAAGCGAGACTCGGCGGTTTTCTGCTGCCTTTCGATATAGGTCTCAAATTCGGCTGGCTCCCGCCGATCAATTTTTCCGATACCATCAACCTGAACTACATGATGGTAGGCGGCGATATCCGCTATGCCATTATGAAAGGTAATCTCATTCTCCCAAAGATCACCATCGGCGTAGGATACAACTATATCAAGGGAAGTATAGGAGCTTCAATGAGCGATATGTCCTATGGAATAGATGCATACGAATTAAAAGTTGAAAATCCCCATGCGGACTTTTTTTGGTCTAGCAATGTTATTGATTTTAAACTCCAGGTTTCTAAAACCTTCTTTTTCATCACTCCTTTTGTTGGAGCGGCTTACAGTTACAGCTGGTCCGAAGCAGGCTACGAAGTAAAAGCCGACACATCAATAGCAGGCGGCAATATAGATGATATAAATTCCGCGCTGACATCTCAAGGCCTTTCTCCCATTGATTTAAAGAATAATGGTTTTAGTTCAATAGTGAAAAACAATGGATGGAATCTAAGGTTCTTTGGAGGGCTTGGATTTAGTATTGCGGTAATAAAGATCGATTTGACCGCTATGTATGAGGTGAACAGCAGTCTGTGGAATGCCGGCATCGGATTCCGTTTCCAGATATAAGAACCCATCCTCAAGAATCGATGCAAGTAACAATCAGCAGGGTTAAAATCATTTTTCTCTGCTGGCTGCAACAGTTACTTATTATAAGAATTTAATTACCGTATCGTTCTTAAAAGATTTTGCAGTTCCAGATCCGCGTAAGTTTCCGGCGGCGTGTTTCCCGCGGACGCGTCTATAACTTCTTTGGGAATGACAAGTTCATCGCCCTCGGCGATACGGTCAAAAAAGCCGCTGCGGGTGAGGGTTCCCATAGCGATTTCATCATCAATAGCTTCGATAATTATGGAACCTGCAACATCTTCGGGCGAATACACGAGCCCGATGCCTTCGCTCTGCAATGAAACCCTGCCCTTCCTCACAATTTCAAAAACGGTACCCGGAGCGATTCCGTCGGCCTTTCCTTTGTCGATAAGGCCTCTTGCCGACCGGCGCTTAATAAGTTCGGCCCTGAACGGAAGGGCGTTATTAAGCTGGTCAAGAAGATTCCGGGAAGCGTTCCTCAGGCGGTCAGGGCCGGTACGGTAACTGGAAAAGGAAGCGGCCGCGGAACCGGTTCTGGCTGTAAACATTTCACCCTTCATGGAAATATCCCGGTCATTTTCCGAAACCGACACAATGAGAAAATAATCGGCTCCGGCTTCTCTCGCGGTTCTAAAGGCTCCGGCATAACTGCTTTGCCGGAGTTCAAGGTTCATGGGAGAAATATTCCTGTCGTGGGATAAAATATCTTTGATAAAGCCCGCCGCGATAAAAGAGGCATCGGCATGATAAAACGCCGAATCTGAAGGAGAAGCAAAAACCGCGATATTCCAATGCCGGGAGGCCAGCAATACCGGATCGACAGACCATTGCCGGAAAACCGCGTCACGGAGGAGCGAATCGTAGGCTTCAACCGCGTCGTTTACGGTTTGGCTTGCAAGCCCCAGATCCTGCATAAACTTGAGTTCTTCCAGATAGCGGGAAGGATAGCCCTGGAGTCGGAGCAAATCCGCATATTCCCTTCGGTCGGCGGCATAAGGATTTATCCGTAATCCGCGCCGGTATTCAAACAAAGCTTCGCCGTAGAGGTTTCGTGAAGTGAAATCCCTCGCCCGCGCAAAATGATAATCGGCCCAGGAAGAACGAATAGGATCTTCGAGATTCGTGGTACGGATTATCGTATCTTCCAAAGCAATCCGCACAAACTCATCATTGGGATCGATGGCCGACGCAATTGATAACACCGAAACCGCGTCCTGAAAACGGTTCATTTGGATAGACGACAAGCCTTTAAGGTACCAGGCAAAAACATCGTTTCTATCGGCGGCAATGCTTTCGTCGGCAAGCCGGGACGCGATGTTGTATTGACCGGCACGGTATCTCACAGACGCGAGAAGGGAGCGCGCCGGCGGGTAACCCGGTTTAAGGCTCAGCGCACGTTCCGCATAACGGGCCGCGCTGGGGAAAAACCCGCCCTGAGCATCGAGATACGCCGCGTAGTAATATACCCGGTAATCTTCGGGATACCGCTCTATCGCCCTTTCAATATAACCGCGCGCGGCATCAATTTCCCCCAGGCTTCCTAAAACCATTGCCAAAGAAATAAGAACCCGCCTGTCATCGGGATAACGGCGGACCGCATCGGTATAACTAAGAACAGCGTCCCCTGCCCTGCCCCGCGCGACAGATAATTCCGCCTGCACGAAAAGCGCTTCTTTGTTATACGGCTCACGGGAAAGAACGTCATTGATAACAGATGATGCCGCGTCAAGCCGGCCAAGGGCGATTAAAACAAAGGCTTCAAGGTTCGCCAGTCCCATGTTTCCCCGCGCGAGCGTTCTCGCTTTTCTCACCCAAGAAAGCGCCTGGTCAAACTCGCCGAGCGCGTAAAAACATTCCGCCAGGCTTGCTGTGGATTCGGCGTGCGCCGGATTCAGGCGCAGACATTCCTCAAAATTTTCGGCCGCGGCGTACCAGTCTTCTTCCAGCATTGACGCCTGTCCCGCCTCATAATAACTCGCAGCCGTTTCCCGTGTTTGGGAAAAGACGAAAACTGCGGCGGACACGATAAGGAAAGCGCTTATGAAAAAACGTTTCATGTTTCATGCTCCCTAGAGAGAACAATTTTTACGGAATTTATTCTGTGACCATCCATGCCGTGAATGATAAACTCATGGTCCCGGTACACAGCCTTTTCATGAGCTGACGGAATCTTCCCAAAAAGATCGAAGACAAAACCGCCAAGCGTATCAAAATCTTCAATAGGAAGTTCGATCTCAAGTTTGTTCGCCAAATCTTCCAGATTGATGCGCGCATCACAGATATATGTTACATCATCAATTTTTTGAATGTCTTCCTGCTCGTCATCAAACTCGTCCTGAATATCGCCGATGATTTCTTCGATAATGTCTTCCATACAGACGATGCCGGAAACGCCGCCGTATTCATCAACAATGACGGCAATATGCACTTTTTTCAGGCGGAGTTCCCGCAGAAGTTCATCGATATGTTTTGAGTCGGGAACAAAAATCGGCTCTCTCATCAAATCTTTGATAATCACGGCATTATTTTTCACAAGGCTGCTGAGAACGTCTTTAACGTATAAAATCCCGATCACGTTATCGATGGTTTCTTCGTACACCGGAAAGCGGGAATGGCCGCTCGATATAATCTTTTCCAGCATCTCATTGGGATCGCTGTTAACATCGACGAAAACCGTATCAATCCGGGGAACCATCACTTCCTTTACGGTGGTATCAGAAAGTTCAACCACGCCCATAATCATTTCCCGCTGATCGGACTCAAGGGCCTGGTAGGTTTTTTCATCGATATGTTTATTTCCCGTTTCTTTAAACACGCGCTTTAAAAACGTTCCCGGATTCATAGTGTTTTTTCTCCGCCGGAGCTGCCTGTATCGGCAGGAATACATTCTTCGCGCAATTCCGTTAACAAGGCTTCTTGAATTTCGAGCATGGGTTCCTCTTTTTCATTCGTTGCGTGATCAAGTCCATCAAGATGAAGTATTCCATGCAATATAAGCCGCCGTAATTCTTCATCAATAGGGACATCAAAATATTCGGCATTTTCTTTTAAGGTATCGAGGGAAATAATGATGTCGCCCGGAAGAATCCGCTCTTCCCCGTCATCATCTTGATATATTTCTCCCAGCGCAAATGATAGAACATCTGTAGCTTCATCTTTTCCGCGGTACTGCCGGTTCAATTCTTGAATGGCGTTATTACCGCAGAAATAGATTGATAAATCCCAGTTATCGTGATCAATCCGTTCCAGAACTTTTAACGCGAATACGCGGATCGTTTCAGCATCGAAAGGAAGATCGATTCCATCATCGGCGCTGACAGAAACATCATTCATTTGCCGCCTCTTTCAATTTTGGATATTCTATCCTTGAATGATAATGCCCCGCAAGAACTTTTACAAAAGCTTTTTTGATGGTTTCCAAATCCCGGAAAGTCAGTTCGGAATCCGATAACTGACCCATATTAAATTTTCCCATTATCAATTCTTGGACAAATTTTTCGATTCTCGCGGAGGATGGTTTTTTAAGGCTCCGGACGGCGGCTTCTACGACATCCGCAAGCATTACCACCGCGGATTCCCTGGAACGGGGCGGCGTACCCGGATAGGTAAAATCCTCGATATTCACCTGGCCCTCTTTTTTTACGGCTTCATTGTAAAACCAGGTAATCACCGAATTCCCGTGATGCTGGGCGATAATATCAATCACAGCAGGCGGCAGCCCCATCGCCCTGGCCTTTTCCACCCCGATTTTGACATGGCTCCGAATCACAGTAGCTGATAACCTCGGATTTATATCAACATGCTTGTTATACGCGGACTGATTTTCAATAAAATAATCAGGCTGATCCATTTTCCCGATATCATGATAATAGGCTCCGACACGCGCAAGCAGCGCGTTCGCGCCGATTTCCTGGCACGCCGATTCCGCCAAATTGGCGACCATTACGGAATGGCTGTAGGTTCCGGGCGCGACGGTCAGGAGGCGTTTCAGAATCGGATTGTTCAAATCCGACAATTCAATAAGCCTGAATGTGGTGGCGGAATTGAGAACCTGTTCAAAAAGCGGAAGAATTCCCAGAACAAGCATCCCCGAAAAGATTCCGTTAAAAGCCGCCCAAAAAAGAATCGGTACAAAATTAAAACTAAACGTCTGCGTATACAAAAGAATAGCGGCCATTGCCAAGCAATTTACCGCCGCGTTGATGAATCCGGCTTTAATAAGATCCATCCGCCGTTCCGCCGTTTGAAGAATGAAAGCCGCGGAAAAGCCGGAGATGACGGCAAACATGTACGCGCTCAAGTCGAAAGCTCCGGCAGCCAGAGAAGCCAGCGGAAGAACCACAGCCATAGCTATAGCGGCAGACTGCCCAATCAGCAAAGCTGGAAGCATGATTGCCAGGGCCGTCGGAATAAACACGGAACACGGAACAGATTCCAAAGGCAGACTGACAGATGTAATCAACACCGATCCGACTACATAGGCAAAAGCAAGAATCTCAATAAAATAAATTTCCCGTTCCTCTAAAATACGCCCTGTTACTTCGGGGCGCAGAAGAAGGAAAAAGAGAACATATACAAAAACAAGCAAAAAAAACTGCCCGGCAATATTTCTGGGGCTTCGCCGGGAAGCTGAGATATTCAACGCGGAAAGCCGCGCAAGATCATCGCTGCCGACAATAAAACCCTTACGGATAACCCGGTCGCCGCGGACAATATCTCTTACAACAGGTTTTACCTGACGGCGGACTTCTTCCAAATTCCGGTCAGTATCTTCCGCCGAAAAAAGGACATTTTCAGACAAAAAAGGGCTGATCAAACGCAAAGCGACGGCGGAAAAATTGGAAGAATAAGAAGATAAAGACAGATATGCTTCGATCGCATCAGGCAGATTTTCTTTCGTAACAATATCTTTAATCGCTATCCGCTCATGTTCCGTCCCGGCCCCGTCGTCCCGAAAAAGCTCTATCGTGTCAGGATTGTAATTTTCCATCCCTGCCTGCGGAACAGCGAAAAGGCCTTTCTCTAAAACCGTATGTAAGAGGGTACCGCCTTCCTCAAGAAGATTAACACGCGCGGGGGACCGGTAAACCGCGTCCGCCGTTTCCCGGGAAAAACAACCGGGGTATTCGGCCTGGAGCGCCAGATAATAGGCATCGGCGGAAATCCGCATATCAAATTGATTTTCAGAAAAATCAACAAAGTGCCTGTATTGATTTTGGATTTCCTGCGTTATGAAAAGAGAAAATATGAAAACAGCCGGAACAAGGCGCTGCTCCGCTTCAAGCCTCAGCTGCGTAGCAGGTTTATCGATGTATGAAACAGTACGGTCGGCGATAACATCGCGGTCAGCAACCTTTCCTGCTTCAAATTCCTGCAGTTCAGCATTCCGGCTGCCGCCCGCTCCGAAACCGCTTAAAATAACGGCGGCGCAAATCAAAAAAGCCCCAAAAGAAACCATCAGGGGCCGGAAACGGACAGTACTTTTCAGCTTGAATTTTTCGAAAATTTTTTTTCTCATTTTTCTAAGAGACAGATTATTTTTCTTCATTTTCGTAAGCCTGAATAATTTTTTTGATAAGCGGATTCCGGACCACATCTCCGGTATGCAGATATGAAAAAGCGATTCCTTCAACTTCAGATAAAATTGATACGGCATGGAGAAGCCCCGAATCGATTCTCCTCGGCAAATCGATTTGTGTGGTGTCACCGGTAATTACAGCCCGGGCGCCTTCGCCGATTCTTGTCAAAAACATTTTCATTTGTTCCTTGGTAGTATTTTGCGCCTCATCCAAAATGACCACGCAGTCATTTAAGCTCCGTCCCCGCATGTAGGCCAGCGGCGCGATTTCAATGGTCCGGGTTTCTTCCATGCGGCGGATCAGCTCGTAGGGAATAAGCGTTTCCATGGCATCGTAAAGGGGTCTTAAATAGGGATTGATTTTCTGAGCCAAATCGCCGGGCAAAAATCCCAGATTTTCACCGGCTTCGACAACCGGACGCGTCAGAACCAGTTTCCGCATCTTCTTTGACAAAATTAAGCGCAGGGCTTCGGCAATGGCAAGAAACGTTTTCCCCGTTCCCGCGGGTCCTACGCAAAATGAAATATCATGATTCCGGACAGCTTGAATATACTTTGCCTGATTCAAACTTCTGGGAAACACGCGGCTGTATCCGTGAGGTATGATGATCATCGATTCTTTCAAAGGATCGACAGAAAGATTTTCCGCTTCCCCGTCAAGAGCAACTCTTGCGTGGGCGGTCTCCGCGAGGGCTTTTACATATTCGGGAGAAGGATTTTCGCCGCTTCGGACCGTATCAATCAAACTATCCATCATCATTCTGAATCGTTTAAGGCTCGGCTCATCCGCCCCTTCCAAACGTAGTTCATTTCCTCTGATCGCAATCCTTCCCCGGAGCGTTTCTTCCATTATTTTCAGGTTGTCATCGTTAGAGCCGCAAACACCCGATAAAAGTTCTCTATTATCAAGAATAATAGTTATGCTGTCGTCCAAACACACCTCTTACACGATTTGGGAACTTCCAAAAAATCATTTTTTCAGAAGACTTTTTGCCCTACTGAAACGAGTCTATAACCCGATGCGATAGAAGTCAATAGCTATGTCCTATTTCTCCATATAACATACATTCCCCCTTGACGATTTTTTTGTAATTTTATATTGTTTTCTCAGAAGATTATTCTTCATTAATTTTATAGCACACCGAATCGGGGTGGTTGACCGTTCAGCGTTAATACGGCGCGAATGGAAGGCCTGAGATCAAACCCGCTGAACCTGCTCCGGATAATGCCGGCGAAGGGAACCCAGACTGATACGATGGCAAGCATCATCACGTTGTTGTATCGGTTCCGCGCAGAGATCATAATTTTCCTCCGTTCAGTGTAAGGAGTTTCCTTAAAATGAACCGAACTTTTCGCGCTGTTTTCATCTTTTTTTGTTTACTGTTTACGGTATCCTCTTTTTTGTCCGCTAGGGGTACGAAGGAAACGAATCCGCCGAGAGAACAAGAAGTCGTAATTTGGACCTATGATTCTTTTATGTCGGAATGGGGACCGGGACCTCAGATTGAAAAAGATTTTGAAGCGGACACCGGCATACGGGCGCGCTTTGTTTCCTATGGCGATGCCGGAACCCTGCTGTCCCGGCTGCTCTTTGATAAAGAAAAAGCCGACGCCGATATTATCCTGGGGATAGATCAGAACATGATGCAGAAAGCGATGGATACGGGCCTGCTTGAATCTTATGTTTCCCCGAATGCCGAAAATCTGCTGCCGGAAACCGTGGTCGATCCGGACTTCAGAGTGATTCCTTATGACTACAGTTATTTTGCCGTTGTGTATGATTCGGAAAGGATTCCCAATCCCCCCAAAAGCCTCGAAGATTTAACCAAGCCCGAATTCGCGCAGTCATTGATTCTGATGGATCCCAGGACATCATCTCCCGGTTTGGGCTTTCTTGCCTGGACAAAAGATGTGTACGGAGCGGAATGGCTTGATTACTGGCAGCGGCTTTCCCCGTCAATCTTAACGATAGCCGACGGCTGGAGTTCCGGCTACGGGCTTTTTACTTCCGGCGAAGCTCCTATGGTTATATCCTACACGACAAGTCCCGGCGTTCATCTTTTGAATGAACAGACAGAACGGTACCAGGCGGCGGTGTTCAGCGGCGGTCATCCCGTTCAGATTGAGCTCGCGGCAATACTCAAAAACGCGAAAAATAAAGACGGCGCAAAACGCTTTATCGATTTTATGCTCAGTCCCGCTTTTCAGGAACTCATTCCTGAAACAAACTGGATGTATCCGGTCATTTCAATTCCGCTGCCGGATTCTTTCCGCATCAATCCTAAAAGCGAGAAAACCCTTCTTCCCAATCCTGTAAGCGATGAAGAACTTGACGAATGGGCGCGGTTCGTGGCGGGAATAAAACGGTGGTAATGAAAAAGGCGGAAGAGAGAGCCTCTTGCAAAACTCGGTTAGTTTTGCCGAGACTCTTGCGATTTCTCGCCTTTAGGCTGCGAAATACGCATTTTTCAGCAGCTGCAAATGCAAAACTGAAGTTTTGCATTTGCCTCGAGAAAAAAACGGCCATCCTCCTTTCTCTGCTTCCTATGGCGCTGGTCTGTTTCTGTTTTCTTCTGCCTTACGCGGCGGCATTGTCATCGTCTTTTTCAAAGGGACTTTCTTATATCCGCGAAGTGGTTCTGCACAGGTCCGATTTATCCAAAACCGTGTTATTTACTATTGTTCAGGCTTTCTTGAGTACGCTTTTGGCGCTTCTTTTCGGCCTGCCCGGTGCCTGGTTCTTGGGAAAGACCGAAAGCCGCGGAAAAAAAGTCCTCCGGGCTTTAACAGGAATCCCTTTCGCCCTGCCGTCCATTCTGGTGGTCCTTGGTTTTGTGCTCTTTTTCGGGAACGCGGGCTGGTTAAACAAATGCATTATGCTTGTTACGGGAAAAGATGAAGGACCGATTCGGATATTGTACCGGCCCGCGGCGGTTATTCTCGCTCACGCGTTTTACAACTTTCCGCTTGTGATCAGGCTTGTGGGAGACAGCATTTCACGGATTAAACAGACGTATATTCCGGCGGCGGAGAACCTGGGGGCGTCTCCTTTTAAAAGCGGCATCACGATTATTCTGCCCCTTATTTCTCCGGCAATTATTTCCGCGTCTTTGCTGATTTTTTTATATTGCTTTACCAGTTTTGCTGTCGTTCAGGTTTTGGGAGGCGGTCCTCCCGCGACTACCTTGAGCGTGGAAATTTACCGTTACGCAAACATCTCTTTTGATTACGCGCAGGCCGGAATTTTTGCCGCGATAGAAACATGTATCGCTTTGGCGGTTTTTCTTTTGTATACGCGCTTTGAGAAGAAGTCCCGTAATTTTACCGGTTCCGCCGAAAACATCCGTATTTCCGGTGACACACAGAGGAAAACAGCGGGAAAAAGCCGATGGGGATTTGTAATATACGGCGTTATAATTTGCATTTTTATTGCCGGCCCCATCGTTTCCATTCCCCTTGAATCGGTATTATTCAAAACATCGAGAGCGTCTTTACCGGTAATCTCTTTCAGAAATTGGACGAACGCGGGATCGCTTTTTTCCGCTTTTTTCAACTCGCTTACATTGGCGCTTCTTGCTTCGTGCTGTTCTGTGCTGATGGGCTTCCTCGCCGCGTCCGGCTACAGGCTGCTTCGTCCTTCTTCCCGGTGGAGGCCCGTTCTCCACACCGGATATTCCATGCTTCTTATGTCTTCAGGAATAGTTCTTGGTTTCGGTTGGTTAATGCTGTACCGGAATCTCGGCGTTCCGGTTTTTCTTTCTTTGGTATTGATGCACGCTCTATCCGCTTTTCCATTTTCTTTTTTCTCAATGCTGGAAGGACTGAACGGTATATCAATCAACACGTTTCACGCGGCTTCTTTGGCAGGGGCAAATCCTTTCAGGAAAATCACCAGTATTATGCTTCCATCAATTTTGCCGAGGCTGAGTTCCGCTTGGGCATTTGCTTTTGCCGTCAGCATGGGTGAATTGAACACGGTACTGATGCTCGGTTCCAGCGACTGGATTACCCTCCCCGTTTACATTTTCCGGGCGGCAGGTTCCTACCGCTTCGGTACCGCCTGCGTCGGAGGAACTGTACTGATTTTTTTCACGCTTATAACATTTTTTGTTTCAGATCTTTCTTTCCAAAAATCAAAAAGGAAATAACATGGCTCTTGTAATTCGTGACCTTTATAAATCTTTTGGCGGTTTTACGTTATCTTTGAATCTTACCGTAGAAGAAGGCGAAACCCTGGTAATAGCCGGACCTTCCGGCTGCGGAAAGACGACGGCGCTTCATCTTATTTCGGGACTCCTGGAAGCCGACGGCGGAGAAATTAATCTTAACGGCAAAGACATTACGAAAACGCCTCCCTGGGAACGGAACATCGCTATGGTCTTTCAGGATTTGGCCTTGTTCCCGCATCTTAACGCGGAAAAGAATATCGCTTATGGTCCCGCGATAAAAGGCGTAAAAAAAGAAGAAAGGCGGAAGATTGCGGAGCAAAATCTATCGCTAGTACAATTATCGGGATACGGTAACAGGAGGGTTCAAACGCTGTCCGGCGGCGAGAAACAGCGGATTGCCATCGCGCGGGCATTGGCTTATAAACCAGACTGCCTTCTTTTTGACGAACCTTTCTCCAGTTTGGATACTCCCCTTCGCAGGGAATTGAGGGATCATTTTTTGGAAATTCGCAAAGAACTTGGGATTCCCTGCATCTTCGTTACCCACGACAGGGAAGAAGCGGCGGTCACCGCCGACCGGATAGCCGTAATTGATAACGGAAGGATTATAGAAACCGGAAGTCCCAAAGATTTATTTTTATTTCCGAAAACGAAAATTACCGCGGAATTCTTCGGTTTTGGACAAGTTTTTCCTTGTAAGATAACACAGGTTCGGGAAGGAAAAATCAGCGTGCTCTCCCCTTTGGGAGAATTAGAAATTCCAGGCGGACATCTGCCCGAAATAAAAGACTGTTTTTTCTTTCTGCCCAAAGACGCGATACAATTAGCAAATAACAACGAGCAATCAGCAAAAAAAATAACGGCTCTTTTTAAAAGAGCCGTTTATCGCGGCGACTCTCTTGTGTATGAGCTGGAGCTTCCTTCGGGAACGGCGCTTTCGATAGATGCTGACATAAGAAAAAGCGTCCCTCAAGCCGGAAGCCTTGTTTCGTTGATGATTGATCAAAGCCTTATTCATGTTGTCGAGTAATATTGCCGGCTACATCAAAAGCCGGCTGAAAACCGCCTGGAACAATCCGATAAATCCGCCGAGAATCGCCCCGAAGACATTTATCCATTTCAACTGGTTATCCATAACATCCAGAACGATTCTCTCGACGCGGACCATGTCCAGCGCGTCAATCCGTTCGGAAACCATGGTTTTTACATTGATCGATGAAAGAAGGGAATCAACTTTTTCTCCGGCGATGTTCAATATTTTGCCGCTGATAAAGGTATCAATCTTTTCCTTTTGTTCCATGCTAAGATGAATAAGGCCGGACAATGTAGAATCCTTGTGCTGTTCGATGAAACGGTCAATACTCTGGCCCAGGCGCTGTTCCATGTTTTCATTTCCCTTTGCCCGGATAAATTCAATCAGCTTTTTTCCCGCTTCGCGAAGGTCTTTTTTATTGAGCCCTTTGATAACATCTTTCAAAGGTTCATCGATGTAAGACGATAACAAACCCATCAGAAAGTCGGAAGTCTGCGCGATATTTTTTTCAGAGTCAAATAATTTTTTAATCGCATTGCGGATAAAAACCGTCAAACGTTTTTTGGTGTTTTCATCTTTCATGAGAGCATCAAGCTGTTTGATAAGGTCGTCAATAATTTCCGGCATCTTTTCGCGGATGGTTTTATCGTACTGTCCGGCGGAAATAAAGAAACGCTGAATGGCATTGAGTTTCAATATCGCGTTGGTCAGAAAAATCTGCCCGTGGATTTCCAGTTCCCCATGGATTTCATCTTTCTTCAAAAAATCAACAAGAGAATGAGTAACAGAAGAAAACGCTTTGTCCGCCGCGGGCATAATATGTTCGGAAATCCTGGGCCCTGAACGCGTAACGCTGTCCCGGATAATTTGAGAAAGAGTTCCCTTCAGCGTTTCTGTCATCTCTCCGCCCAAAATATCCCGCACGCTTTTTTCATCCAAAGCATCTATCAAACTATCGCCCGCTTTTTCTATGATGCTTTCAAACGACGGAGAATAGATGAGGCTTTTCAGTACAAACGTGATAAACTGTGCCGTATTTGAAACGCTATCCTCGGATACTGTTTTCTGAGCAAGCAGAGTTCCAAGCGGAGTGCTGAGAATTTTTTCTGTATATGATGAGATTGATAATTGTAATGCACGGGCGACATCGTCACTTTGCAAACGCTTCCTCAAAATTTCCGGCGTAAACAATTCCCGTTCCACCATGGAACCTATATTGAGGGCCAGTTTGTGCCTTTCTTTGGGAAGGATGCCGGGAGTAAAAGGCAGCCGGATTCCCCACACTCTTACTTCTTTGAGCGGACGGAACAACATTTTTATAGCGATGGCGTTTGTTACATAACCGATGACCGCTCCCATAATGGGAGGAAGTCCCCAGGCAAGCAGGGTTTTTATCAATTTAAAGACTCCGCGGCTGTCTTTGCCTGAGCTTCATTTTCATATACGACAATATATTCTTCTTTAAGCCAGCCTTCATAAACACCCTTTACAAGCACCCACGATTCAATTTTATTGTTATCTTCTGCCGATCTTCTTTCCAAAACCGGAACCACCGTCCCTTCCCGAATATATCCAAGCGAAACCGCGCCCTGCCTAGGCTGATCCAACACATGCGTATAAGAATGAGTCAGCACGCCGTAACCAATAACAGATCTGGTCAAAGGCGGGCTGGACGGCGGCACGATAAGGGTATCCTGCTTTAGCCTGTTACAGGAAATCAAAGAGATGGTCATAACAGCGGCCAGCACAATTCGCATCACATTGAGAAGTTGCATCCTTTTGCCGCCTGTATCGATGAGTTTCATAACACATACAATAATACTGCTTTTTCGATATTTCGTCATCATCTTTTTGAAGTATTATAAAACCTAGAAATTAAATTCGTCTCCCCAATTAAAATCTCCGGATTCTTCGATATTTTTTGGCCAATGTCCGCACCAATCGGGAACTTTGGGCTTTTCAACTCTGTCGGCGCCGGGCGTATACGGCTTAATATCCAACACAGGCGTTCCGGAACACGCGTCAATCCACCAAAGATCGATGATGCCTTTTTCAAAATTGATGGATTTAAGCGCCGAAACGCTGATTGCCAGCGGATTTGGTCTTTCCGGAGAACGCGTCGCGAATACGCCGATTTCTTTCGGGCCCTTTTTATAGGGATTTTCCAACACAAGCCGATCCTGAAACACATTATTTTCCGATTTATGAAAAAACCAAACAACCAGCAAATGAGAATATCCTTTCAGCCCTATTAAACCCGGAATATATTTTTTATGCATCTTTATCGAAAATCTTCTGCCGTCATTCTCAACGAGCCCAATATCTCTAAGATTTACTTCATCAACCGTCATTTCAGCCTCCTGCCTCTATTTTCTGAGACTATGAAGTATTGTCAAGCGTTATCCCGCGAGTTACGTTGAACCCTGCCGGCGCCCCCAAGTCTGATATTGACACTCATTTCCATTCCATAGTAACTTAAGGAAGTCAAATTCCTGAGAGATTAGCTCATCTGGATAGAGCGTCAGCCTCCGGAGCTGAAGGTGGCAGGTTCGAGTCCTGTATCTCTCAAACGGTTTAGCCATTTGCCTCATGTTTCTGCAAATATTCTTTATACCATGCATACTCTTGCCGGAGAAGTTTCGGCGTATCGAGTCCGTACGGACAGTGAGTTTTGCAGACACCGCAATTGATGCAATCATTTATGCGTTCCATCATTGCCTTTGATTCGGGCAGCAAGAACTTGGCCGGATTCATTCTGCGGATGAGGAGGCTCATTCTTGCGGCGGTCGCGATCTCGATTTTGGCGGGGCAGCTTGGCATACAGTATCCGCAGGCACGGCAGAAATTACCGGAAAGTTCCGCTTTATCTTTGGCGATCCGCTCCCTCATTTCATCATTAAGAACCGGGGGATTTTCTTCCATTTTTAGAAATTGTTCCAACTCCCACATATGCTGGATACCCCAGATAGGTACGATGTTCCCTTTCTCCCGGAGAAGGGCAAAACTTGGCGCGGGATCGGTGAGTAAACCGCCGCTCATGGCTTTCATGGCGATCACGCCAACATCATGCTTTCGGCAGAGTTCCGCCAGCTCGAAATCCCGCTCGTCAGAAAGAGCGGAAAGCGGGAATTGCATAGTGTCAAACAATCCTGTCTTGACCATTTCCATCGCCGCGTCAACCTTGTGACTAGTTACAGAGATAAAGCGTATTTTCCCTTCCTTTTTTGCCTGCAGCGCGGCTTGATACGTTTCGTGATCTTCAAAAGGGATATAGGGCGGATTGTGAAACTGGTAAATATCGATGTAATCGGTTTTCAAATTCCGCAGACTGGTTTCTAAATCCTTAAACATTTCAGCTTTCGTATGAGAAGGGGATTTCGTCGCGATGACAATGGTATCCCGAAGGCCCGATAATGCTTTTCCGATTTTTTCCTCACTGTCGGTGTAAGATCTTGCGGTATCAAAAAAGTTTATGCCGCCGTCATAAGCACGGCGCAGGAGTTTTCCCGCGTCTTCAAAACTGAGACGCTGAATAGGTATCGCTCCAAAGCCGCTGCGGCTCACAAACAGTTCCGTTCTTCCCAATCGAATTTTTTCCATTCCGCTTCCCCCGAATATTTTTCTTTCGTTACATAATAGTTAAATTCTATCATACTGCCTGACAAAAAACAAGCAAAAATCGTAACTTGAGACATATTCATTGAAATGCCATTTTGAACACTTGACGTACACCGCACTACCGGGTAAATTCTTGTCAAAAGAGGCAATTGCGTTTTTCATTGGGGGAGCCATAGATATGACTGATGTTCATAATGATATGCTTGATGATGAGGATTTTGATACCATCCTGTCTTCTGATATAGATTTTTCCGGAACTTTGACCTTTGATAAGCCTTTTTTAATCCGGGGGCGCATGTCGGGACAAATTATTTCCAGCGGGCTTTTGGTGATCGATGAACACGCGGTGGTGGAGGCCGATATCAGCACTTCCAAGGTTATTATCCGGGGGGAGGTAAAGGGAAATATTACGGCCACCGAGAAAGTTGAAATTTCCGTGATGGGAAAACTTTTTGGCAATGTGAACGCTCCCGAAGTTTTTATGGAAACCGGCTGTGTGTTTAACGGACAATGTACTATGATAAATAAAACGGTTTCAGAATAATGCGGCGTATAAAACCCTGGCTGTATGTTTTTGCCGCACTGTTTTGTTTGTTTTCGGCGTCGTTTCCGCTTTTTGCCCAGAACAGGCCTGACGCGCTCCGGGAATACCGGAATGGAAATTACGCGCAGGCGGTATCAATTTGTACCAGCGAGATTGCCGCAAATCCGAATAATTTAGAATCTCATGTGGTTATTTGCTGGAGTTTAATCCGGCTGGGCCGCTACAGTGAGGCCCAGCGTTACGGCATTGCCGGGCGCAATATCAGCCGTTATGATCCGCGGATTATCGAAATTCTTGGGGAAGCAAACTACTATCAGGGACAAAATACGGAAGCGCTGCAATTGTTTCAGGAATACATTAATCTTACCCCGGAAGGAAGCCGGATTGATACGGTATATTATCTTATGGGAGAGATTTTTATCCGCCAGGGAAGATTCAATCACGCGGATATCGCGCTTTCCACGGCGGTGTATTATCTTCCGGGAAATGCCGAATGGTGGACAAGGCTTGCATACGCAAGGGAAAATTCCGGCAATTATCAATCCGCCTTGACCGCTTACGAAAGGGCTTTGTCATTGGATTCCCGCCTAACCGATGCCAGGTACGGACTTGAACGTATCCGGCAGAATCTGAGAGGCCGCTGATCTTTGGCACATCTTAAATAATAAAAGTGTATGATGACGATTTCTGTACAAACGCTCGGCTGTAAATTAAATCAACTGGAAAGTGAAGCCTTGGCGGAGGCTTTTGAAAAAGAAGGATTCCGCCTGGTATCCGGCGATGCTGCGGCAAATGCCGGAGCGGATTTGTTTATCATCAATACCTGTACCGTAACATCCAAGGCCGAACAAAAAGCCCGGCGCATTATCAGAAAAGCGTATCGGGATTATCCCGAATCCTGCGTGATTATTACCGGCTGTTATGCCCAGCTCAAAGCGGAAGAACTTGAGAATATCGGGAATGAACATAATCCGGATATTGTTCCGAATCCTCCGCAAAATATTTTTGTCGTTTCCGGAGATAAAAAAAGCCGCATCCTCGATTTGCCGCAATATATTACGCGGTCCGTGGTTTCGCCTTGGGAACTTTCCTCCGCGCTGGCGGAATGGTTCAAACATGATGATGAAATCGTTCCCCAAGACCGCTTCCGTTTTAACGCGAATTCTTTTTCCAGCCACTCCCGCGCTTTTTTGAAAATCCAGGATGGATGCGACAACGCCTGTACTTTCTGTGCCGTTCATCTTGCGAGGGGGAAAAGCATCAGCCTTGCTTCGGAAGAAATCTTGTCGAGATTACAGCTTTTGGAGCGGCGGGGATACGGGGAAGCGGTTCTTACCGGAGTGAATATCAATCAGTATCGGGATGGGAATGCCGATTTTCCGGGCCTGCTGAATATTCTTTTAAAAGGAACAAAGCGTATCGCCCTGCGCGTTTCTTCAATTGAGCCGGATCTCATCAATCCTGATTTTCTCGATGCCATAACACATTCCAGAATCAGGCCGCATTTTCATCTTTCCGTGCAATCGGGAAGCGACGCGGTCCTTAAAGCGATGGGCCGCCATTACACCGCGGAGCAGGTTTTGGAAGCCGTCGAAAAATTGAGAAAAGCGAAAAACGATCCTTTTCTCGCCTGCGATATGATCGCCGGTTTCCCCGGAGAAGACGACACGGCGTTTGATCAAACATACCGCTTATGTCAAACGGCGGATTTTTCCTGGATTCACGCTTTTCCCTATTCTCCCCGTCCAGGCACCGCGGCGGCAAAACTTCCCCATCACGTTCCTGAAAGGATTGCCGTTGAAAGGGTTGAACGGCTTTTGGCGCTTGCAAACATAGGCCGGGAACAGTATATAAAACGGCAATCAGGAAAGCAGTTTGAAACCATCATTGAAAACAGCGCGGAACAATCCTCTTACGCCGCTGGGCTTACCGAAAACTATCTCCGCGTTTTCATTCCTGTTTCCGGTAACGAGATACTAAAACAGGGAACAACTATTACATGCAAAATCATTTCTCCATATAACGGCGATTATGCGGATGATTCCAGAGTTGACGCTCTCGCGGAAAAAATCAGTTAACAAGTAACAAAAAGTCAGCTTTGTGCCGTTTGCTCTTTCCTTGCGGCGAGGCCCGTTTGGATAAAAAGCCAGGGAATGCCCGCCGTTACCACGGCACCAACAAGAACATGAACCGCAAAAGCGACAATACGGTAAGAAGCGGCAGCTTCCCCTACCCTGTCAATAACGGCTGTTCCAAGAAACAGAATAACTCCGGTACAAGCGGCACCAAGAATATATCTAAGAACTATCGTAACAGGCTTTAACGCGTCTCCCGCTTTTTTCTTTTTCACATCAAAGGGAAAGAACCGGAGCATTAACGTATATCCCATTCCTAAACCAAGAAAGATGCCGGACATTTTTACATCGGCGGGATTTAAGAGCAGCATGATAAAAGAAACCGCGGCGCTTATAATCAGCCTGAACCGGATACTGGCGGCTTCAAGAACCTTGATAATCCGTTCGGCAAAAAGCCAATACAATCCCAGCACAATGAATCCCGCAATCCAGCCGCCGAAAATGTCCGTCGGGAAATGTACCCCTAAATACAAGCGGGTAAAACTCATCACCAAAGTGATAAGAACCGCGGTTATATAAAAAACCGGTTTTTTCAGCCATGACGCGAGTCCCATAAAAAACACCAAAACACTTTGGGCATGTCCCGACGGAAATCCATAGCTCGATTCAAGAGCCCGCCCAACCGAAGGATCAAGATCGTAGGGCCGGGGCTGTTTGAAAATCACTTTCAGGAAACCGTTCATCCACGCGGAAAAAACCGTAAGCACGCTCAGCCTTATTCCGGCGCGGTCATCCACGCACCAAAAAATATAAAAGAGAATGAGCAAATACAGTGTCCCCGCTCCCATGTTTGTGATAAACACAATAACGGCGCTTAACACCGGATGCTCAATAGTCTGAATCGCCTTAATAAGATTCACTCCCCATTGCTGTATCTCTTGTATGTTTTCCATTACCCGCCTCCTCTCATCATGTATGTATTCCAAAAGTCCGCCCTTTTCAGGCCTTTTCAGGCTTCCAATGTAAGGCCTTCCTGCGCCATCACGATTTCCAAAGATGTTTTGTCTTTGATCAAATGTTTGTATTTCGTTTCAAGCTCTTTGATTTGTTCATCGCTTCTGCCGGGATCATGATGAAACATCGCGAGTTTTTTCACCTTCGATTTATGGGCCGCGTTGATGGCATATTCATAAGAGGAATGCCCCCAGCCGACCTTTGAAGATTCGTATTCTTTTTGGGTATATTGGCAGTCATGAATAAGAATATCCGCGCCGTGAAAAAAACGCTGCATTTTTTCATTTTCTTCTTTGGCGGCTTCCTCCCCTTCAATCGCGGCGTTTTCATCGTAGCTGGGATCATTGGGATCCGTGGGAAAGACATTGCGGAACGGTTCCGTGTCGTAAGCAGTCACGATAGATTTTCCCTGGTACTCAAAACGGTAACCCAAACATAAAATAGGATGATTCAGATATTTTGTCGTTACGATTAAGCCGCCGCCCAAATCCAGCGTAGTTTCCTTGATTTGGTCGTATTCGATATGGGCCTTCAATTCACTTTGCCGAACCGGCCAATACCGGTAAGACAATTGAGCCCCGATAATCGCTTCCAGCGTATCATCTTCGTAAGACACGGGCCCGCGAATGCGCAAAGAAGTTGACGGAACAAAAATCGGGGTAAACATGGGAAAGCCCATAATATGATCCCAATGCGTATGTGTAATGAAAATATCGGCATCGATTTTACCGCGGGCTTTTAAATCATTTGCCATAAGCCAATCGCCAAGGGTTCTTACTCCGGTACCAAGATCCATAATTACCAATTTTTCATCCGCCCGGATTTCCAAACATGAAGTATTCCCGCCGTATATAACCGTTTCCGGCCCTGGACAGGGAATAGAACCCCGGTCTCCCCAAAATCGTACTGATAGCATATTATTTCCTTTTATTCGATTTCTTCTATGAAAATGTCAACTCGTTCTATTCTAAGTAGCATCTATACCGGTTGTCAATGATTTAGGAACAAGCTCATACATCAAATAATCTGATTCAGGGGATTGAGAGAAGTTTTTATAAAATGATACAATAGCATCATGCGCGCCACAAAAGCGGTAATCCATCTGGATTGTTTAAAAGAAAATATTGCATCGATAAGAAGAAAGATCGGGCCGAAGGTTGGAATTTGCGTTCCGATCAAGGCTGATGCTTACGGCCACGGAGCGGTTCGTGTCGCCGTTGCGGCAATCCGTTCCGGTGCCGCTTATTTGGCTGTAGCCAGCGTACAGGAAGGCATCGAATTACGGGAATCCGGAATTGTCGCTCCCATTTTGCTGTTCTCCCTTCCGCTTCCTGAAGAACTGCCCGCCGTTGTGGAACATCATCTCACCTTGATGATTACAGACAAGGAATTTGCGGAGGAGGCGGCTTCCGCGGCGCGGGAACAAGATGAGATCGCGAACGTTCACATCAAGATTGATACCGGAATGGGACGAATCGGCTGCCGCCCGGAAGACGCTCTGGAACTTGCAGCTTTTATCGCTTCTTGCAAATCGCTGCGTTATGCTGGAACCGCGAGCCATTTTCCTTCCGCGGATTCGGTTTGCCCCGATGATATAGCTTATACGAAACAACAGATCGCTCTTTTTAAAGATGCCGTGTCACAAATACACTCCGCCGGAATCGATCCGGGGATTCTTCACATTGCCAATTCCGGCGGAGTGGTTCTGCATGAAGATTCTTATTTCGATATGGTGCGGCCTGGACTGTTAATGTACGGTTATCCTCCCGTCGAATCTATGGCGGAGGCGGTTCCCGTAAAGCCTGTAATGGAACTTGTTACAAACATCGTATTCATGAAACAAGTGAAGAAAGGCGATTATATTTCCTACGGAAGAACCTGGCAGGCTCCAGAAGATACCGTTCTTGCCACGCTTCCCATCGGTTATGCCGACGGACTTTCCCGCGCGCTCAGCGGACAATTTTCGGTCTGCATTAAGGGGAAACTTTATCCGCTTGTAGGACGCATCTGTATGGACCAATGCATGGTAGACCTCGGTAAAAACCCTCCGGTCAATCGCTGGGACGAAGTGAGCGTATTCGGCGGCGCGGACGCGTCTTTTGACGCGGCGGATATCGCGAAAAAACTGAACACGGTTCCTTACGAAATTACCTGTAACATTAACAAACGAGTCCCCAGGGTGTATCTGGGATAGCAATCAGCCATGAGCAATCAACAACTCGATTAAAGGAGCATCTTGCATGAAAAAAATATCACCTGTCCCCTCGGAAATTCCGTCGGACATTGAAATAGCTCAGGCAGCGGAATTAAAACCTATTTCTGTTATTGCCGAAACCCTCGGTATTCCCGAATCTTCGGTAATTCCCTACGGGAAATATAAAGCGAAAATCGACTGGCGGCTTCTTCGTTCAAAAGAAATCCCCGCGCCAAATGCAAAATATATCGATGTGACGGCCATCAGCCCTACCCCGCTTGGCGAAGGGAAAACCACCACTACTGTCGGATTAGTGCAGGGACTTGGGCGTATCGGGAAAAATGCCGTTGCGGCGCTCCGGCAGCCGTCTATGGGGCCGACTTTCGGGATTAAAGGCGGAGCCGCGGGCGGCGGATACAGCCAGATCGTGCCGATGGAAGATTTTAACCTTCATCTTACAGGAGACATTCACGCGGTTTCGGCGGCTCATAACCTTGCGGCGGCGGGAGTTGACGCGAGGATTTATCATGAATCAAGGTGGGCTCCCTCGTATTTTGAAAAACTGGGAATGTCCATGCTGAATATTGATCCCAGCCGCGCCGCCTTGGGACGGGTTATCGATATGAATGACCGCGCCCTGCGGCATGTAATGACCGGCATGGGCGATAAAGCCGACGGCCCTCTGCGGCAAAGTTTTTTTGATATAACAGTCGCCAGCGAAGTGATGGCGATTCTTGCCCTCGCGACCGACATGGCCGATCTTAAAAAAAGGCTTAACCGGATGGTTTTAGCGTATGATAAAAGCGGAAAGCCCTTAAGCGCCGAAGATTTCGGCTTGGGCGGAGCGATGGCGGCCCTTTTAAAAGACGCGTTAAGCCCCAACCTTCTGCAAACGCTCGAAGGCCAGGGAGCCTTTGTCCATGCCGGCCCCTTCGCCAATATTGCCCACGGCAATTCTTCGGTTATGGCCGATCTTTTAGGCGTCAGGTTCAGTGATTATGTGGTAACCGAAAGCGGTTTCGGCGCCGACATGGGAATGGAAAAGTTCTTTGACATAAAATGCCGCACTTCCGGCCTGAAACCCGACGCGGTAGTGATTGTCGCAACCGTCAGGGCTTTAAAATCCCACGGCGGCGGCCCGGCGGTGGTTCCGGGGAAACCTTTACCCAAAGAATACACTGAGGAAAACCTCGACATGCTTAAAAAAGGACTTGCCAATTTAAGCGCCCATCTCAACATCATCAAACGCTTTGGCGTTCCGGCTGTAGCGGCAATCAATGCCTTTCCTTCCGACACGGAAGCCGAATGGGAACTTATACGGAACGGAGCAATCAAAGCCGGAGCGGTTGACGCGGTTGTTACAAAACATTGGGAACAGGGCGGAGACGGCGCCGTCGATTTAGCCAGAGCGGTAGAAAAAGCCGCCGACAGAAAATCGGACTTTAAGTTTTTGTATCCTTCCGAGCTTCCGCTTACTGAAAAAATCGAGAAAATCGCGTTCGAAGTCTACGGTGCGGACGGCGTGGAATACAGCGATGCCGCGCGGAATCAGCTTGAAGCCTTGGAAAAACAAGGCTTCGGAGGCCTCCCCATCTGCATGGCGAAAACCCAGTATTCCCTTTCGCACGATCCGAAACTGAAAGGAGCCCCCAAAGGCTGGAAGCTGCCGATTAAAGACATCCGTCTCGCGGCGGGCGCCGGTTTCGTGTATCCCCTCTGCGGAGACATCAGCACCATGCCCGGCCTCCCCTCCAAACCGGCTTTCATGGGCATCGATGTTGATGATGACGGAAATGTGAGCGGACTGTTTTAGACGAATCATTTTAGTGCTGTCGCAAATTTAACCGACAACTCAGCATCATCGCGTACGATTTTTCGCTTGAATGCGGCAAACTCAGATGAACGCGAAATTTCTTTTGTTATTTTTTTTGCTATAAGATCACGAAGTTTTGTATCCGGTTCATCATGGTAACCTTTTACATATTGAAGAAAGTCTCTGACACACTTTGATACCTTATTCCGCAAGTTAGTACATTCGATTTCTTTTATAGCTGTTGTTCCGCCATTATACACTTTCTCCAATAAGTCCGCGGTTTGTACAGTGCTAATATCATTCGTCAAGGTTTCGACTACTACTTTTTCCACCAGTGAATCGATTGCAAGAGAAAGTGCAAGATAATCTTCCGGGTCGTACACGGACGGATCGAGAATGTTCTCGAATGCATCCAATTTAATGTTATTGCAATGACTACAAGACAAAAACAAATTTCCCCAATCGTATTTTAGAGCCTTATCATTTTTGTGCGGAATACGATGCTCAACATTCAGTGAAGAAGACTTGCACTCGCAGATATAACATTTCTCGTAACAATCATCAGCCAAGACGGCAAAGTTTGGATTGCTTCTATAGTCATTTTCAGTTGTAATAGGCTTTGGAGGCGCGGGGCGTTTAGTGAGTTTGACCATTCTTTGCCGCCACGCTCGCCTTGCGCTGTTGTTCAAGATTTTGGAACGCAATATACAATTCCTTTGAAGCTGGAGCCATACGTTCAAGTTCTGTTTTAGCCCTCAGGAATTCTTCATTCTCTTCCGCTGTTCTCTCTTTGAAACAGAGTTCTTTATAGCGGGCGAACTGCCGCTTCATTTCCTCTGAATACATATCAGCGTCAAGGAAAGACTCGACAACGGATTCATAGGAGTAATAGCTCGGATTCTCAAGTTGTTCGCGTTTTTCCAAATCATAGACCACTGCGTTCGACAGCGATGTAATCACGAACGGCGAATGTGTTGAGACTATAAATTGAACAGACGGAAACATCTGCGTTAAGAATGGCAGTGCCCGCTTTTGTAATTCCACATGCAGATGGGTTTCAATCTCGTCAATAATGACGATTGCCGATTGGTTATAATCGACGATGCCGTCAGCACTCTCAAAACGCATAAGCAGTTCCATCACTATTTCCAGCAAAGCCTTGTAGCCGTCCGACATTTGGTGCAGTCCGAAGGGTTCTCGGTTTGGCATCACCACAAAAAAGGCAAGGTTTTTCATATCCGGCTGTAATTCCAATTCTTGACAGCCGTAAATATCCCGCAAATTCTGCGTAAATCTGTCAAACCATGCCTTGTATTGCTCAACTTCTGCTTGAGAACGGCCAGAATCTTTTGCACTGAGATACTGAACATACAGATTCAAAATGTATTTCAAAAAATCCCTGCTTGCATTTCTTGTGATGACTGTCTTTCCCTGTATGTCAATAGCTTCTATAGCTTTAGGTAAATTCAAATCGCTGCGTTCTGCAGAAAAATACGCAAATGTAATATCACACAAATCTTCTATATTTTCCGAAAAATTAATTATTGATCTTTCATTCTTTCGCACTGAATGTTTAGAGGGAAGTATGTCCTGTTGGCGTGAATTTACAAAATCACGAATTGCTTCTAACAAGCTGGTTTTGCCGCTTCCGTTCTTGCCGGTCAGTACGAGGTGTTTGCGTTCGGTTTCGGACAAAGCAATATCGATATTGGTCAAATGCCGTACCTTATCTATGTGGATTTTGGTAATGAATACATTTTGCATATATGCCCCCTGCAAAAAAACGTAGTCTAAACCCAATGTATCAAATCTTCATGCCCTTGTAAACTTTAATTGTTCATTATCCTTCGCTTCTCCCGATGAAACTCCGCCCATGACGACCCAGGCGGCTGCCATACAGAGGGCGCCGAAGACAAAAATCCCCGGGTATCCGGCGAGGTCGATAATCGCGCCGGTGACGGGCGGGGCCAGAATCGCGGCGCTTTGGCTGAATGTGTAATACAAGCCCGTGTATACCCCAACCGTGTCATAACTTGTCATCTGCCACAGCATGGGGAAAGAGTTTACCACAATGCCGATCCAAAACGCCCCGTAGAGGAACATCAGCGAAAGAAAGAGAATAAGTCCGCCCATGGAAGACAGGCCGATTCTGGGTGACAAAAATCCGCTGAGGAAAATCAGCATCATAATGACGGCCAAAACGATAAGGCAAAGCCGGATATAATTCCGCCTTCCCATTTTGTGGGCAAAATATCCCGTCGCGACAGCCACAATCACGCTGGAGATGCCCGCAATGCCCTGGGCAAAAGCCGCATAACTTTCGTTTACTCCCAAGGATTCGACCATGTACAGTCCGAGGAAAGGTTTTGCCCCTTCATAAGCCATAAACCAGAAAAAAAGCGATATAAGGATGCGGACGGCGCTTTTATCTTGTCCCGCAAAAACCTGTTTTATCGATGCGATAAACGGAACTTTCTGCTCCGGCTCATCTTCCGTTTTTTCCGGAACTTTTTCTTTCACAAATATAAACAGAATACACACCGCCGTCACAATAAAAAAGGACGCCGCCGCAAAGGGAATCTGCTGGTGCCTATTCATAAGCGGGGCCAATCCCATAGTACCCACAATCAAGCCGATACCGCCCATCATATTGATGACGCCGTTTGCTTCGGAACGGTAATCCGCCGGAATTGTATCGGGCATAAGCGCCACTACCGGCCCCCGGACGGATGTTTTGAACATATTGAAGATGAAAATCAAAATAATAAGCGTTAACAAAGAATTCGCCCGGGGAAAAAGGCTGAACAAAACAGCCGAAATCGGCAGCATAACAATGATAAAAGGCATACGCCTGCCGATTCTGGTTCTCGTTCTATCGGACCAAATGGCAATAAGCGGAATAAGGCAAAGCTGCAGCACATTATCGAGCGTCATAATGCCGCCGACGAGGAAATTGGAATCGACATAACGCCTTAAAAAGATGGGGATATAGGTATCATAGAGCGGATCCATCAATCCCATCGTGAAAAAGCCGAAGCCGATCAGAAAGGTAAGTCCCATATATTGGGAGAATCCCGATTTTTCTTTTTTTTCAGTCATAGATTCCTTCCTTAACACAGAGGTACTTTCACAGAGATAACACAGAGGTACTTTATTTTAACCCGTAATGGCCGGAAATGAAAGTATAATCTTGCCTATTCCCCCAAATTCCGGGTATGCTGGCGGGTATGATAAAAGGACACTACGGCGACGACGCGCCGATAGCAGCACCGGCTACGCCGTTGGGAGAAAGCGCCCTCACGCTTATCCGCGTATCAGGGAAATCTTCCATTGAGATATTTTCCGCAGGATTTTCACGTCCCAAGGCGCTCGCGGAAGCTCCCGGAAACACGATTGTTCACGGCTGGATTTTAGATAACAATAAAAACAACATTGATGAAGTCCTTGTTTCCGTGTTCAGGGCTCCCGCGTCATATACCGGAGAAGACGGCATCGATATTTCCTGTCATGGCGGAATTGCCGCGGCAAAGGGAATTATGAAACGGCTCCGGGAACTGGGATTCCGCGAAGCTCTGCCGGGAGAGTTCACCTTCCGTGCTTTTATGAACGGAAAACTCGACCTCACAAGGGCTGAATCCGTTATGGAACTGGTATCGGCAAAGTCCGATGAAAGCCGCTCTCACGCGGTGAACCGTTTGTCCGGCGCGCTTGAAAGTGAAATCAACGATGTTAAAAACCTTCTTGTTGAGGCTCTCGCAAGTACGGAACTCTTCCTCGATTATTCTGATGATGACGGCGCCGGTTTGAGCGCCGCGGGAGGAGGAATTCATGCTGACGATGAATCAGCCGGCCGCCTTCCCGACCGTTCCTCTGTGGAAGAAGCGCTGCGCCGAATCAAACGCCTATCCGCTTCCTACAACAGGGAACGGCTTTTCAGCGAAGGGGCTTTGGTGGTGATTGCGGGCCGGCCCAATTCGGGGAAGTCGAGCCTTTTCAACACGCTTTTAAGAGAAGACCGCTCTATCGTGACGGATATTCCCGGAACAACCCGCGACTGGATAGAAGCATGGATCGCCGTCGGCGGCATTCCCATCCGTTTAATTGATACCGCCGGATTCCAGGAATCGAACGACCCTGTTGAACTTTTAGGCATTGAACGCAGCCGGAACTTCCTTCACGCGGCGGATTTGGTCTTGTACCTTATCGACGGAAAAAAAGGAATCCGGAAAGAAGACCGGGATTTCATCAATGTATTTCATCAGAATGTATCTCCAAGCCCCATGCTGCTTTTGTGGAATAAGGTTGATGCCGCTCCTTTTTCATCTTCGCTTTACGTTGATAAGGTAAAGGCTTTGATCCCGGTAAGCGCGAAAGCAAACCTCGGCATCGATGTTTTAGGAGACCATATCTCGTCAATCTTGGAAGAAAAATTCGGCGGAAACACAGAGGAAAACAATTCTGATAACGCAAGCATTAACAATGCAGGCATTGAAAATGCAGGCATCGCAACGGAACGGCAGAAAGAGCTTATCGGCAGAGCCGAAAGCGCCCTGCATGAAGCGCTCAGCCTTGCAGACCATAACCGGCCCCTCGATATTATCGCGCCGCTTCTCCGGGAAGCGGTAAACGCGCTTGGAGAAATCACAGGCGAAGTATCAACCGCCGAAATTCTCGATACTATGTTCAGCCGTTTTTGCATAGGAAAGTGAGCCTTTTGATTGTATGCGAAGGGCTTGCATCGCGGCGTTAAGCGACGCATATCACGCAGCATGTTTTATCGCCAACAACAGGACAAAATGCAATAGCGCGAACACAGCCATGACATAGATAATAGTCTTTGAAAAGAGTGTGTGGAACCCATTGCCGCTATGCTTCCGAAAAGCAAAATGAATAAGAGCGTGACCCAAAAGGAAAACATCGATAATAATTTTCAATACATATCCTGCTGTCCCGCCTCTCAAAAGAACATAGAGAGCGCCTAAATACAGCGGGAAATGTAAACTCATGAATACCTTACAGGCAGTTTCATCCGCCATGTCTTTGAGGACGATGAACATTTTCCATTCCTTTGCCCGTATCGCATCCATTTCATGAACGAATAACAGCGAGAGAATCATTAAAAAAAGTATTTGCTCCATTTGTGTACCCCCAAAAAATAAATTTGCTAAGAACGCGTTTTGGTAATAATGGTCTTTTTAAACGGCATATTTTTGATATCATATTTTATTATCCCGAAACGGTTTTTATCAAGATAGGTTTCAATGAATGGCAAGTCAGGAGCATAGTAAAAACAGCCGCTGTTTTTCAAGGATTGTAAAATCCGCATATAGCCTGCGGCGTATCCGATGTAATCCCCGTCTTCACGCAAGTGATTATGAACAAAGTGATTTGAAAATCCTAAATGACTCACGATAGTTCCCCATTTTTCATTTCCATATTCATAAGCCAGCCAATCCGCTTTGATGGTGAATGCTGAATCATCTGAAAACCGGTCTATGCCATAAGTATCAAGACCTTTCTCACGCAGATACTTTACTAAGCGTCCTTCTTTTCCGCAGCCGATATCCAGAATAGGCTCCAATAGCTTTATACCATGCAAGTGTAAAATTTCACTTTGCAATATTGCGCTATATTCAAAACAAGCGACAGATTCTAAAACAGCTTCCTTGTCTTGATACAGTTTCTTTGAGAATGGATTTGTCTTCTCCAAAAATGATCTCAACTTTTCAAAATGGTCATGGGAAATAACTTCAACCGGATTTTTTCCTTTAAAGAGATTTCGATATAAATCAAAATATATCATCTTCAGGCTGATGATATCATTTTTATGAAATGAGTAATATTGATTTACCCTGCAAAGTTCCTGCAATGTTTTATCGGCGGTATAATTAACTAACGAATCTAAATCGTCCGGGGAGATTTTGCCGGCGCTCTTTATGGATTCGATGACAGCATCTGAAAATCGCAGTAATTTCCCGGAATGTTCATAAAACAGGTTTTGATTTTGATTTAACGCAAATTGCCTGTCAATATCGTTTTTTAAGCCATCCGCCATATTTCCGCTTCCTCTAATCATAGCCCATACGGCACATTTTTTCTTCCAGAACGGCAAGGGTATTCCTTCCGCGGAGAGCGTTCATTTTTTCAAATGTTGACAGAAATTTTGCTTTAGCAAGATGAAAATATGTCCTCTACATCGCCGCGTGATAGATTCCCAAAAGCCGGAAATCATCGCACTTCTTTTTCAGCGCTTCCAGGCTTTCTTCAAAAACCGTATCGTCATTGGAGATTCCGACATCGGCATAAAACATGTAACGCCAGGGCTGGCCGGGAATGGGCCGGGATTCCAGTTTTGACAAATTGATGCCGCGCTCGCTTAAAACCTTGAGGCATTCAAAAAGGGCGCCGGGTTCATCGTGTACGCTGAAAATGAACGAAGCCTTGTTCATTTTTTCGGAACTGAGGTTCGGGGGAAGCGCCGCCTTGCCGCTTTCATTCAAACGCGAAATGATGACAAAACGGGTATAGTTAAGCGGATTCGTCTCGATGCCGGTTTTCAGAACGGCAAGGCCGTGAATCTTTGCGGCGGCTTCGCTCGCGATAGCGGCAACTTTCACCGCCCCGTCGCGGACAATCGAAACAACCGCGCTTGAGGTACTATTCACCGATTCCAACTGCCAATCGGGATGCGCGTCGAGAAATTCCTTGCACTGCGCAAAACCCTGCGGATGGCTGCGGATAATCTTGATCGAATTAATGTCGGCTTTTTCATCGGCAATAAGGCAGTGAACGATTCGGAGTTTGATTTCTCCCACGATCACAATATCGGGATAGCGGATAAAAAGATCGTAATTTTCATGAATCGATCCAGTAAGGCTGTTTTCAACCGGAATCATGCCGAAACGGACAGTTCCGTCGAGGACGGCATCAAAAATTGATGGGAAACTGGGAAGCGACAGCCGGGGCATATCTTCCCCAAAAGAACGGATGATGGCTTGTTCCGCAAACGCGCCGCTGTCGCCGGAATAGCCTGCCGCGTCCGTTATAGAATCGTTTTCGGAAGAAGCCGTTTCGCCGGAATGTTCGGTCAATGAAACAGAAGGACGCGGAGTACGGAGCAGTTCCTTCCCGACTACCGGGGAAAGAGCTTCCACATCCCGCATCAGCTTTTCAAACTGATCGGGATACAAAGACTGCGGGCCGTCGGAAAGGGCGGCGTCCGGATGGGGATGAACTTCCACGGTGAGTCCGTCCGCGCCGGCCGCAATGGCGGCAAGAGCGGCAGGACTTACCTTTGCCCGGATCCCCACGGCATGGCTGGGATCCACAATCACGGGCAAGTGCGATAATTTTTTCACCACCGGAATGGCGGATATATCAAGCGTATTACGGGTATAGGTTTCAAACGTACGGATTCCCCGTTCACAGAGGACAACATCCTTCGTACCGGAAGCCAAAAGGTATTCCGCGGAAAGGAGCCATTCTTCAATCGTCGCGGAAGGGCCGCGTTTTAACAATACGGCTTTTCCCAGGGAACCAACTTTTTTGAGCAGTTCAAAGTTCTGCATGTTTCTGGCTCCGATCTGGAACATATCGGTTAAATCATTCATGGCATCGGCAAGTTCCGGCGAAACAACTTCGCTTACAATGGGCATACCGTAAGTAACGCCGGCTTCCTTTAGGTATTCGAGGCCTTTCATGCCCAGGCCTTGAAAGGCATAGGGACTGGTTCTCGGTTTAAAAGCCCCTCCCCTAAGCATTACCGCCCCCGATTCCCTGATGACGGCGGCGGTTTCCATGATCTGTTCCCTGCTTTCCACCGCGCAGGGACCGGCAATCACCGAAATGCGGGAGCCCCCGATCTTAACCGGCCCCAAAGACACAATCGTATCTTCGCTTTTCGTTTCCCTGGAAGCAAGCTCATAAGGCTTTGAAGTTGAAGCGACGCGCTCAACGCCGGGAAGCAGAACCAATTCCTTTTTATCGATTACGCCCTTCCCAAAAGCCCCGATAATTTCGTCGTCACCAAAATGCTGATCCCGGACGGTAAAGCCCCGGTCTTTCAAATAAATATGAATCACTTCTTTATCGTGTATTGTTGCATCCTTCGCAAGAACGACAATCATCTT
>DBDH01000102.1:132882-141024 GCA_002293455.1 Treponema sp. UBA937
TCTGTGTTGTATATCCTATCTGAAAAAACAGGTATTGTTCAAGGGTGGATTTGTGTAAGAACATGCAGAATTTACGGAATTCATGCATAGATATACGGCAATAAAGAGGTTTTATTCGTGTTGAGGGTTTAATACCCTCTGCACGCTTTCGCGTACGAGGGCTCTCGTCAAGCAGGGCGTAACGTAAAACACTACAATCTGCAAATGATTATCGCTGTTGGGTTTAAGGTCAATAATGAATAACAACCTATTCCGCTTCAAAACTCTTCGCCTGCGCTCTGGCTTTGTAAAGGCGGTCGTTAATGGCAAGGCCAAGTCCGGTTTCCGGCACTCTTTCAACATGAATAGCTTTCAATGAAGATTGATCGAGCGTGTGCAGCAGGGAAAAAAGGTTTGCGGCGGCAGCGCTCAGGCTTCCGTCTGGGGAAAGGGTATAGATTAAGGGTGCGGGATGTTCCGGCTGTTTAGAAAGCCAGTATTCGCTGCTTTGCCTGTCAAAAAAAACATAGGCTTCTCCGGGGTGATTTTTCAGTGTCATCATATCTTCATGATCGTACAATTCGAGCGGAGTCCGGGGCGCGTAATGGCTTTTCAGGAGTCCCGGTGATTGGGGAAGATGACCGGCGGCGGTCCGCAGAAGCACGGGACCGATGCACGCTTCGATGCGTTCCCGGTCCAAGCCGCCGGGACGGAGCATACGGACATCAACGCCGGACATATCGAGCACGGTGGATTCCACCCCGACCCTGACCGGTCCGCCGTCTATAATATAATCCACGCGGTCTCCAAGCTGAGAGGCAACATGCTCCGCCCTTGTGGGGCTTAGGTAACCGAAAGGATTCGCGCTTGGAGCGGCGATAGCCCCTGTGGAAAGGCGGATCAATTCCTGGGCGACAGGATGATCAGGAAAGCGGACGGCCGCGGTCGGAAGTCCGCTTGTCGCGAGATCGGGGACTTCCGGTTTTTTAGGCAGAACAAAGGTTAAGGGTCCCGGCCAGAACGCATCAATCAACGCGTCAAGTTTTTCGCGGACTGTATTATCAATTTGGGAAAAATCGACCAAGGGGGCAAGCCCTTCTATTGACGCGATGTGAATGATCAATGGATCAAAGCGAGGGCGCTGTTTAACTTCAAAAATTTTCGCGAGAGCGAGCGGATTAAAAGCGTCGCCGCCAAGGCCGTACACCGTTTCAGTCGGAAAGGCCGCAAGTTTTCCCGCTTTTAACGCCTCGGCCGCCTCTTCAATATCTTTTATGCCGGATGAAAGGAGTTTCACTATTCAACCTTTTTCCGATACAGTTCCGCTTTTTCAATATGGCCGATTCTTTCAAAACCGATGCGCTTGAGGTAGCGCGCGTGGGCCGGAACTTCCGCGTCGGCATTGAATATATCACCGGGTTTTGCAATCCGCTTAATCGCCGAATGAAAAAAGAACGCGGCGTTTTTAAAATCGCGGTAAGAAGGAATCGAATAATCGAGAAGAATGATGTTTTCGTTTCCGCCGCCTTTTCTGTAAGCAAAGACCGAAACAGGAAGCGTTTCCCGCAATATGAAGCAGCACTCAGTTCCCGCCAAAGTTCCATTTTCCAAATCGGGATTGAAACTAGGAAAAAACTTTTTTATATCATCAGCATAAAAAGTGATAAAACGCCGCACATATTCATCATGTTGAGGATTCACAAAAAGAATATCAAAGGCATCAGGACGTTCCGATTTTTTCATCATCCTGAATAGATAAAAAATACTCACGCCGGCGGTAAAAAGATTTAACAGAAGAATGGAAATTGAACCGATCCAAAAACCGTAGAGGACAAAACAAAGAGAACCCGCAAGGTTGATCAGTCTAAGCCACGCGATATTTTTCAGCATGAGGCTTGCGGCAACGATCAGTGACGCGGCGATTCCGAACAGTTCAACAAAAAAATCCCAATTCATGTATTTCAGTATATAATTAACAATGAGTAAAAATCAATGAACATGAGCATATTACAGTGAGCAAAGAAAAATACGCTGGTCTTTGCTCGTTACTGTTTGATCTTTGCTTTACAGCCATTTCTTTTTTTTGAAGATCAAAATCATTCCCAAGGCAATCAACAGCATAACAACAAGACATATGGGATAGGCATACTCATATCTCAGCTCCGGCATATTGTCGAAATTCATGCCGTACACTCCCGCGATAAAAGTCAGCGGAATAAAAATCGTGGAGACCATCGTCAGCACTCTCATGATATTGTTCATACGGTTTGAAAGGGCGGAAAGATTAACATCGAGGATGCCTTCCAAAAGTTCCCGGTTGTTTTCAACCGTTTCGATAATCTGCAATACATGATCCTGAATATCTTTCAAAAAGGGGTCGAGTTCATCACTGAAACAAGAACCTTCCAGACGGATAACAAAGGAAATATTTTCCCGCAAAGGCCAGACAGCCCGCCGGATTTGCATGAGCGACTGCTTGGTTTTTTGCAGATCGATCATAAAACTTTTATCGGATTCATCCATGGCGCGCAGTTCAAATTCTTCGATACTGTTTCCCATGCGGTCCAATACATTAAAATAGCTGTCAACGGTTAAATCCATCATTTCATACGCGAGAAAATCAACGCCCATCTTTCTTAGTTTACTGTTATCATTGGCAATTTTTTTTAAAATCACATTATACAGCGGATTGGGATGTTCCTGAAAAGAGATCAACGTATTATCATCTTTTACGACAAAACTGATCTGTTCAAACCGCGGACTATCGTCATCGTTCCATGTTATAATCTTCATGGCAAAGAAGATGTAATCATCAAACTCTTCGACCTTGGGACGCTGTTCCGTAAGAAGGATGTCCTCCAGGGTAAGGGGATGGATGTTCAACGATTCAGCAAGCTGATTGAGAACGGCAGGGTCCGAAAGCCCTGTTACATTAATCCAGGTAATTCCGGAGGGATTCCGGTATGCCAGCAGTTCATTCACCGACTCCGCTTCCCTGCTCCAATATCCAATAGGGTCGTATCCGGTAACCGACAATTTTACTTCCGCAGATTGTTCCATACATTATACAATAATGCTAAAAAATCCTTCCCGCAAGTGCAGAAAAATTAGAGTTCCTCGGAAACTTCAGTTTCTGAGGAACTTCCATGGCAAAACTGCATTTTGCGCAGCGTTTTGGAACGAACTTTAGTTCGCCAAAACAGGGAGCAAATGCAAGGACTTCCGAGGGAACTAACCGAGTTTCCGAGGAAGTCTGTTATCCCGCATTCAGACAATTCACGGCGGTTTTCGGGATTTTCCCTTCAAGCACGTCACGGGCATTCATGGCGGTGCACATCTTTAATGCCGATACGGCTTCCTGGCTGTAATACGCGCTGTGATCGGTAAGTATCACGTTATCGAGAAGTAACAAAGGACTGTCCGCGGGAAGGGGTTCTCTTTCAAAAACGTCCAGTCCGGCGGAACCAATCTTTCCGCTTTGGAGCGCCGGAATCAACGCCGATTCATCGATGACAGGCCCGCGGGAAACATTGATAAGCACAACGCCTTCCTTCATCATCGAAATTGATTGATGATTTATAAGATGCCGGGTGCCGTCCTTGAGGGGAACATGCAGTGAAATAAAATCCGATTCCGAAATAACTTTTTCAAAGGACGCGGCCTCGCCGAACATTCCCGGCAAAAGTTTCTGTTCGATGTACGGATCGTTAATGAGAATTGTTTTGAAACCGAAGCCCTGGACCTTTTCCCAAAAAGCGCGTCCGGTGCTTCCAAAGCCGATGATTCCCAAGGTCCTTCCGGACATCCGCCTGATAGGCTGGTTCAGATTCCACTTGCCGTCCCGCACTCCCCGGTCCTTAAAGGGTATCCGCCGGACACAGCAAAGAAGCAGTCCAAGCGCGTGTTCCGCAACTTCTTCGGTACAATAGCCGGGCACATTCGTTACCAAAATGCCTTTTTCTTCCGCGGCTTTAACATCAACATTATCGTAGCCAATGCCATAACGGGAAATAACTTTGCATTTCTCAAGGAACTTGATAACCCTTGCCGTCATGGGTGCCTGGTTCAGGAGTACGGCATCGGCATCCCGGCAAACGCGGATCACATCATCTTCCGTATGACAGTCGGCTATCACAAGGCGGGCGGGAAAATCACGGAACGCCAGCATTTCTTCTTCATTATGACCGAAGCGGTCATCAGTTATTACGATTTTCATGTGTTTCGTCAGTATACAGAAGAACAGGCATGTACCGCAACAGGAAATTAACCCGAACCGAAGGTTTGCAGTTTCCTCAGAAGTCTATTTTCTTCATCATCCCTGTTGTTATCCCCTCCCCGCTTATAGTAGAATGGTCACATGAACAAGGAATTTCTGCCCTACGATATTGTAAGAAACAATGCTCTAAAGATGGCGCATAGGATCGCTTCCGATGATTTTATTCCCGATGTAATTTACGTATCCCTGCGGGGCGGCGCTTACCTCGGAAACGTGATCAGCGAATATTTTAAAATTATCCGCGAAGGAAAGCGTCCCGTGTATTATGCCGCTGTGGTTGCCCGCTCTTATACAGGGGTAGCTTCCGCCGAGGAAAAAATCATGGTGGAAGGCTGGACTTATGCGCCGGAACATCTTCGGGTTGGGGATAAAATTCTTCTCGTTGACGATATTTTTGATTCAGGCAAAACGATTAATCATCTGTCTGAAATCATTCTTGAGAAAGGAATCCCCCGGCACGATATGAAAGTGGCCGTCCACGATTATAAATATTTTTTTGATAAAGAAAAACAGCTTCCGGTTCAGCCCGATTACTGGTGCAGAAAGCATGAATTGTCCGTCCACGACGAAAACAGCTGGATCCATTACATGAGCCATGAACTCGTGGGGCTTACAAAAGAAGAATTGGAAACTCATTACTACAAACATGATCCGGAACTGAAAGATATCCTGGATATTATAAAGTAGGTAATGAACTATCAATGAAAACATCCGGTGAAAGAAAACCTTTAATCTGCGGTATTGATGAAGCGGGACGCGGGCCTTTGGCCGGGCCTGTGTACGCGGCGGCGGTTATTTTGCCGGAAGACTTTCCCTTTGAACTTTTGGATGATTCAAAAAAACTCAGCGTTTCCCGCCGCAATAAAGCCTTATCGGTAATTATTGACGGGGCAATCGCTTATGGGCTGGGCTGGGCAAGTCCTTCCGAAATTGACAGCATCAATATTCTGCGGGCAAGTCTTCTCGCCATGAAACGGGCATTTCTCGCGATGGAAAACATCGATCCGGAAATGGAGATTGAAGCCATTGCGGACGGCCTGTACGTTCCGGAAATTCCTGTAAGCTGCAAAGCCGTGGTAAAGGCCGACGCGAAAGTTCCGGCCGTTATGGCGGCATCCATTCTGGCAAAGACAGCCAGAGACCGTGTGATGGAACGTTATTCCTGGATTTATCCTGAATACGGTTACGAAAAACATAAAGGCTACCCGACCAAAGAACACTTTAGCAGGATAGCCCAATACGGCGCGTCGCCGATTCAACGGCACAGTTTCAGTTTAAAAAAGATACAGCTGGAATTATTTTAATCTTTCAGCTTGTCATCATCCCGGCGGACGGCTTTGACCGCTTTGGGCCGCGGTTTTTTATCCCAGGGTTTTTGATCCTTTCCGCTTTTGGGATTCCGTTCCTGTCCGGCTTTTTTGCCGTACTTCTTTTTTCCTGACATTCCGGAATCTTCGGAACGGGGTTTCTTTTCAAAGTCGCCGTCTTCGCTTTTCGGTTTCCTTGGCGAAAACTTCTTATTTTCCTTGGCGGCTTTATCCATCACTTTAAGTGATTCATCAAAACCTTGCAGAAAATCACGCAAATCATCATTAAAAAGCACCAGCGATTGTCTTTCAAAACCGCCTGTCTCCCGGTTCTTACTTTCAACAATATTTAAATAAATATCACCCATCCGGTTTTCTTTCACGTTGAAAAAATATGTCCGGTTTTGCAGCGTTACCTTTGTAGAAAAAATCTCTCCGCGTACTCCCATGTACTTCTCCTCATTCCTTTCGTTGATAATATCGTGACTGTAAGATTTTTACTATAGGGAAGATTGATCAGCTTCCATGACCATGCGCCGCTGCCATTCGATAAAATCTTTTTCCATCTCTTTATCGGAACCTTCAACATCGGCTGTAACTCGGAACACAGGTTCGGTGGCGGAACCGCGCATCCAGATGGCGGCTATACTGCGTTCTTCATCGGTTTTAAAGATGATTTTTAATCCGCCTTTGCCCGCGTCGCCAAAGTGAACAAGGCCGAGTATTTCATCCATGCCGATAAAAGCGGAGGCTTCCCAGGAAGTGATATGGTAACGGGATTTCAGATAGTCCTTTCGTTCTTCCCATTCCCGCAGGAATACTTCCTGGTAACGGTTTTTGAGGAGGCTGTGATCCGCCGTTTTTACGGTAAGAAGCGCGTCTTTACTGTAGGAACCGGTGGTGATAAACGCGGGAAGCGATGCTGTTACATCCATCAAACTAAAATTCGGTGTAAAGATTTCCGGGCGTCCGGAAAGACCGCACCATGTTTCAAAGAACCCTTTACGCTCTCCGTCACTCAGGATCGTCAGAATCTTTATCAACGCGAACACGGTATCAATAGGATCGCGGACCGATGACGGATACGTGATATTCCCTCCAGCCGCGCCTTCCCCCAGGATTCTCACCTGGTAACCCTGCTCCCTCAATCTCCGGGCAAGACCTACGACATTAGCTTCTCCTGTTTCAGCACGGAAGACAGAAACATCAAACGCTTCGGCAATCCGGTCTATCCGCAAAGAGGTGGGACCGTTAATCGCCACCGCCGCTTTCGTGAGCGCATGGCCGTTTGCGTCATAGGAAAGTTCCTTTGTCCATACAAGATGCGCAAGCTCCGAAACACAGCAAAGAGCGAACACTTCCTGGGCTTCCAGACTCCTTGCCAAACCGGCTCTGTCATCCCAGACCACGAGGTTCCCGCGGTCGCCGTCGCAGTCAGGCAGGTATCCCATAATAAAAGAAGGATCCTTTGCGTGAAGCTCTTCCAGCGCAAGGCGGCAGGGTTCAAGCGACTCTCCTTCGGGGACAATCCGGTGAGCAATCTCGCGGGGTTTATCGTTTATCGTATGCAGTTTAATTCCCAAAGATGAAAGAAAGGTTTTATCCAGAGACAGTGTCCGGGCAGAACCGTTAAAATCAATCACAATGCCGAGCGGTTTCCTTTCGATGCCTTGTTTCAAAACATCAATAAAATTATCCTGCGCGTCTTTTTCACTTTTTCCGGTAACCACTTTTTTTGTAAATACCCGGTATGCTTCAACAGCTTCAGTTTTCACTTCATCAACATGATGATACAGATCACCGAGAACATTTGTATCACAGCTTTGAACAAGGGCAATGAGATCATTGATTACCGCCGGAGACGCTATCCGTTTGCGAAAAGCGTCAATGAGGACAGCCGCTTCCGTACCGGGAACAACGCCGCCGTCAACAAGACCGAACTTCAACCCGTTATGTCCTATGGGATTATGGCTTGCCGAGATATAAATAAAACCGTCGGCAAGATTGTTCTCACCGGAGAAACGCGCGTATGCCATAATTTCCGGCGCCGCGCTGATGCCCAGGAACCGAATCCGGCAGCCTTCGGCAAGAAAGGTCCGTATCATAACATCGGCAATGGCGGGGCCTGTTGGCCGGGTATCCATCCCGACAATGATTTCCGGATGAGCCTTGCCGCTCTTTGACTTTAAATATGCCCCATAAACCGATGCCACCGCCGCCGCAATAATCTTATGCGCTCCGGCTATTTCCGCCGTTTTATCTTCCTCATCGCCGCTCTTGGCAAAAACCGTCCGCCAGCCCGCAGACGACAGAATAAGCCTTTCCACAGCGTGATTCAGCTCCTTCGCTATCAATGCGCTGTTTGTTTCTGTCAAAGGAATGATTTCAGGGTCTCCAATGACGAGCCCATTATCTTTGTATCTTATTACCGCCATTTGTGCCGGCCTCCACTCTTGATTCTTTTCATGGTTTGCCATGAACGATTATTATATTCTCTTTGATGACGACATTTCTAGGGCAGCGCTGATTAAGTCTCGATGACATTACTCATCGCTGCCCAAGTCATTTTTCGTAATTCTT
>DBDH01000102.1:141041-141915 GCA_002293455.1 Treponema sp. UBA937
GCATAAATCAGTGTTACCATAGTATGTTTTTAAGGCCGAATTTTTTTAATGACAATAATTGGCGCGCGGATTCACTTTTCTTTATTTTTATACATGATATGAATCCCGCCTGTGTCATTTGCTGAGGGAACTTTCCAATTCGCGAGTAAAATTTCAGCAACATTCCTAAGATCGCTTGCCGCGTTTTCTTCCCCGTCTTTTTGCTTTGTTTTTACATAATGCTCAACAATTTCTACCGCATCATTATAATCTTCGTCCAAAATATACAAGATATTATAATTTCCCAAGTCTCCGATAAACATACCCGGTCTTATGTGAGAGACATGTTCAAATTTAGTGTAATATGGTATAGCTTCTGACTGAAACAGCGACTTGATAAACATCAAGTCAAACTGATTATATATTTTTAAGAATTCATACCGTTCTTTTCCGTTGCTGACTTCAGAAAAAAATAATTCCTCCATTTCATGGTATTTATCCGCAGTATCATTTTTCAGAATATCTTCTTCATCTGCCGTTTCACTCGTAACATGTTCTGTTTTATTCCTTGCAAGCAATCCAAACACACAAACCAACAGTGTTACAAATATCATTATTCCAATCGGCATGAATCCCCCGGCATGTATCAATCATTATATTCTTTTTGATGAATGTCCATTCTCAAATACCTAATTGCATAAACAGATCATCGGCGTCTTTTGCTGTATGAAGATTTTTTCCTGCCTGTCCTTCCCGGATGGTCTTGGCAGTTTCTGCATTGGGCATCAAAATAAAATCATTATCACGAACTATACGGCACAATATAATCCGTATGGCATCGGAAACGGTAAGCCCGGATGCTTTTAATATTTCACTAGACAATATGAAGTGTCTC
>DBDH01000011.1:0-6118 GCA_002293455.1 Treponema sp. UBA937
CCCTCATCCAGGGCTTTTACGCCGCACGTTTTTCTGCGCTATAAGCTCGCGCACTGTCAGGTATGATGCGCCATACATTACCAACTTGTACGGCCTCAATGTATCCCATTGTAAGCAGATAATATACCTGATGATGTTTAAGATTTAAAAATAATGCCGTCTGTTTTACCGTCCAAAACATAGTACTCCCTCCGCATCTAACACTTTGATTATATCATATCTGACTTCAATACAATTTCTTTTTGATCATCCCTTAGACTTTCTCAGAGTAAACCGTGTTATTGCCTGTTTTAATAAGTAATATGAGAACAAGAAAAAGAGAAATAGCCAGAGCCGGAGTGTACGGCACAAAAGAACAACCCAAAACCGTAACAGCCAAAGACATAAGGGAAATAGCGGAGACATTCCCCGAAATACACCGCGTCCCGATTCAGTTCGGCCATGATGCAAACGCTTCATCCCCGCGCATGGGAAATGTCGTCTCCGTCTATAGCGACCCTGAAGGACAAACTCTCTATGCGGATATTGAGGAACACGACCTTCTCGCCAATGCCGTTGATTCCGGGTATTACCCCGACGTTTCCATCGGTGCAAAACAGCGGGCCAAAGACGGGAAGATGTATCTTCATCATCTCGCCTATCTTGGTCAGGAACCCCCGGCAATAAAAGACCTCATCGCAGAGATACAAGAGCCGCTCGGTATCGACGCTTCGGATACCGAAGGCCTTGTCTTTCTGCCATCCCCCAGAGAGTTCAATCTCTCCGATGACACAAACCAAAACAAGGAGCATACCAGCGTGACCAAAGAAGAAGCAGAAAAGTTGAAAGAAGAAAATGAACGGCTCAAGAAAGAACTCGAAGAACGGGAACTTGCCTTGTCCGATTCTGTGAGACAAAAGACAGAAGCAGACATCGAACGATTAAAAACCGCCATGAACGAATCGAAAATCATTAGAGTACAGCAGGAACGGTTCTTGAAGATAGCCGGAGCCCTTGATCAGGGAAAGACTATCGATCTTTCAGACGGTTCAGGCGGGATTGAAACGATGCCCGTCATGGACGCGCTCATCCGTGTCGTACAAGCCATCCCTCCGGCAGTACAAACCGGAATGCTTAACTTGAACGATCTTGATGAACAAGGACACAGCAAGCGTGATTACAGCCGTTTGCGAAACAAAGGATAAAAGGAGTATCCATACTATGAAAATCAAAACCGAAGACACCGGTCTTACCAACGGACACCCTGCCGTCATTATCGCAGGAAAAATCAAAGCGGGAACCGTATGCAAAGTGAACGGTCTTTTGTCACTGGATGAAACGACCGGAACATTTGAAGCCTACAACTCCGGGGCTGCCTGCATCGCCCTTGAACCCATCACCGAAAAAACAACCAGCGCAGCAGTCTTGCTTCACGGAACTTTTGACGGGTCCGCTGTTGTCAAAGCAAACGGCGATGTTCTCACTATTGCCGAACTCGCGGCCGTCCAAAAACAGAGCCATATCTATTTTGTGTAAGGAGCAAAAATCATGACCATTCAGACATTAGACCTTGCCAAGTATTTTTCACTTGACCAAAACATCACCAGGCTTGAACGCCTCCCGGAAATCAAAAGCCCCATCATGGACTTGATCTACCCGGAAACCAAACGGACAAATTATCCCCGCTCAATCATTGCGGTTAAAGACCTTCCCAAAGAAGTGAAAAACGTTCCGGTCATTCAGCGGGGAGCACAAGCCGTCCCCTTAAGCGACAAAAAAGGCGCTGCCGGATATGAGCCGTTCCCTATTGAAGTCAGTATGAAGCTGACCGCATCAGACCTTAACGACCTCATCGCGGCCGGACTCACCGCTAACGCAGACGCTGAAATCGACCAAAAGGTTGACCGCCTCCGCAAAACTACCCACGCCACGACCGAAGCCCTCGCGGCTCAATCTCTCACCGGAAAGATTCAATACTCTGTCCGGGGCGCATTGGCCGATCACTCCGAACTCTATACCGCAGACTTTGGAGCAACCAAAACCCACGCAATAGCCAAATTGTGGAATGACGGCGCAATTACTCTCGCTGACATCATCAAAGATTGTCTTGCAATGGGAGACAAAGCGCGCGGTAACAGCTTCGGCAATAACCTTGCCGTCCTTGTGAACTCCGATACCTTCAATCTCGTTATCGCTCAGATACTCAAACAGCAAACCGGCGCCCTCAATCTTTCTGTAACAGATAATGTGATTCACTTCCCCGGCTTCACACTTCACCGCCTGGCATCCACATATTACGATTACAAAGCCAAGCAAGAAACACCCGTTATCCCATCCGGCAAAGTGTGCGCCATTGCGTTGGATGCGCCCCACTGGCTCCCTTATTGCGCCATTGATGATATTGACGCACAACTTGCGCCGCTTCCGTTTTTCTCAAAAGCCGTAAAGATTGAAAATCCCTCCGCGTGGGAACTCTACGGAAAATCAAAACCGTTCCCCGTTCCCATCGTTGACGCGATCTGCTGGGCGTCTATTCTGTAGTTTTTTTCTCCCTTCTCTCCGGGGCTTTTCTGGTGCTTTCAGTTTCGGAGAGAAGGGTCTTTAAAGGTAGTTTTATGTTGAGCAATACCGCTATCAAGATGATTGAAAATCTTCCCGCCATTCTTTCCGTCAATGAAACAGCGGATTTCTTTGTAGTGAGCTATCAAACCATTTATCGCTTAATTCGGCGAAAGGAACTTTCCGCATACAAGGATGATGAAAATAACTGGTGTATTACACACCACGATTTGAAGCATTTTTGTTCTAAAAACTGCAACTTATAAGGAGGTTTTATCATGGGAAAACACAGAATAAAAAGAGGTGTAATATGGCAAAACAAACTTGAAATCTATATAAAAGATTTATACCTTGAACAACGTAAAAATTGTAAAGAAATTGTGGAAATAATCAAAAAAGAGAAACAAATTAGTATCAACCGTGAATCAGTGAGAAGGTTCATAAGCGAACAAAATCTGCACGATAATAATCGATAAGACACCATAAAACACGCCAAATTTTGCCGTTTTTGCCAAATTAAATGATTATTTTTGCCAAAGTACAAGCGCGGTTACAGTTGGGGATAAGGTTTTTCATTATATGTTTGTATAGATGGTGATAATCTTTCAAATGCTCGTTGTCCAAATCCTCAAGATTGATGTTCTGAATTTGTTCTGGTTTAACCCCCATACGTTTCAATTCCTGCCGATACAATGCAAACAATGATGATTTACCGCAGCGCCGCACTCCAGTGATAATCTTGATTATATTTTTGTCCTTAAACGGCAGAAGTCTTTTTATATATTCTGGTCTTTCTATCATATAAAAACCTCTTTATTACATACTATAATCAAAATCAAATTATTACAAGAGTTTTTGGGCTATATTCCAAAAACTATATAGAAATGATAATTTTTTGGATTACAATATAATAATCTTTGAAAAATATATTTTTTTATAAAAATATTCTAAAACATAGAAGATATAACAAGTTTTAGGATAGTAATCCAGAAATTATACATGCCTTGTGGTTCATACCCCAACCTGTATTTTCAGTCTACACATAGTATAGAGGTTCTTTTCTTTGGCATACATCGGGCATCCCGCCGCAAAATACTCCGCAGGCAGGAACCCGCCCCTCATAATGTTTAAAACGCTTAATTGCCTCTACATCGCTTCCAAAAATGGGATGCACACAAGATTGAGGGCATCCTTGAGAATCACGAGGACTGCCTTGGACAGGGCCAATCTTGCGGCGGCAAGGTTTTCCTCCGGGGCGTTCAATATGGGACAATCATGATAAAAACGGCTGAATCCTTTGGAAAGTTCATAGAGATAGGCGGTGAGGAAGCTGGGATTCATTTTTGCGGCGGCATTGGCTACGGCATCCGGGTATGCTTCTATCGTTTTGATGAGTTCCCATTCGGCGTCTTCCGTGAGGAGTTCCGGTTTTATAGTTCCATTGGAGGCGGCAGTCCCGTCGGCCTTGCGCAGCATGGAAGAAATACGCGCGCCCATGTATTGCAGATAAGGTCCGGTGTTTCCGTTAAACGAAAGCGATTCTTCGGGATTAAAAAGCATGTCCTTGACGGGATCGACAGACAAGAGATAATAATGCAGCGCGCCCAAGGCGATTTTTTCCGAAACACCGGCGCTGTCGCCGACGGCTTCTTCCCGGTCTTTTTCCCGGATTTCCGCAAGGGCCATCTCCGCAAGATTATCGAGAAGATCGTCCGCGTCAACAACCGTTCCTTCGCGGCTTTTCATTTTTCCGTGGGGAAGATTTACCATCCCATAAGAGAGATGATACAGATTTTTTGCCCACTCAAAGCCGAGTTTCTTGAGTATCGTAAAGAGTACCTGAAAATGATAGTTCTGTTCCGAGCCCACAACATACACGAGGCGGTCAAACTCCCAGTCACGGTGCCGGGAAATCGCGGTTCCAATGTCCTGCGTAACATAGAGCGATGTTCCGTCCTTTCGGAGAAGCACTTTTTTATCGAGCTTTTCCTCGGTTAGATCGATCCAAACGGCGCCGTCTTCTTCCTTGTAGAAGATTCCTTTTTCAAGGCCTTTCAGCACTTCGTCTTTGCCTTCAAGGTAAGTTTGGCTTTCGTAATAATATTGATCAAAGGAAATGCCGGTCCGCTCGTAGGTTTCCTTCATGCCGTTCACGGCCCAGCCGTTCATCTTTTTCCAGAGGGCAACCGTTTCCGCGTCGCCCGCTTCCCATTCGCGGAGCATTTCCTGCGCCCGCTCATCGGCCGCGGGACCGGCTTTGCTCATCTCGTTAAACTTGACGTACCATTTGCCCACAAAATGATCGCTCTTAATCTGTTCCGATTCGGGCGTTTTCCCTTCGCCGTATTCCTTGTAAGCGAGCATCGATTTACAGATATGCACGCCCCGGTCATTGATGATGCACACCTTGCGGACTTCGGCGCCGCAGGCGGCAAGGATTCGGGAAATACTTTCGCCCAAAACATCATTCCTCAGATGGCCCAGGTGAAGGGGCTTATTGGTATTGGGACTTGAAAACTCTACCATGATTCTGGTGTTGTCCATGTTTCCGGGCCTGCCGTACCGTGTTTTTTCGTTGAGGACGGCATCCAGAATTTGAGCGGCAATTTCTTTCCGGTTAAGCCGGACATTGATATAGGGGCCTTGCGCGGCGGGTGTCCCGATCTTTTGCGCTTCCGGATTTGATAAGAGTTTTTCCGCAACAGAGGCAGCTATCAGCGGAGGAGCTTTCTTAAACAGTTTTGCAAAACTAAACATGGGAAATCCTAAATCGCCGAGTTCCGGCATGGGAGGAATTTCCGCGATAATATCCGAAGCCTGTATATTTGCCTCGATTCCGGCTTCTGCTGCCGCTCTATTAAGCGCGTCCGCGACGCGTATTTTCCACGAATCTTTAACGTTCATCTTGTTTCCTTGTGCTTTTACTCAGGATAGCATAAATCTCTGTTTTGGTCATGGGGGCTGTCCGAATAACTATTTCAACAAAGCGAAGGTCTGACTTTGCAGATGGCGTGTCTTTTTTGTCAGCCGCTTACAGCCGCATATCAAATCCCCTTTTGCTGGTTCCGCTGAAACCGAGGGATTCATAAAACCGGTGGGCACCGGTTCTTTCCGAACCGCTGAGGAGCTGTACTTTATAACAGTTTGACTCTTTGGCATATGCAACAGCCATTTCAATAAGGGCTTTTCCTATTCCCCGCCGCCTGTGGCTGCTGTCGGTAATAACGTTCTCGATAACGCCGAAGGGCCTTCCTCCGCGGGTCAGGTTGGGGATAATCGTTATGTTGCAGCTTCCGGCAAGCGTCCCCGCTTCTTCGGCAACAAAATACGCGTATTCTTTCTTCCCTTGAACATGGTCCCAAACGTGAGCGATTGCCCCGGACAAGTTCTCGTTCTCATCTTTGGAAGCGGAGGACGTCTCCCCGGTTTCGAGCTGCCGGTACAGCCGGAGTAATTCCGCAAGGTCGCCGTATTCGGCTCTTCTGTAAATCATGTTATTCAAATCCTGCGCCTACATGGCCGCCGCTGAAATTATAAAACACATTGATTTATTATCAAGTGAGCTTGTTGCAAAACTCGG
>DBDH01000011.1:6209-17733 GCA_002293455.1 Treponema sp. UBA937
TTTGTTCCGCTTCCAAAAGATTTACTTCTTTCAAAAGCGAAGACGCTTCTTCAAGTTTCGATTTACTTAATGTCACCGCTTCGATAAAAGGCTGTCCCTTAACATGAGGCATCAACGAAATATTGCTTAAGGTATCATACCGGCTTCCGGGTTCACTTTTGATTATTCCCTCTAAAACATCGATCATCGTTTTAATCGCGTTTTGCGTATTGTCGATTATCTTTTGAATTTCTTCGTTTACATCCTGGGTTACAAGCTGAATCTTTTTTCTTTTAATCGGCAAAGACGTTATTTCATTTTTCGCCAGAATAAATCGTTTTCCGTAATCGCCTTCGGCGGATACATTGCTTCTGAATTTTTTGATTGTTTCATCAATTTTCATAAGGCTGTTGTACGCTTCGGTGAAAACAGTCCGGTTTTCCCGCTTAAAAAATTCTCCGTCTAAAAGAATAGCACGCAGCGCGTTGTTAATAATAGTTAAAAACACTTCCGAATAAAATGCCGACAAGAAGGAAAGGCTCATAACGCCGCTTGCCGGAATTCCTTCGGGATCGGATTCGGAATATATATTAGGAAAAGAAGAAAGAGAAACGTTGTTCAAAAAAGTGCTGAATAAACGATCCAGATTAACTTTCTTCTGTTGTTTTTTAAAAGTCAAAAATTGTTCATCAGTTTGTTTTTTCCAATATTCCTTGTAAACCGCAAACCAATCTTCGCCGCCGGATATTGCCCGCGGAACAAAATTAATATCAGATAATGTGCATCGGAGAATTTTTGTGAGCGGAACATCTTTGTTAAAATCACGGATTGTTTTCAAAGCTGTTTCAGCCTGAACAAGTAACAGTTTTGTTTCCGCTTCCACATCGAATTCGGTATTGCCCATTTGTTCTTGAAGAACAAACACAAAAAGCGATTCCAGCAGACTGATAGACGGAGTGCCGGAAAAAGAATACAAGATATTGTTCAGGCTGATAAGCTGTTCTTTTACCAATTTTGCCGAACAAACATGGCCCTCCATTGAATGTTCAAAGTTGAAAGCCATCAGGAGGCGGTCAAACAAAAACGATGAAAGTTCCTTTAAACACTGCAAGGTTCTCGCATTGTAGTACATAACGCCTCGTTCGTTATCATCAATTGAAGAAAAAATATCATCAAGATTTTTGTAAGCTCTCTCGGCAAGTTCAGAATTAGGCGCGTTAGGAAATTCTTGCATCAATAATTGAGGGTTAGTTTCATTGGTTAAACGCTGATATATATCGCTCATTTCCAGCGATGTTAAAAACGAAAAGAAAGCGCCTTTGTCCCGATTCACGCTTACATCAAGCGCGTTATAAAAAAAGCGGGAAGCATCTTTCAAAGCCAAAAGGAGCTGGTAGAATTCCGGAAGCAGCATGGAATCGTGATAATCAAATAAACCGGGACTTTGGCTATTTATCGCGGTCCCAATTTTCGCGATCAACTTATCTTTATACACCTTTTCCGGACTGGAACTTTTTAACAAACCCAAGAAAAAATACCACAAACGCATATACCAAGGCATTTTTTCAAACCAAGCGCCCAGGTCAAAATCATTGGATTCCTCTTCTTTGGGATATAAGGGCTCTTTAGAAAGACTGGACTGAGAATTCATTTTTTTCAGGAGCGTCATCCGTTCCTCAAGAGGCAGTTCCGAAACTAAGCGCTGAAAAATGCTTTTTTTTTCCATATCATAACTATACTTTATTGGAGAAACTTTGTCAGGTGAGGGAAAAACATACCGACAAAAAATGCCGGGCGTCAGTCCGGCATTTAAGATAAAAAGGGTTATATCCGCTACAGAATAAACGAAAGTATAATAACGCCTACCATTGAACACAGGCCTTCAACTAAAGTGGCAGCGGTCTGTGTCTTGTAACCCTGATCCGGCTTCATACCTCCGAAGTTGGTAACTACCCAGAAGTAGGAATCGTTTGCATGAGATACCGTCATTGCACCGGCGGCGATGGCCATTACAGCCAGCGCCGTCCTAGCCGGCGAATCAAGACCGAGGGAACCGAGGAGAGGCGCACAAATGCTGGAAGCTGTAACCAGAGCGACAGTGGAAGAACCCTGAGCGGTTTTTAGAATCGCGGAAAGCAGGAATGGGAAAAGTATCCCGATAGTGGCGATTGATCCGATGTTTTCGGTGATAAAAGCCACAAGGCTGGTACTGGCGATTACACGTCCTAGAACTCCGCCCGCCGCAGTGATGAAAAGAATGGGGCCCACGATCCTCAATGTTTCGTTTGTTACATCGTAGAATTTATCCAGCTTCTTAACCGAGGCAATCTGCCAAACCGCAAAGAGAACGCCCACGCCCAGTGCGATAATGGGAGTTCCAAGGAAACTGAAAATACTGAACGCAAAGCCTGTCCATTTTGCCATTGCGGCGATTGAACCGAGCGCCATAAGGATAATAGGAACGATAATCGGAGCCAAAGAAAGAAAACCATTAGGGATTTTCCCATAACTTGCAACAATTTCTTCATAGGTTTTTGTAGCGGAATCAAGTTCTATATCTTCCGAGGATTTTATCTTTTTCCCAATATATCCCGAAAAGAAGAAGGAACCGATGAGGGCTGGAATGGAAACAAGCAGACCGAGTCCCATTACAAGGAGAAGATACTGATTCACATTTGCGCCAAAGAGATTCCCGGCGGCGGCAATAGGCCCCGGCGTGGGAGGAATAAAAACATGGGAAGCGTAAAGGCCGGTGGACAACGCCACAGTCATTGAAACACTGCTTACCTTTGTGCGCTTTACCAGGGCTTTTCTGATGGGGTCAAGAATAACAAAGCCAGAGTCGCAAAAAACAGGAATCGAAACTACCCATCCCATAAGCTGCATTGCCAAAACAGGATGTTTGGGACCGACCAGTTTAATTACCATATCCGCGAGTTTAAACGCCGCGCCTGTGGCTTCCAATACGGTTCCAATGAGCGCACCAAGAATAATGACAATACCGATACTGGTAAAAGTACCAGAAAAGCCTGCGCCTATGACGGTGGCGATTCCATCCCTGACTCTTCCATCGACCGTGGTACTCACCAACGGAATACCTGCCACAAGTCCGAAAAGCAGAGAAATTGCCATAATCGACAGAAAAGGATGGATTTTTAATTTTGAAATAGCGAGAATCATAACAACAATAGCCAGCACAAAAACGATAATCAACGGAACACCAGACATAACGATCTCCTTGAATTTGTTTTTGGGACTCCTAGAGTTTGCCTCCAGAATCTCATTATACTTATTCTAATGCAGTTTATTTGATGTGGCCAGTTTTTTTATGGATCAGACTTTCTAGGAAACTGCGAACCTTCGGTTCAGGTTAGTTACCTCGGAAATCTTTGCATTTGTTCCCTGTTTTGGCGAACTATCGTACCTAAAAGGTACGCATTCATTTCAAAACTTCAGTTTTTCAAACAAACTTGGATATTTTTCTGTTTTTCATCTTCAATATCAATATCAATGCTTATATCGGCCTCATTTTTCCGGCTTTGGAATCAATACTTTCCCCATAACCGCAGCCAGGGTTTGCTGAAACACTATCCCCGTGATGACCGGCAGAGCCGCCCGCGGCTCAAAAAAGTTAAGCGCCAGCACCAGAGCGGCGCTGATATTCCTCAGTCCTGATGCATAGATAACCGTTACCATGTCGGAACGGGGAAGACGGAGCAGTCTTCCAGCGGCCCTGCCTATCAGAAAACCCGCAATCGAGAGGATTAGACACATGAAGCCGAGGAAGAGAAAAACCGGCTCCAGTGAAGTGATTGAGCCGGAAACCCGTGCAGAATTGATAACTATTACGCAGAGCAGCGCTATCTTTGCTAAGGGCTTAAAATAGGGAGTTACCGCGGCAGGCATTTTTCCCCGGGAAAACCCGTTTATACACACCCCGGCAATGGAAGGGATTACCACCATCCACACCAGCGAGATGAGCATTCCGGTACTGTCTATCTGTATGGATTCCGAAAGCAGAAAAGAAACAGTAAAGGGGGTAAGCAGAGGCGCAAGCATCGTATCGATCAGGATAAGGGTTAGAGCCAGAGGACCGTTCCCGTTATGTATGGATGTCCAGATATACCCGGCGACAGCGGTGGGAATGGCAAAGAGCAGCACCAGTCCGGTAACGAATGCCGGTTCGGTACGAAAGACCGCTCCCGCGATAATCCGTACCACCACTGGAATAACAATATGAAAGCAGAATAGAAAAACAAAGATCGGCAGCGGTTTTCGTACTACATCGACAAAATTCCGTATACTCATTCCCAATGCTCCGGAAAAAGTCATGAAAGCGAAAAATACTGTTACCGCCGTGGTAAACCCAGATATCCGGTCCCCAAGCAAAAAACCGATAATAACACTGCTGGGGGTCAGCAGGGGCATCCACTTTTCAAGCAGTGTATTGAATCGAACAAAGAAGTCCTTTATCATAACGAGGTTTACTATAAAATTTGAACCTACAGAGGTCAATGCAGGATTCCGAAATGTCGGAAAAGTACTACTTGATGTTCCCTGTCTGTTTTTAAACGGAAGAATAGGCTACGATGTAGACTCGCGAGGAGTGGGCTGCTATAAAAATTTTAAAAAAAACAAAGCAAAACTCATATCAATGCCTTATACTGTGCATGGGTGTACTGAGAATTTATCTTGAAACCACAATGTTTAATTTCCCCTTTGTCGATGATGCTCCGCGGTACAAAGTGGATACCTTACGGCTATTTGAGGAAATAAGAGCTGGAAAGTTTAAGTCCTTTACTTCGGAGTACGTTATACAAGAACTGGAAGCGACGAAAGATGCAGAACGGCAAAAACAAATGAAATCCCTTGTTGCGGATTATAACATTTCAGTGATTCCGGTAAGTGATGAAATAAGGCAGCTTGCTGATGTGTATGTATCATTTGGTGTTATTCCGAAGAAATTTTTTACTGATGCAATCCACATTGCCGCTGCAACCGTTGCCGGGCTTGATTGTGTTGTGAGTTTGAATTTTCGGCATATTGTGAAGCACAAGACTATCTTTGAAACAGAATATATCAATGCCCGCGAAGGATACAAGCGGGTGTTTATCCATACTCCAGCGGAGGTAACAGAGAATCATGAAAACCCTTGATGATTACATGAATGACCCGGAGATTATACATGAACCGATGGCACTCCGTGAAATTCATGCTATCCGACTTAAAATATATGACGAAACAAAAGATATGACGATGACAGAGTATAACGCTTATGTCCACGAGCGGGCATCTCATTTCCTTTCCCCGGATAATGGCAAAGAGTGAATAAGTTAGCACGATGTGATGGGTAACGCACGAGTACCTGTCTGTTTTTAAACGGAAGAATAGGCTACAATAAAAACCTGCGAGGAGTGGGTATATGTATATATTCCGTGATACAGACGAAGCACAAGCGGTGCTTTCCGGCGGTGAAGCGGCGGTGACAGTCCTTTTTAGTGCGAGAGGTTCTTATCAGCGGGGCGGATATGCGCCCTGGCCTCTGTTTGAATGCCTGTGGCGCACAGGGAACGGGGAGATTGCCATCCAGCACAATAGGACAAACCAGATAAAATGTTCGGTAGGGCAGATCAATCTTGATACAACGGCTTTTTCGGATATCTCCCTATGGCGGCACTACAGGCTGGATCTGGTAAGGCTGAACAGCGGCGAGGCGGAGCTTACTGTTTTTATCGATGGTATCCAGGTGTGGAAGAACCGTTGTCCCATCACAGAGCGCAGTCCCGCAAACCCGACAGGATATAATCCCGCAGAATGCAATTCCGCAAACTCGATTGTGCTGCGCCATCCCGAAGCGAGTTCCCCCCATGTCATATTCAGCTATATCGTGATACTCCCTTTTCTGCCGGAACAATCCCTCGAAGAGATGGCGGCAGAGGCAGGCTTCGATCCCTTTCTCTACCCCGCTGTAGATGAGTCACAGTTTACCTTTGAACCACTGCCCCCTGTCCCCTATGCGGGAAGCGATTTTGTCGCGAAGGCTTTGGAGGCTCTTCCCGCCGAAGGGGGCATCATCCATGTTGACCCCGGTACATACGCGGGGCCGCTCGCTATTATTCAGAAAAACGCTGCGCTTATTGGTTCAGATCCGCTTAGTACTGTTATTACCGGATACGCGGCGCTGACCAACGGTATCAGGCGGAATGTGCTTGTTCAGGCGGGAAGGACCGCCGCAAGTGACAGCCTCACTAAGGAGTACGATGATCCGGCGGGCCGCGGCGATCCAGCAGGCCGCATATTCAGGGCTGAAAATATAACGTTCTGGAATAAAGGCAGCCGCTGGAACGCTTCTATCGGTTATGAAGAACGGCGGGGGGCTGCTTTTGGGATGGAGGAGTGCGCAACGGAATTCAGGAACTGCCGTTTTCTGGGGGAGCAGGATACCCTCTATCTGAAAAGCGGAATCGCCCTGTTTGACAAGTGTTATATTGAAGGGGATATCGATTTTATCTGCGGGGGCGCCACAGTTCTTTTCAGCGGCTGTCATCTGCACATATTGAACCATGTTCCCGCTTTTATCGCCGCCGCCGCTCCGGTGAATGAGTGCATATCGCCGGAACATCCTTTGTACAAAGAACTCACCGGAAAAGTGCGGGTTGAGGGATTTTCGGGACTGAGGGGCTTCATATTTCATCGCTGCCTCCTAACTATGGACGGGGAAACCCCTGTCTACCTTGGCAGAGGTCCCTGGCGAAACGGCAGCGGACTGCCCGACGGGATAAAGGAGCATACCCGCTCTTCCGTGACTTTTATCGACTGTGACTTCGGCACGGAGCAAAAGCCATTCCTGCTCGACCGGGACAAGCTGTGGTGTTCCATGGATGCCCCGATGGGAGGGGAGCTGTACCGGACATACCAGTGCAGGGTGAATGGCGAGGAGCTGTGAGAACCCGCAAAAAACTCCGGCACAAAAATGCAGCTTGTTAGATCAAAAATAACCGGATATACTGTAATAAAGAGAGGTTCCTCAAGCCTCTTGATAAAAAACTTAGTGCTTTAAACAAGTTTTCTGCTCAGGAGGAGAAATGTCAGTTTATCAGTTTTCGGTGAAAAGCAGCAAAGGCGAGAGTGTATCACTGTCCGAATATCAGGGCAAGGTATTGCTCATCGTCAACACAGCGACCAAATGCGGTCTAACCCCGCAATACGACGCATTGGAAGCGCTGTACAAAAAGTATAGGGATCAGGGCTTTGAAATTCTTGACTTTCCCTGTAATCAATTCATGAACCAAGCCCCCGGAACAGATGAGGAAATCTCACAGTTTTGCACCTTGAACCACGGCACGACATTCCCCCGTTTTGCCAAAATAGATGTCAACGGCAAGAACGCCGATCCCTTGTATGTCTGGCTCAAGGAACAAGCGCCGGAGGATACGAACAACAAAGCGTCAAAATCATTTGCGAAAATGGTAAAGGTGTTTACCCTTGGCAATAAAAAGTACGACATCAAATGGAATTTCGGGAAATTTCATATTGACAGGAACGGAAATGTCAACGCCCGCTACTCCCCGGCCTATGAACCAACATTACTTGAAGCGGACATTGAAAAGTTATTGAATGTACAATAAAAAGGTCTTCCCTTTTAAAAAAGAAAGACCTTTTCAACATAGCCGCAAAATTTATCCTTCAAACAAAGCCGTAGATAAATATCTTTCGCCGGTGTCAGGCAAAATTACCACGATTTTTTTCCCTTTGTTTTCAGGACGTGAAGCAATGTGCGCCGCCGCCCAAAGCGCCGCTCCCGAAGATATGCCCGACAGCAAGCCTTCAAGTTTCGCAAGACTTCGTCCCGCTTGGAAAGCGTCTTCATTGCGAACGGCGATCACTTCATCGTAAATACTTGTGTTAAGTACATCCGGCACAAAACCCGCGCCGATACCTTGTATCTTATGCGGACCTGCTTTTCCTCCGGACAAAACAGGAGAATCAAAGGGTTCTACGGCAACGACTTTCAAAGCGGGATTTTTTGATTTCAAGAATCCTCCCGTTCCTGTTATTGTTCCGCCCGTACCGACACCCGCAACAAAAAAATCTATACTGCCGTCTGTGTCTTCCCAAATTTCAGGGCCGGTAATTTCCCGGTGTGTTTTTGGATTTGCGGGATTAACAAACTGCCCGGGTATAAAGGAATTGGGCATTGAAGCAGCAAGTTCCGCGGCTTTTTCTATTGCTCCTTTCATGCCTTTTGCTCCTTCGGTTAACACAAGTTCCGCGCCGTAAGCGGAAAGCAGTTTGCGACGTTCTATGCTCATCGTTTCGGGCATGGTAAGTATTATTCTATAACCACGCGCCGCCGCAAGAGACGCGAGGGCGATTCCGGTATTGCCGCTTGTAGGTTCAATAATTACCGAATCAGGCTTGAGTTTGCCGCTTTTTTCAGCATCGCTGATCATCGCCAGCGCGATACGGTCTTTGACGCTTCCTGTCGCGTTACGGTATTCAAGTTTCCCGATTATTTCCGCGTTCAGATTATACTGTTCCGAATAACGGTTAAGCCGGATTAGCGTTGTATTTCCGATAAGTTCCGAAAAATTATTTGCGATTTTTGCCATTTTGTACTCACCTCGATTAAATTAAATATCTGCTGCGGAAAATGCCTGTTCCAAATCGGCGATAATATCATCAATATGTTCAGTTCCAATAGAAAGCCTTATTGTACTCGGCTTTATCCCTTGCTCCAAAAGTTCACTAGGGGAAAGCTGGGAATGCGTTGTGCTTGCGGGGTGGATAACCAGCGATTTAGAATCAGCAACATTAGCAAGCAGGGAAAATAATTCCAGCTTATCGATAAAACTTTTTGCGTGTTTTTCGCCGCCTTTTATCTCGAAAGTAAAAATGGAACCGCCGCCTTTTGGAAAATATTTTTGATACAAAGCATGATCAGGATGATCGGACAATGACGGATGATTCACCTTTTCCACCTTTGAATGTTTTTGCAGATACTGTATCACTTTAAGTGTATTTTCCACATGGCGTTCTACCCTGAGAGATAATGTTTCCAATCCCTGAAGGAAAAGAAAAGAATGAAACGGACTTACTGTCGCCCCTGTGTCTCTCATTAAGGTAACTCTGATTTTTATGATGTACGCCAGATTCCCGGCCGCCTCGGTTAATACAACTCCATGATAACTTGGGTTGGGTCTTGAAAGCCCGGGGAATTTTTCATTTGCCGCCCAATTGAATTTTCCTGAGTCGATAATTACGCCGCCAAGAGCCGTTCCGTGTCCGCCTATGAATTTAGTAGCGGAGTGAACAACGATATCCGCTCCATGCTCAATAGGACGGAACAGGCAGGGCGGCGAAAAGGTATTGTCCACAATAAGCGGAATACCGTTTTTATGCGCGATGGCCGAAAGAGCGTCAAGGTCAACGATTGTGGAATGAGGATTTCCCAGAGATTCCACAAATAAGGCCCTTGTGTTTTCGTTAATGGCCTCTTCAAAATTTTTCGGATCACTTCCGTCCACAAAAGTAGTGGATATGCCGAAATCACTCAGGGTATGCGCGAAAAGATTATATGTTCCGCCGTAAATCCGCTTGTCCGAAACGATGTTTTGCCCCGCGGTTACGATATTCTGAATGGCGTAGGTGATAGCCGCCGCGCCTGATGAAGTTGCCAACGCCGCAGCTCCGCCTTCAAGAGCCGCTATGCGCTGTTCAAACACATCTGATGTGGGATTCATCAACCGGGTATAAATGTTGCCGCTTTCCGTTAAGGCAAACCTTTCCGCCGCCTGCGCGCAATCCTTAAATACATACGATGTTGTCGCGTAAATCGGCACGGCCCTTGCGTCCGTAGCCGAATCCGGTTTTTCCTGCCCCGCGTGAAGCTGGAGCGTTTCAAATTTGTAGTTCTTTCCCATAACAGAATCTCCTTGTTTATCGTTTGCGCATATATCCTATATGTTTACTAGGATATTATTAGAGAAAACAAAGAATGTCAAGGGCTAAATTTTGTTTTGAAGCATCATGCTAAAGAACAAAACCGTCCGAAGACGGCTTTGCTGTATTATCGTATATATCGTAGGATTACGATGAGTATGCTAGGCTTTTTTGGTGACCGGCACTATTGCGTTGTCTCCGAACTATGTATCCTCAAGTACTCTTTCTTTCAGAATAAATCCGTTGTTTGATTTCATCCGTGGAAAGCCCTTGGCCTAATAGTTCGAGAAAATATGTATCCCGTTCTTCACGCCCTTTTTCTAGACCTTCTACTCTGCCTTCAAAACGGCCTTTTTCTATCCCGAGCTCTATACCATCTTCCCTGCCTTCTTTGCGTGCGTAAGCAATTGCGTCTTCCATGTTCCATTCTTCCAACAGCATATTCAGCACCTCCGAACCGTGTATCTCTAAATACTCTTTCAGTATATCATGTTTTTTGCAATATTGAATAGTTTTTTTCATCGCTTCTTCAAAATCGTACCCTTCTTTCTGGTATTCACGTACTTTGTCTACAAAAAAACTGTATTCCGTCAGTTTTTTACAGCGCTTAACGATTTCCGCGTTCCTCCCTTCGTTAATATTATAAACTTTTACTTCTAATTCCAGCAGGGGATGTTCTTTTTCAGGTAAACCTAAATCTTTGGATTTTGCAAACAGATCAGACAAACGAAGAACGGCCGTGTCGGGGAAGGGCTCTGTTCCGTTGTATAACACGAAGAATTCAGGATTAGGAATTGTGAGGCGTTTTCTTGAATACAGGGTACCGCTTTGCGTTTTCTTCTCTAAAATACGGGTGATGTACAGTAAGAACCGCAGCGCCATGTTTGGGTTTATCGAACTTTGATGCTCTACGAGAATGACCAACTTCCCGCCGATTTCAAATGAGATGTCGTTGTAAAAATCCATGTACAGTACATTTTCGAGCGTGTTAATTTCTATGGGGGTATCAGGCGGGAGCGTTACTCCGCCCAGAGCACCGTAGAGTTCCAGTAAAACCGCCGAATCATTGAACAGCGTTGTAAAGAGGCTGTTCTTGTATTTCATGTTGGTATGCATAAAAACCTCCGCACTATATACGGTGCGGAAATGGTTTTTGCATTAATACAACAGATATTTTTTCAAAAAAGAGGAGTCCGACCACTTGCCCCGAATGGGAACCGCAAGTGGTCAGACTCCTCTCGCAAGCTATACTAGACACATAGCGTGTTTTATGCAATATCTACGCTATGATTTTTTGGTGACTGTCACCCGTGCGTTACCCACCCGTGCGTTACCCGTCACCCGTGCGTTACCAATAAGTAAAAATGCGCTTATTTGAGAAAAATGCAAAACCAACCGACTTATGCAATAAGCTCACTTATCAATCACTTGAAAACATATAATACCTATGGTATAACAATGATATGAAAATATCGACGAAGGGGCGGTATTCGCTCCGTATGCTGTTGGACTTGGCCGAACATAAAGACGAAGGATTTGTCTCTTTAAAAGACATATCGGAAAGGCAGAATATTTCAAAAAAGTACCTTGAGCAGATTGTTAC
>DBDH01000011.1:17771-31893 GCA_002293455.1 Treponema sp. UBA937
TCAATACACCGTAGGCGAGATATTGAGAATTACGGAAGGAGGACTTGCCCCTGTTTCCTGCCTTGAGGATGACCCGAACCGGTGTGAGCGCTGCGGGTATTGCAAAACCTTGTTTGTATGGACAGGACTGAAAAACGTCATTGACGAATATCTCGACACTATCACCTTGCAAACGATACTGGACAAAAACCCCGCGGAAGCCAATGAATACTACATTTAGGAATGAGCCATGCCAATAAAGATACCAAGAGACTTGCCCGCCTATGACGCATTGTCCAATGAACGGGTTTTCGTAATGACGACCGACCGCGCCGAAAGGCAGGACATACGTCCGCTTAAAATCGGCATTGTAAACCTTATGCCCACCACAATAGATACGGAAACGCAGCTTTTGCGGCTTTTGAGCAGCAGTCCTTTGCAGATCGACATCACTTTTTTGAACATGGGCAGTCATACATCGAAAAACGCGCCGCCCGGTCATCTGGAAAAGTTCTATATCAGCGCGGAAGAAATCGTCTCCATGAAAGCGCGTTTTGACGGGCTTATTATAACGGGCGCGCCTGTTGAAACGCTGCCTTTTGAAGAAGTTGATTACTGGAACGAATTCGCGGAAATTATCGACTATTCGCGGAACAATGTGTTTTCCTGCCTGCACATTTGCTGGGGCGCTCAGGCGGGTCTGTACCGCAGCTACAATATCCCCAAAAAACCGCTGGATAAAAAACTTTTCGGGGTTTTTCTCCATTCGGTAAACGAACAGCACAGTCTTTTCCGCGGTTTTGACGACGAATTTCCCNNACACAACGGTTGACAGAGACGCGGTCGCGGCGGACAAACGTCTTACGATACAGAGCGAATCTGATGAAACCGGAGTGTTTATTGTTACCGCGCGGGAAGGCCGAGAAATTTATGTTTCCGGCCACTTTGAATATGACCCGCTCACATTAGACCGCGAATACCGCCGCGATATTTCCAAGGGCTTAAACATCGAAGTGCCCAAAAATTACTACCCCGGTGATGATCCTTCCAAAGTGCCCGTTGTCCGCTGGCGAGCCCACGCAAATCTGTTTTTTGATAACTGGCTAAACTATGTGTATCAGGAAACGCCGTATAATCTGGATGAACTATAAAGACTTTTAGGCGGGCAAAAGTTGATGCATTGTTACCTCTTGGAAAGAACCGCCGCTTCGTATTCCAATACCGGTTTGAACCAGTCAACACCGAGAGGAACTCCCGCCCGGAGGCAAAGTGTATCCCAAACGGCGGAAATGGGCAAAACCTTTTGAGCTTCCATCAGTCCGAGGCGTTCATGGTAACTGCCGGCATTTTCAGCGTCAATCAATAGTTTTGCCGGCTCAAGAAGGGCGTTCAAAAGAGCCAAACGCAGATTCCTGCAGCCGATGGTCCATGCCGCAATACGGTTGAGGGACGCGTCAAAGAAATCCATGGACAGATCAATCCGGTCAAAAGCGTTCTGGCGGATAATTTCCCGGCAGGTATCACGAAGATCGTCAGAGTATGTCGGCACATGATCCGAATCCCAGCGGACGCCCCGGCTAAAATGCATGAGCAGCCCCGGAACAAAAAGCATAACAGCCGAAATCTTATCGGCAATGCTTTCCGTGGGATGAAAATGCCCCATATCCAGGCAAAGGCGAATCCGCTTTGACGCGGTATAGCCCAGATAAAAATCGTGGGAACCGGGAACATAGGCTTCACTGCCGATGCCGAACAATTTAGATTCCACCGCGTCGGTGATGGTTTTTGGATCAAGCGGCACATCCAGAATTTCATCAAGGGCATCTTTCAGTCTCATTCTTGGAGAGATACGGTCCGCGGGCGTATCTTTGGAACCATCGCAGACCCAAATATTGTCTACACAAGGCGAACCCTGATTTGCGCCCATAGCGGAGGCAATGCGCCGGGAAGCCTTTCCATGCCTGATCCAGAAATCCCTGATCTTGGGATCGGCGCTTGCCAGAGTGTATCCGGAACCGGCCAGGGGATGGGCAAAAAACGAAGGATTAAAATCCAGGGGAATGTGTTTTTCCTTTGACCAGGCCATCCATTTCTTAAAATGTTCGGGTTCCAGTTTATCCCTGGCAGCTTTGGATCCTTCCGGTTCCGCATAGAAGGCATGAAGATTGAATCGTTTTTTTCCGGGAATCAGAGAAAAAGCGAATTCCGCGTCCCGGCGCAGTTCGTCTCCGTTGCGGGCCCTGCCGGGATAATTCCCGGTTGTAAGAATACCGCCGCCCGAAAGTTCCGAGGCTCCTTCAAAGCCTATAACATCATCGCCCTGCCAGCATTGGATGGAAACCGGAATCTCCAGGGCTTTATTGATAGCCGCATCGGTATCGACGCCCCAATTTTTATAAGTTTCTTTTGCCAACATATAAGCTTTTTCGGCAGCGTCTTTATTTTCACAAGGATTCATTTACAACTCCTTTTGTTATTGGTATCGAAACGTTTGTACGGTAACGTTCAACTTCCCAATTGTTGATAAAATCAATTTGATCTTCAGGCATAAATTGAACGCCGCCAAAAGATTCCGCATACACAGCGACCTTTACAGCATCGCAAAAAAGATCAAGGGCAAGATCCGCCGCTTTTTCTCCGGCTCCTATTCCAAAAATGCCTAAAGCTTTGATTGCGGCAATCTTCGGCATTCGTCCCGTACTCTCCAGATGATGATCCCAAGCCGCTTTTATGTCGGCGGCAATTTGTTTTTCATCCTCTGTGCTGCTTTCAACAAAGAGGGGATCACTGCCGGCATAGACAATATGATCAGGGCTTAACGCCGATGAAACCGGGAAGAATGAAGGGCGGTCTTTCACAACGGAAACGATTCCGGCGTTTCTTCGGAACTTCACATGGTATCTGCCTCCGCCGGACATTTCCGCAAGTTCTTCCAGAATGGGGATAACCTTAGTTGAAGCCCCCCAACTCGATTGTTCTCCTGACAGATCAGGCTTTCGTGTTATATATGATTCAATCCGTTCCATAATACGACTGTAAAGTTCTGTAATACGTTCGCTTGTATTTGCCCCGACAAAAATACCGTGATTCTGAAGCAGAATGATTGAAGGGACTTCCCCCTTTAAGGCGGCATAATCCACCATCGCTTTTTTTATCGTAAGAGAAAGAATGTAGCCGGGATTAACAGACGGAATCCACAAGGTTTTTCCCTCAAATATTTTTTCGGCAGCTTCCGCCCCTTCTTTGGAACAGGTAAGTCCGTTAACCAAAGACGGATGGGTATGAACTACATAGGCAAAAGGAAGCAGATCGTGGAGAAGGGTTTCCACGCTGGGCCGCTTATGTTCCTCGCCTTTTTTTTTCGCGGCCATCATATCCGCAAGAACCGCACTTTCCCTTTCGTCAGGATCTTGCGGATACTCTTTTTCCCAGATTTTAGCCAAGACTTGCCGGTTCATTTTTACAAACGTGTCCTCTGTGCAATCTGCAAGAGAAGTACCGGATCCTTTGATATACAGCGTTTCATCATTCTTAAAAGAAGTATTACCGCCCCCGGCAATAATATATTCGGGATTTGATCCATAATATTTTGAAATTGCAATTAAATCCTTCACACTCATAACGCGGAGATTCTCTTAATCCAAATGGAACATTTCAATTAAAGGATCGCTTACCGGAGATTCATCCGGATTCGTATCCATTAAGTCCTTCATCGAATGCCACCATTTTTTTACGATTTCTTTTTCCGCCAATGTGTCATCTGTGGCATCATCCGCCAAATATTGAAAGGCAAAAAGCGTATGTGTTTTCGGGTCAAGATAAATCGAGTAATTTGATACACCTGCTTTCCGGAGTTCCGCTTTAAGCTCCGGCCATATTTCATCGTGGCGTTTCTTGTATTCTTTTTCGCATCCCGGTTTTAAGCGCATGGCAAAAGCGTTCCGTTTCATTTTTCCTCCTTGGGTTATGTAACATTGTCCCCCGGTTTTTTATTGCCGTGAATGGATATTTCTCCTAATGCGATGGAAAAAAAACCTAAATTACTTTTGAAACTTTGTGCATACTATGATATAATTGTTGCGGGAGAAGTTTTTGGAAAAAACCTGGAATTCCTTTTTGCATTATCTTCCCTACAGTTCTGAAGATGAAAAAATGGGAATGCTCTGTACTACCGCGGGCAGTATGGAAGTCCTTCCGAATACGGTTTATCCTCCGGCTAAAAACGAACATCCTGCTTTGTTTAGAAAAGTTGCCGAAGGCCGGATTCTTTCGGAATTTCAGCTTGTGTACATAACAAAAGGTCAGGGGGATTTTGTTTTTGAAGATCAGGAGTACAAGCTGGTGCCCGGGTCGATGATGTTAATCCTTCCCGGAAAAAAACACAGATACAAACCGGTTTACGAAATAGGCTGGCATGAACACTGGGTAGGATTCTCCGGCGATTTTTTTCATCGTTTGCTTGAAGAAGGATTTCTTTCCAGCAAGCGGATTTATTTTGAAATTGGCCTTCACGATCATATTCTTGAATCTTTTAGTCAGATTTTTGATGAAGTCAAATCGCAGAAACCTCTTTTTCAGCTCAAGGCCTGTGAAAAAATTTTTTCACTATTGGTGGAAGTGTTAACCCATGAACGGCGGGCGGAACAGCCGAATTATTATCAGAACATTGTAGAAAAAGCAAAGTATCTGATGGAATCGAGTATATATGGAGACATCAATCTTTCAAATATTTCAGACGGCATAGGAATAAGCAGTTCCAGACTCAACGAGATTTTTAAGACATATACGTCGATGACTCCCTATCAGTATTACATCCATATCAAAATCCATCGGGCCGCCAGCCTTCTGGAACAGGAAAATTTACCAATTAAAGAAGTTGCCGCCCGATTCGGTTTTGAAGACCCGTATCATTTTTCCAGGCTTTTCAAAAACAAAACCGGGGTGTCTCCGTCGGAATGGAAGAATCACATTAACAAATAACTTATTCCAGCCCCTGTTGTTTGCAAACATCATGATACTCGGTACACATAAGCAGGAATGCCCCCATGCCGTGAAGGTCATTCTGTACCGTAGGCCGGTTGATGTAAAACTCATAATCCCCCACGCAGGTACCGATGCAAACATGGTCAACAATAAGATCGTCGTTCTCAAAAGCAAGCGATTGAATAATGCCCTCATACGCGCGCTTCAAGGGCCGGAAATACGAAGGATGCAATATTCCGGTTTTAATCGCTTTCGCTATGGCGTACGCAAACAGGCAGGAACAGGATGTCTCCAGCCAGTTTCCCGGCGCGCCGCCTTTGTCTACCACCTGGAACCATAAGCCGCTTTCTCCGTCCTGAAAACGCAGCAAGGCATTAATTATATCCACGGCGGCGCTTATAAACTCATGCCGCCGGGGATGTCTGCCGGGAAGGTAATCAAGAATATCCATAATCGCCACCGCGTACCAGCCCATAGCCCGTCCCCAAAATTCCGGAGAGAGCCCGGTATGCTTATCGGCCCAATCTTCTGTTTTGGAATCATCCCAGGCGTGATGAAGCAGGCCAGTTTTTGGATCGGTCATATTCCGGCGCATAAGATGCATTTGCTGATAAATCGTTTCAAAAAAATACGGCTTGTTAAAATGATGGGCATACATGACGCTGTAGGGACCTATCATGTACAAACCGTCCAGCCACATTTGATTGGGATGCTCATACTTGTGCCAGAAACCGCCGCGCGCGTTGGTAGGCCACATTTCCACCGTGGGGGCGAATGCATCCAGCGTTTTTTTGTAGCGTTCATCACCGGTTTCCTTGTATAAATTAAACAGCAGAATAGCCGGCTGCATATAGTCAAACTGAGGATCATAATGGATAAAACGGAGCTTACCGTTTTCATCGATGTTATAATCTACCCAGTCTTTAATGTAATTGAAATATTTCTTATCACCGGAATGCAGATAGATGCGTTCCATACCGGAAAGGAATACTCCCTGATGATACAGAAAGCTTTTTTCCGGAGGCAGTTTCTCCGCGGTGAATTTGCGGATGAGGGTATCCGCTCCCATTTTCGCGTAGTCAAGCGCGGTTTGTCTGTTAACAGCCATTGATTTCTCCCTTGTGAGAATATAGTAATAGTAACACACTTCACCCAAAAACCGATGTTTCGGGGATAATTCTTTTAGTTTTCTACGCTTTCAAGCTAGGCTTTTAAGCTAGGCTTTCAAGCTAGGCTTTCAAGCCCGTAGTCGCGATACCTTCAACAATGTATTTTTGGAAAAAGAAGAAAATAATCAACGATGGCAGCAGCGATAAAGTGCCCATCGCGAAAATAGCCCCCCAGTCGGCTGAAGTAGGATCGGCAAACATACGCATCGCCAGCGAAACGGTAAAAGTACGCGGCCGGTTCAGGTACAAAAGCGGGCCGAGGAAGTCTTCCCATCGCCAATAAAAACTAAATATTGCCGAAGTTATCAGCGCGGGTTTTATCAGGGGAAAAAGTATCCGGCTGAATACCATAAACTTGTTACAGCCGTCAATCATGGCAGATTCGTCCAGTTCGCGCGGAATCCCCCGAAAAAACTGCACCATCATAAAGATAAAAAACGCTCCCCCACCCCAGTGCGGTACTATCAAGGGCAGAAAAGTATTTATCCAGCCGAAGCGGGAAAAAAGAACGAACTGAGGCACCATTACAATTTGGTAGGGCAGCATGAGCGTAAGAAACATACAGCTATACCAGAAAGCACTGCCTCTGAAACGGATGCGGGAAAACCCGAATGCCGTTAAAGCGGACATAAGCACCGCACCTAATGTTGACAACCCGGTAACTATAAAGGAATTAATGTAGAAAGTAGTAAAACTGGTAACACCGTTAAAGCGCCACCCCCGTACATAATTGTCAAGCGTAAAATTTTTTGGCAGCAACGAAAGAGTACCGAAGAGTTCTTCCGTTGGCTTAAACGAACCCAAAATCATCCATAACATCGGGTATAACATAAAAAAGCCGATAAACAGAACCACCGCGTGAAAGGCAAGATTGTTCATATTTCTGGCTATAATCCGTTTTTGGGCCATAGGCCGTTTTTCAGTATTAGTCATGTTTACCCCGCCTATGATTCGTAATAGACCCAACGGCCCGAAGTTTTAAAAAGTAAACTGGTAAATACGGCAATAATAAGCACCAGCACCCACGCAAGGGCTGATCCGTATCCCATTTCGTTATAAGCGAAAGCCCGTAAATAAAGATAGAGGGCATACACCAGGGTACTGTCCTGGGGATCACCCCTTCCTCCTGAAATAATAAAAGCCTGAGTGAAAACGGTAAGGCCGCTTATCAACTGCATGATCAGGTTGAAAAAAATAATCGGCGTCATTTGGGGGATTGTTATGTGGAAAAATTGTTTCACCCAGCCCGCCCCGTCAATCGAGGCTGCCTCGTAATATGTTTTGGGAATTTGCCGTAACCCGGCAAGAAAGATAAGCATGGCCGATCCGAACTGCCAGACAGCCAGAAGCACGATTACTCCCAGGGCGGAACGGGTATCTCCTATCCAGCTTGTCGAACTGTGAATCCCTAATGCCTGCAAAAAAGTATTCACAAGACCATCGATGGTGAACATACGCCGCCAGACAACCGCGACCGCGATGCTCCCCCCTACCAAAGACGGGAGATAATACGCCGCCTGATATACCCGTATTAAGCGGGCGCCCCGTTTGAACAGGACTGCCACAAAAAAAGCAAAGACCAGCCTCAGTGGAACTGAAACAAACGCATAGACAAACGTAACCTGCAAAGATTTCCAGAACCGCAGATCGGTAAACATCCGTTTAAAATTAGCCAAACCCGACCACAGAGGAGAACCGAGTATGTCATAATTGGTAAATGAAAAGTACAATGACATTCCGATAGGAATAACCGAGAATAATAAAAAGCCGATAAGCCAAGGACTAATGAAAAGATACCCCGCAACATCTTCTTGCATCTGCCGCATGGCAGAATAAGACCCCTTCATAGAATACTCCATAGAAAAATGAAGAGCCCCGAAGCATGGATATATGGGAAATATGGATGTAAACATCCCACTTTCGGGGTATCTTCTTGTAATGGGAAATTACAAAGTCACATATAACTTTATATGCCTAGGTTCATACATCAATTAGTGCATGAACCCAATAGCATTCCACTCAAACAAGAAATGGTTCCTGGCTATTTTCCGCCAACACCAAACATTCTACCTGCCTAATACCGCATTAGCACCTTGTATTATCTGGCTCACTGCCGCGTCAGGAGTTAACTCACCAAGCAAGCAGCGAAGCACTATCGGCCGCATCGTGTCGTAAACTTCACCGGCGGCGGCAGGATCGGGCGGATCTATGGGGCTGGATAATGGTGTTACCTTCCCGATAAAATCAAAGAGATACTTCATATTCGGATCCACCCGTGAGGACAAATCATTCCGGACAGAAGCCGGTACGGGGATACCTCTTTCAGCAAGCAGTATACGGTTAGCTTCCAGATCGTTGATCATAAAGTTCACAAACTTGGCGGCCAAATCCTTGTTTTCCGCGGAACTCAATATGGAAATAAACTGAGATGGCTTAAGATACGTACCGAAAGGCGCCTTATTTCCATTCACGGTCGGGAACATATAATATTCCAAAGGACGGTTTGCCGCGGTCTGATAACCAATATGCTGGTTGCTCCAGTGAAAGTTATTCCATGTCTTGCCCTGAGCAATAGGATATTCGTTCATGGCCCGGCCCATGACAAAGGCATCTTGAGGATCGTACAGAGCGCCGGCTGCTTTCAGACGAAGCTGTATATCAAACCATTCTTTTACAGCCGCGGTCGCTGCCGCGTTGTTAGTCCAGCCAAGGCTCTTTCCGCCGGCCGCAAACTGAGGTACTCCAAACTGACGAACAATATGCTCAAATGTCTGGTAAAATTCCTGGGCGCCGGCCGGCATTGTTTGAACACCGGTTGCCTGGAAAACCGCTAAAGCAATCCGCTCATAATCTGCCCATGTCCAAGCCGTATCATCTACGGTTACCCCCGCACTAGCCAATACTGCGGGATCTACTCCCATGCCCCACGCATTGGTTCCCAGACTTATCGCAATAAGTTTTCCGCCAAGACGGCCGGAAGCCAAAGCGGAATCAGACCAATCGGAAAGATTTATTGTTCCGTTTTGAGCATACGTGTTTAGATCAAGCAATTGATTCCGGGCATTATACTGTTCTATGTAAGTATAGTCCTGCTGCATAACATCAGGCGCGCTTCCCGCCGCCAACTGAGTGTTGAGTTTAGGCCAATATCCATCCCAAGCCGCCGGCTCAGTTTCCACGGTAACCCCCGGATTCTTTTCCATGAAAAGCTGTACCATAGCTATGGTTCGCTCATCTCTCGTTGCATTGCCCCACCACGCGAGACGGAGATAGCCGCCGTCATCCTGTGCTCCGCCGCGTGCCATAACAGGAACAGCAAGTCCGAATGCCAAAATGCCTGCCAAGAGCAAACAAAACGTAGTTCTGAGTTTCATAAAAACCCTCCTCAAAATAATTATTTAAAACGGTTTCATCGAACCGTTGAACCGAATACTCACAGTTCAACGAAACTGCTCAGTTCCTTAACAGCGTTGTTTAATAACCTTCAGGATTTGAACAACTTCCGTTAAAATATTATAACGCTGCCCGAATCATTCAGCCTTACATGATTTTGTCTCATCGTACAAGATACAAGCTGTTACTTTCTGATCAGCCGCTGAATCATTTCATAGATCTGCTGGCCGCCCCTTTCTGGCGTCAACTGGCCGAAGGCAACCTGCTGGTAAATTAAATACAGGGTGCTGTTCAATTCGGTGTCATTGGGCAGATGCGCGGTTTCCCTGGATGAATGCGGGCTTGCCGCGGAGAGGTAATTCAGTACCTTTTGATCGTTAACATTACTGGTGCCTGCCGCCCGCGCGGAAGAAGATGCCGATGCCCCGCGGTCGTTACCAAGTACCTTGGCCGCTTCCGGGTCATTTACCAGAAAGTTAATAAATTTCACCGCGCCTTCGATATTTTTGGAGTCCTTATTGACCGTATAAAACTGACTGGGGGCCGGCCACAATGCTTTGGTAGATTCCGCTCCGGGGAATTCAATTAAGTCAAGTTCATCGGTGGTGGCTGCCTGAAGCCCCGCAAGCTGATTGGTCCAGGTATAGGTAATAGCGACTCTGCCCGCGATAAGCGCCGATGTATCGGCGTTTGTTTCCGCGTAATTTGCGGCTACATCCGGCGGGGGAACAAGGCCGTTATCCCGATAGTCCTTAAAAAGTTCAAGGTATTTTTGAGCACCCGCGGCGGTAACCGCAGTGGTTTCATTTACGTCATCATATATAGGAGTACCATTATACCTCAGCCAATAGCCGAAAGGCGCGGAGTTTGTAGACATCGCGCCGATATCCATCATGGGATATACGCCCTGCGGCAGCCTTGCTTTTAAAGTAACAAGATACGCGCGAAATTCATCATAGGTCATGGCTACCTTTGGAAGCGGCACTCCCGCCCGTTCAAGCATGGATTTATTGTAGACCAGCGCCGGCATAGTCACGCCGGTTGATACTCCGTACAAGTGCCCATCGACAGTTCCTGATTCAAGCGCGGCGGCATCAATAACCGACGTATCCAAAAGAGTTCCCGCATATTGATCCAGGGGCAGCAGTACACCGCGTTTGATATAATCGTTAATGTTACCGCCCATCTGAATGATGTCAGGACCGTTGCCGCCGGCAAGCTGCGTATCAACTTTGGTAAAATGATCGCCGGTACCGCCTGAAGGTTCCGGGTTAACCAGTACGCCGGGATTTTTGCCCTGATAAATGTTAATCGCGTCCTGACTGATCCTGACCCGGGTCTCCGCTCCCCAATATGCCCACCGAATCGTGCTGCTTCCGGCAGCGTTACTTGATTCCCTCCCTCCGCCGGCGTAGAGAGAAGCCGCCATGATAAGCAAAAAGATACCGTTTGCTAAAAATCGTTTCATAAAAACACCTCCATAATATGTACCGGGGATTATCCTTTTATCCCCGTTGTTGAGATTCCCTGTACAAAATATTTTTGCAGGCTAAAGAACAAAATAAAACATGGTAAAATTGATAATACCGACATGGCAAACATTGAACCCCATGACGATATACCCGATGAATCGAGAAACAGCCGCAGCCCCATCGGAATGGTATATCTTTGCGGAGAATTCAAGTATAACAACTGATTAAAAAAATCATCCCATGTCCACAGGAAGGTAAACAGCACCGTGGTAATAAGCGCGGGCACACTCAGCGGCAAAATAATTTTCGCGTAAATCCCGAATTTTCCACAGCCGTCAATATAGGCCGATTCATCCAGATCTTTCGGCAAACCGCGGATAAACTGCACCAAAAGGAAAATAAAAAACGCGTCGGTGGCAAATAGTTTCGGTACGATCAGCGGCAGGAACGTGTCTATCCAGCCGAAAGAACGGAAAATAATATAACGAGGGATGGTAGTAACATGCGAGGGAAGCATCAGTGTTATCATCATCACCGCGAACCATAGTTTCCTTCCCGGAAATTCCAGACGGGCAAACGCATAGGCGGTCAACGAACAAAAAGCGGCATTGCACAAAAGACAAAGCGAGCAGATGACGAATGAATTTTTGAAAAATGTACCAAAGCTGACAATGCCGATACCGCCCCAGCCTTTTATATAATTTTCAAAAGTCCATACTTTCGGAAGAAGTCCCGGATCGCTGAATATGACCGATCCTTGTTTAAAAGAAGCCATAATCAGCCAGATAACCGGATACAGCATAAGTATCCCGAAAAAAATGATAATAATATTCGCGATACCCGCGTTTAAAAAGTTGACTGTTTTTCTGTTCATGGCTTATTCTCCGTAACTGACCAGTGACTTTGAAAACTTGAAGGTGACGCCGGTCAAAACGGCTATAATCAACAACAAGAACCATGCCATTGCCGCGGCATATCCCATCTCAGAAAACCCGAATCCTTTGAGGTAAAGATACAAACTGTAAAACATGGTAGAGTCGAGCGGACCTCCGTTTCCCCCTGAAACAATATACGCCTGAGTGAATGATTGAAACGCGCTTATCATCTGCATAACCAGATTAAACAGAATGATGGGAGAAAGCGCCGGAAGCGTTATACTGAAAAATTGCCGCGTTTTTCCCGCCCCGTCAACGCTTGCCGCCTCATAATATTCGTTGGGAATTTGCTTCAAACCAGCAAGAAAAATAATCATCGGAGAACCGAACTGCCACACGGCAAGCAGAATAAGCGTATACAGCGAGTATGTTGGATTTGAAATCCATGAGGGCGGATTGACATTAAACAGGTTATGCAAAATCATATTTATCACACCGTCTCCGGCAAAAAGCCGCCGCCACAAAACGGCAATCGCCACGGAACCGCCCAGCAGAGTAGGAATATAATATACCGTGCGGTACAGGGGAATCAGCCGTAATTTTTGATTCATCAGCATAGCAATGAACAGCGCAAAAGCCAGTTTCAGAGGAACCGAAATAAACACATAACGGAATGTAACAAACAGCGAATTGATAAAACGGTCATCACGGGGAAATTCATCGCTGCCGATAAACATAATGAAAAAATTACGCCAGCCGATCCATTTCGGCGGCTGTAAAATATTAAAATTGGTAAACGAAAGATACAATGAATAAAGCATCGGGTAAAAGGTAAAAACAAAGAAACCGATCAGCCACGGCGTCAAAAACAAATACGAAGAGATATGATTCTTAATACGACTATTTCTGGTCACACCCATCCTCCTCAGCATTGATAACAAGAACATTATCTGTTTCGCTTACGGCAACAAAAACAGCCCGCTCTAAAGGAGTGGCATTGGGACTATGTACCGTGAGGTACAGGATTCCCTCCCTGCCGCGGAACAGCATCCCATGACCGCCGTCCGCCTTGTACAAGGGTTCCGGCGATTGTTTCCAGGGACCTGCCAGCTTGCCGCTTTCGGAACGCGCCGTACCGATGCAGTACCGGCCGTCTTTGTCAAAAGACGACCAGAGCAAAAAAAGCGCGCCGCTTTCCGCACGGTGCAGAAAGGGCCCGTCGGTAACAAAACTGCCCGGAGCGCGGCCCCGCAGCGCGCAGGCCCAGGGAGCTTCGCTTGCCCGGAACAGGAGAAGCGGTTCTTCCGCGGAAGCCGAACGCCGTAAATCGTCCGTCAGCCGCAGCGCGCGGATTTCACCGTCGCCGGCCTGCTGCCATTCATGGCAAAATACCATCCAAGGCACGCTGCGCTTGCCAGGCGTTCCGCCTTCTTCAAAAAAAGTACCGTCCAGACATTCCCATTCGGCGGGTGTTACCGGCCCTGAAACGCCATCGGCGTTCAGGCTCCAGGGAACATAGAGCCCCATGATGCCCGCTTCACTTTTCAGGATAGCCGTTCCCCGCCTGCCTTCCTTCGGCTTGAATGTGGCAAACATATACCACCCGCCCGCGTAACGGTGAATTTCCGGCGCCCAGAAGTTGGTTTCCGACCAAAAATCAGGGCGAGGACGAAACGCGGGGAAGGGCCCGTCAAATTCATCCAAAGCGCCGCCGCTGACATAGACATCAAAGCCGGTGCCGGGACCTTTCCATATATCTTTATCAGTGGAACCAAACAGATAATAGGTATCATCATCAAGTACCACAAAGGGATCACGAATTTGTATATCAGATATACGCATGGATTCCCTCCGTTTGTACAGTAAAGCCCGCGGGGAAAGAAGAACCTTTGGTATCGCCGAAACCGGCCGCCATCATCGCGGCTGCAATTAAGAGGCCGCCGTTGCCGGGCAGATACAGAGGCAGGGCATTATCGCCAACCATGCGGTTATGGCCGTTTTCCATGTAGGTGTTTTTTGGACTTTCCATTAACAATATGTCGATGGCATCGGCATAACGGCCAAGACGGCAGGCGGTCATCGCCATCATGGGGAAGTCCCAGCCGTAAAAGGTTTTTTTGTCCCATACGGCGAGTACTTTGTCTAATGTTGCCGACATGCGAGCCTTATCAATTTTTTCACTGTCCAAAATGCCGTACATAGCCAGCATGGAAGGATGATCGGTATAGAACGGCAGTTTGGTAAACGTATC
>DBDH01000011.1:31928-42530 GCA_002293455.1 Treponema sp. UBA937
TTTCCATAGCGGCCCGGTTCACCTAAACGATTAAGCCATTCATCAGCTTTGCGGAAAGCCCAGCGGAAATATTCAAGTTCATAAGCGGCGTTTAACACGATGCGGGGATCATGCCGTTCCTGCGCGGGAATATAGGGCGGCCCCACAACACAAGTTCCGTCATCTTCCCAATGCACAAAACTTTGCATAAACTCGGCGGTCTCGACAATAATGTCACGGTATTCACGAAGGAAACGCTCATCAGGATCGGCACGATAACACAATTCGGCAAGCATAATGGGATGGGGCTGCTGCCAGATGAGCAGTACCGCAACCGACGAAGGGGTATTGGCCCCCGACGGATCGCACATTTTCGGCCAACGCGCCCCGGCATATCCCTGCGAGGCGGCAATTTCCCGCGCGCGGGGCAGAATCTTTTTGTAGTAAGAAAGCGTCCGTTTCAGTTCACCGGTTCTGCCCCACAGCGGAAAATAAGCGTGATGCCAATAATGCATTTCCAGATGAAATTTGCCGTACCAGCTGTTACAGGTATGCCCGGTTTCGGCAGGCGGCAGAACGCCCCGGCTCTGAATCGCGATAAGGTATTGTGAAAGGACGATCCGGCGTTCCAGTTCAGGCGCGCGGCTGTCGCTCGAAAGCGAAAAATCAATCGCGGCGCCGGACTGCCAGTACTGTTCCCAAAATTGTGTACTTTTTGAAAAAGCCTCGTCAAAAGAATCCTGCGGCCCGCGGGGAACCGGCGCGGCAACGCCGCCGATGGAGTCAAATGCGGGAATATGAAGCGGCTCAAAGCGGACGCTCAATTCAATGGTTTCGCTCTGCGGACATAACACAATGGTGTGATATTCTTCCCGGCAGGCGGCGCTAAATCCGCAGCCGTTAACGGTAACCTGATACCGCGTTGCGTCCAGTTCCCGTTCGATTTTTAAACCATCGTTCCGCGTATTATACGGAAACTGAAAACTATTTGCGCCCTTGGCAATCCGGGTCGAATGCCGTTCGGGAGCGTTAAAATCCGCGGCGGCTTTTTTGTGGCTGCCATAGGGGAACATCAATGTTATGCGCAATGCACCGTCTTTCAGTAAGGGTGAATGTACACGGACATAGAGCGTATCTTCATCGGGATGAACAAAAGTTTCGGTTTTAACGGCCGCGCCTTTATAGGCGAATTCGGATGTCAAAAGCCCTTCCCAAAGGGAAAGTGTCTGGCCGACCGGTTCACATTCACGCGGCGAAAGGCCGGTTTCCGCATATTCAAAACCAATCTTTCCCAAATGAAATTTGTGGGCGCTCTGCCGGACATGCCGGAAACGTTCTTCCTGTCCTGTTTCATCGGTCTCGTAAAACACGGTGCGGCCATAGGTATCGTAGGGAGTTGGGCGCAACCCTTCATCTTCATTCGGGAAGGACGGATAGGAATGCCACCCCCACTCGGCCATTGTGCAAAGGGGAAACGCGTCATCGGCGGCGGCATAATCGTCAAAAAAGGTTTGTAAACCGGTATAGTCGGCGGTAAAACAAAACGTCCCGTTTCCCACCGAAAGCGGCGCGTTCCGATTCAGTTTGGTGTAAAAAGGATTATGCCGTGTTATTAACGCCTGCCGGTTTATCATACCCCCCCTTCTATTGTTTGAGTGTCTGCTCACACATTTGATTAAACAGAACGCGCGCGTCCTCAAGCGGCAAACGCTGTACCGCGCTGTCGTGTGAAAACACCCGGAACGCCTTTTCTCGGTCATCCTCAAAAACCGCTTCAATAATGCCTTCCTGCGCCAGCACATGGGGCATCACGAGCGCCCGTATATCAGACGGCAACCCTTGAGTTACAAGCGGCTGAATAGTGTCACAGCTGAATGAAGCGTTGGTTTCAACGACCGCGCCGGCGGGCAAATCTGGCATTTGCCCGTGGTTAGGCAGATTCACATTGGTAACCATGTTCCCCAGGCCGGAGAGCGCCTTGATTATTTTAAGCCCTTCCTCGCCAGACTCACGCGGTACCAAGGTCTGCGTTCCGTCACGATAAGACGCGGCCTGCCGTATGAGTTTTTCACGGTTCTTGATACGCCAGGAAACCGGCGTCAGGGTAAAGCCCCACTTTTCAACCGTTTCCGGCGAAGCCAAATACCACGAATGAGGGCAAAATTCCGCAAGGTGACGGTCGCCGGCGGCGGCTATTAAACCGTAACGGCGGAACAAATCCATTTTGACCCGTTCCTCGGACTCGAACATACTGCGCTTCTCAATTTCATCGGCACCAGGCGCGGAATCCGAAGCGGTATCCTCCGCCGCGCGGTAACCGGTTTCGGCATATTGTTCAACAAATTTTTGATAATAAGGAAATATATCCGCGCCCTTCCACGAGGCTTTATCCAGCCAGGTAAAATGATTGATACCCAGCACACCGACTGTAATATCTTTACGCTCAATGCTGCCCCTGGGCGCGGCGCCGGCTTCTTCCAGAACAGCGGCCAACAATTTTTGGGTATTAAACACCTCATGGCAACAGCCGAACGCTTTTATTTTGGGGAATTCTTTGTACAATGTCTGTGTGCAGATAGTCATGGGGTTTGTATAATTGATAACCCACGCATCCGGCGCGTGTTTTTGCACCGCCCGCGCAATCGCCCGGAACTGGGGTATTGTCCGCATGGCGCGGATAAGGCCGCCCGCTCCTGCGGTATCGCCCACACTCTGATAAATGCCGTATTTTTCGGGCAGGTGCACATCGACGGCCATTTCTTCAAAATCGCCGGGAAGTATTGAGACAAGCACAAAATCACTGCCGGTTAAGGCATCGGCCAACGAAGGGTTCGCGTGAAATTGCCAGCGCCCCGGATTATGTTTTTCCATGAGGGCGTTACCGATGACCGCATTGGTGACCGCGTCTTCCGGTTTTATATCATACAACTCAACCGTTCCGGCAATTTCCTTTTCAAAAGCCAAATCCTGCATAAATACCCATGCCCAATTCCGTGAGCCTCCGCCTATGTAACATATCTTCATGTAAACAATCCCTTTCCTTTTATCTTAATGTAAGTATAGTCCTGCCGCATACTATCAGGAACACTTCTCTGCATAGGTAACATTTTCCCCCGGTTTCTTACTGCCGTGAATGGATATTTCTCCTAATGAGATGGAAAAAAAACCTAAGGTAACACTAATGTATGCATCGAGCATAAATCAGTGTTACCATAGTATAATCAAATCACATGCACACAGTGATACGTTTGTATGGTAGTATACAAGCATACATAAATGACCTTATCGTTTAAGTTGAAGGAGAATGTATATGCAAATGACTATGCGCTGGTTCGGAACCGGTCATGATTCCGTTACTTTGGAACAAATACGCCAGATTCCCGGCGTTACCGGAATAATTACAACGCTTTTCGACAAACTTCCCGGAGAGCTTTGGAAAAAGGATGAAGTTCTGGCATTGAAGAAAACCGTGGAAGATGCGGGACTTTCCATTGCGGGAATTGAAAGCGTTAATATTAGCGATGCGATAAAAACCGGTTCCGCAGAGCGGGATCAGCATATCGAACATTATATCCGCAGCCTCGAAGTTTTGGGAGAAGCGGGAATTCACCTGGTGTGCTATAATTTTATGCCGGTTTTTGACTGGACCCGTACAGAGCTTGCGCGGAAACGTTCCGACGGTTCTACAACGCTGGCGTATAATCAAATGATGATTGACAAAATCGACCCTAACGATATGTCCAGTGTGATAAGTGAGCAGTCCAACGGTTATGTATTGGCCGGCTGGGAGCCGGAACGTTTGGCAAAATTAAAAGAACTGTTTGCTATGTATAAAGATATAGATGAAGAAAAACTGTTTGCGAATCTCAAATATTTTTTGGAAGCTATTATGCCGGTTTGCGAAAAATATGATATTAACATGGCAATTCACCCTGATGATCCCGCGTGGTCCGTTTTTGGTCTTACCAGAATTATGACCGGAAAAGATTCGCTTCTCAAATTGATGAAACTGGCGGATAAGCCTTTCAACGGAGTTACTTTGTGTACCGGAAGTCTGGGAACCAATCCTCAAAACGACATTCCCGATATAATCAAATCTCTCGGCTCCCGTATTCATTTTGCGCATTTGCGGAATGTGCGCCACAACCGTCCCGGCGATTTTGAAGAATCGGCACATCTTTCTTCTGACGGATCTTTGGATATGTACGCCATTGTAAAAGCCCTTTACGACAGCGGCTTTGACGGTCCCATCCGTCCGGATCACGGACGGGCAATCTGGGGAGAAGCTGCGATACCCGGTTACGGTCTTTATGACCGCGCCATTGGAAGTGCCTATCTTTTGGGATTATGGGAAGCAATAAAAAAAGCAAGCCCGCGAACATGAGATGTGTTATTATATGGGAATGATGAAATCAAAGGCGGGGATGTATATGAAATTAACATTGCAAGAATTGAAGAATACCACAGTTTGGGAAAAAGCGGGAATTAAGCTGCCCCAATTTGATATTGAGAAAATGATTAAGGCAACAAAAGCCGCCCCCGCGTGGGTTCATTTTGGCGCGGGAAATATTTTCCGCGCTTTTCCCGCGGCGCTTCAGCAGAATTTGCTGGAAAAAGGTTTTACGGATACGGGAATTATTGTTGCCGAAGGCTACGATTACGAAATTATTGATGAACTTTTTTTGCCCTGCGATAATTTGAGTCTGCTCGTTACGCTGAAAAGTAACGGTACTGCCGAAAAAACGCTCATTGCGAGTATCGCCGAAGCATTGAAAGCAGATCCCCAATATCCTGATTTTGTCCGCTTAAAGGAAATTTTCCGCGGTCCCGGTTTGCAAATGGCGAGTTTTACCATTACCGAAAAAGGTTATGCCCTTGTACATACAAGCGGTGTTTTTGCTCCCGGCGTGGAAGATGATTTTAAGAACGGTCCCGCTTCTCCGCTCAGTTATATGGGAAAAGTTGCCGCCCTGCTGCATCAGCGTTATCTCGCCGGTTCTTTGCCGATCTCCATGGTGAGTATGGACAATTGCTCCCATAACGGGGACCGGTTAAAAGAAGCCATTCTTTCTTTTGCAAAAAAATGGCAGGAACATGGTCATGTTGACGCGGGATTTGTTTCGTATCTGGAAAACCCTGTCAAAGTCGGATTCCCCTGGACGATGATCGACAAAATTACGCCCCGCCCGGATGACAGCGTGAAAACAATGTTGATTTCCGATGGTTTTGAAGGGGCGGAAGGCCGGCTCACCGCAAAGGGCACATATATCGCACCTTTTGTCAACGCCGAAGAAACTCAATATTTGGTTATTGAAGATACCTTCCCCAACGGCCGTCCGCCGCTGGAAAAAGCGGAAGCCGGCGGCGTTATGTTTACCGACCGCGAAACCGTCGATATGGCAGAAAAAATGAAAGTTTGCACCTGTTTGAATCCGCTGCACACAGCTCTCGCGGTTTTCGGCTGTCTTTTGGGTTATACCCGCATCAGTGAGGAAATGAAAAATCCCGATTTGGTAAAATTGATTGAAGGTATCGGTTATAAAGAAGGACTTCCCGTGGCAGTGGATCCGAAAATCATGTCACCCCGGGAATTTCTCGACAATGTGATTCAGATCCGCCTTCCCAATCCTTTCATGCCCGATACGCCCCAACGCATTGCCGCCGATACTTCCCTCAAACTTCCTATCCGTTTCGGTGAAACAATCAAAGCCTACATAGCGAATAATACGCTGAAAGCGGAAAATCTTACCTACATTCCCCTGGTATTTGCCGGATGGATCCGTTATTTGCTGGGAATTGATGATAAAGGAACGCCTTTTGAAGTAAGCCCCGATCCCTTATATAAAAATCTTTCGGCTCATCTGAAAGGAATCTCCCTGGGGCAAAAAGGTCCGTTTCATGTCCAACTGGAACCGATTTTGTCAAACCCGGATATTTTCGGCGTAAACTTGTACGATATTGGTCTTGGCAAGCGAGTAGAATCTCTGTTTGAAAAATTGATTTCCGCCCCCGGCGGAGTTGCCGCAACAGTGAAGGAATGTGTGCGCTAATCAGCAAATCGGATCGGACTGGAGGCATAACGATGGAAGAACAGTTTCATTTATATTCAAATACGGAAATTCTGTTTAACGGGAAAAAAGAGCCGCCAATAATAAACGCCATTGCAATTTTACAGCGGGACATGGAGAAAATCCTGAAACCGTTTAGCCAGCCTGCTGGCAGTATCATGATAGAACCCTTAGATTCGGGGCTTCCCGATGAAAGCTGGAGAATTATCGTTACAACAGATCAAATGTTGTTACAATATTGCGGCACTTTAGGCTGTGTGTATGCCCTGCTTTTTATCAGCGGACACTTTTTGCATGTAACACCTTTCTGGTTTTGGAATGATCAGCAATGTACCATGAAAGATACGATTCCCGTTCCGGCAGGCGTGTATCATTCGCCTGAATACGCGGTGCGTTTCCGCGGCTGGTTCATCAATGATGAAGTACTTATTGATCATTGGAAGACAGGTCAGGATGAAGAACATTGGCGCATGGTGTTTGAGGCACTGCTGCGCTGCGGCGGAAATCTGACCATCCCCGGAACCGACAGTAATAGCAGAAAATACCGCGATCTTGCCGCGGCTATGGGGCTGTGGATTACCCATCACCATGCCGAGCCGCTGGGCGCGGAAATGTTTTCACGTTCCTATCCCGATAAAATACCTTCGTATACGCTTAACAAAAAATTATTTGAGGATCTTTGGGAACAGGCGGTTATTGAACAAAAAGATAACCGCGTAATATGGAATATTGGTTTTCGGGGGCAGGGAGACCGTCCGTTTTGGGATGATGATCCGGAATGTGCCGCGGCGGAACAGCGCGGAAAACGTATAAACGCGGTTATTGCAAAACAATGGGAAATAATCCGGCGTTATGTGCAAAAGCCGGTATGCTGTATTAATATTTACGGTGAAATGGCGGAGTTGTACCGCGGCGGTCTTCTGGATATTCCTTCCGGCATTATCAAAATTTGGGCTGATAACGGTTACGGACGCATGGTTTCACGGAGGCAGGGTAACAGCAATCCGCGAATTTACTCATTACCTGATCCCCGCGATAAAGGCTCTCATGGAATTTATTATCACTGTTCATTTCACGATTTACAGGCATCGAACCATCTTACCATGTCGCCTAATACGGCGGAATTTATGACGGCGGAACTGGACATGGCATTGGCAGCCGGGGCGGATGAGTGCTGGATTGTGAATTGCGGCAGCGTTAAGCCCCATGTACATAGCCTGGATTTGCTGCGAGCTCTCTGGCAGGCGGGAAATATCAATGTATATGAATGGCGAAAATGTTATGCACAAACATACTACGGTGAAGACAGGAAAGAAGATGTTGCCGCTTTATTTGCCGAATATGCTTCCTGTACCGCCCGGTACGGCATACATGAAGATGATCATGCCGGCGAACAATTATGGCATCATCCGGTGAGGGAACTGTTATGCGGTATGATGCAAAGAAGGCTTGATGCCGGCCTGGAATCATTGTTCTGGCTGACCGGAAATGTACCTTGTGCCGAACAGGCGGCCGCATTAAAAAACATAGCCGCCGAAACCCTGCCCCGCTGGGAAGTTTTCTGTAAAAAATGTCTGTCACTACGCCCTTCCCTGCCGGAAAACAGCCGGCAGCTTTTTACCGATTCCCTTTTGCTGCACGGCCTCCTGCATTTGCACGGAGCGGCGGGAACAAAAGCGTTTTGCGAAAGTTTTCTGGCCGGAATTTCCGGCGACACGGTTTCCGCGTTTCGATTTGCGGCCGAAGCTCATGTACACTACAAGGCAAGTGTTACCCTGCTTGAAGAAGCGGAACACGGTCAATGGACCGGATATTATGACGGCGACTGTCTGACCGATGTACGTTTAACTTTTTCCTGTTTGGATGCTCTGCTTTCTTATTTCCGCGTAGTGGGAGACGGTCCATCTTTTCACACGTGGGAAAAAGATTTTCTGGTTCCGGAATCGGAACGAAATGTTGCGCTGTTAAACTGTAAACAACGGGCATTGACCAATGAAGAGTTAGCCGGAAAATTACCGCCGCTTTATAGTCAAACAAACAAAAACTATTTGACTATTTCCGATCTAAGTTTTTCTGAAATAAAAAATTAACTAATTCATTATTTCAGAAACTTACATTAAAGGAGTATAACGAAGTTTCACCCCTCGGATAGAAACAAAGCGGCGGCTTTCGGTGATTTTCCCGTTCTGAACAGAATAATCTAATAAGATAGCAGTTTTTTTGCTTGCAGGAAGCCTATATCATCTCTTATCATTATAGTGAGTCTCGATATCTCTGAACCGTGAAAAAATGTCACGGACAGTATCTGGGGAACTGTTTTCAAGCAGGATATCGATTCCCGGTTTTTTCCGCATCAGGAGATTTAGCAGGGCAGAATAATCGAGTTCGCCGGTTCCTGCAGGGAGGTCTCCCCTTTTTTTACCTCCCTCCATACGGAAATCCTTTGCGTGTACGACAACAATGTGATCTCCGAAGGCTTCAAAAGCCCGTTCAAAAAAGGCCGCCTGAGGTTCGGAAAGCCCCTCCACGGGAAGGAGATTGACCGGGTCGTAGATAACTTTGAGCGCCGGGGATTTGAAACGGTTTAGAAGTTTTGCCATCAGTTCGATAGTACTGATAGTGTGTTGTCTTGCGACGGCTTCTACCGCGACAATGGACCCGCATTTTTCCGCTGTGTTGAGCAGCCGCTCGATTGAGGCACAAAAGAGTTCGAAGATTTCAGGTTTCTCCGTGTCGGGATGCCATGAGCAGTCGGGGTTGCAGGAACCTGTTTCTGTTCCCACCATAGAACAGCCGAAGTCCCTGGCAAAGCGGAGATGATCTTCAAAGCGGCGAAGCATGTTTTCCCGCTGATCAGGATTGGGATGTACCGGGTTTATGTAACACCCAAGAACCGCAATAGCGATGTTCTTTCGGGCAAAGATATTCCCTATGCGGCGGGCATATCCCGGACTAAGTCCGCCGGGGACAACAGGTGGATCAGAAAACGCCTTTGCCAAGGCGAGTTGAATTGAGGCGGGAGAAAAAACGGAGAGAGTGTCTGCGAGTTCCTCCGCTGATTTTTTGCCGTAATCATGTGCACGTAAACCTATCTGTAACATAGATAGATTTTATTATGAAAAAAAAGGTTTGTAAAGGAGTGACGCAGGCAATGGAAAAAGTGGACTTACATTCAATTGGCGGTCAAGCAGACGGCATTTTCGACAATTCAGGAGTTTTTGCGGCGGCATTTGAAAAACTCAAAAAAGCGGGGGGCGGAACCCTTCGCGTTGGTCCCGGGATATGGAACACAGGTCCATTGGAAATCTTTTCGGACACCACCCTGGAACTTGATGAAGGGGCTATTATCCAGTTCATCCCGGAGCTGGATCGGTATAGTCCGGTTTTTTCCAGATGGGAGGGCATTGAGTGCCACGCTATGCATCCTTGCGTTTTCAGTACGGGACAGCGGAATATCACCATCACCGGAAAGGGCCGTTTTGAAGGGAATGGTCAAGTTTGGTGGCAGATACTGCGGGACAAACGCGCCGCCGGACAATCGGAGCCTGAAACGGCTATCGAACGTAAACTCGCGGAACTTAACCCTGATTACATATCCCATCCCGGCGGCGGCGGCGGACGGAATACGCAATTCCTTCGTCCTCCGCTGATTCAATTTTTTAATTGTTCTAATATCAAGTTTGAAGACTTCACTGTAACTAACTCTCCCTTCTGGACGGTGCATCCGGTATACTGCGATAATCTGATCATTTCATCCATTCATATTATCAACCCCTATGATGCTCCCAATACCGATGGCATCGATATCGACTCTTGTACCAATGTGACTATCGAAAACTGCAAAGTTGATGTCGGCGACGACGGCATTGCCATCAAGTCCGGCTCCGGTCTCGACGGCATCCGGGTTAACAGGCCTACGAAGAATGTCACTGTTCGGAACTGCGTTGTGGGCGCCGGACACGGAGGCATTGTTATCGGCAGTGAAACCGCCGCGGGTATCTTCGATGTTACCGCTGAGAACTGTCTCTTCCAGGAAACCGACCGGGGCATACGCATCAAGACCCGCCGGGGAAGAGGAGGGGCAATCGAGAACCTCAAGTTCCGCAATCTCAAGATGGAGGGAAACCTCTGTCCCCTGGCGATAAATATGTATTACCGCTGCGGCGCGTCCCTCGACGACGGCTTTTTCGACATCGGGGCGCTGCCGATACACAGCGGAACCCCTTCCATAAAAAATGTAGAGATTTCGGATATTACCGCTGTTAATTGCCGGGCCTCCGCAGGATTCATCGCGGGGCTCCCCGAGTCTCCTGTTGAAAATCTGAAAATCACCAACTGCCTGTTCACCACCGATGAACAGAGTGCAGTCAGTCCCGATCATTCGGATATGTTCTTGGGGATACCTTCTGCGGATGTAAAGAGTTTCCGGGTATTGAATACAAATAATATTGAATTCAAGGACGTGCAGGTCAAAGGACCAGCCGTTCCTTTCATTTATTCATAGCGAGATACAGATTATATAGACAAAGCCGCCTTAGGGCGGTTTTGTTGTTTT
>DBDH01000101.1:0-7428 GCA_002293455.1 Treponema sp. UBA937
TTAGTCAAGTGGATAGGCACTTAAGAGAAATATACCGGAATTCTTGAGCCTCTTGCAAAATTCGGTTAACCTTGCTGAGGCTTGGCGTGTACGCCTTACGATTTCTCGCCAACGATCCCTCGGATCGTTGGCGAGAAATCGCACTTTTAAGCGGTTGCAATTGCAAAAACTGGGGTTTTGCAATTGTCTCTCTTGTTCATTTTATTATAACTTAGAAGGGGGTGTCCGAGAAGTAATTCTGGCAGTCTCATGTTTTGAGATAACTTTTCTGATTGTCAAGGAATCCTTAAAAAACAATTGAAATATTCAGGTATTCCTATATTACGCTGTCTTTACCTGGTTTAACCGGTAAAACTGTTTCACATTATACCCCAAAGCGAATATTTGAAAACAAAGCATATTTTGGTATGATGGTGTTCAAGAAGGTCTTTACAACCACCAAAGCAGAACCAACAACATCGCTGCTCTGCGGCGAGCTTGTGTTGATTGCAGTAATTTGAAGAGTAAGGAATTTACGATATGAAAATACGGAAAATGAAAATTACAGACTACGATGTGGTGTACGCTCTGTGGCGTAAAACACCCGGAATGGGCCTCAATGACATCGATGACAGCCGCGAGGGTATTGAACGCTATTTAAAGCGGAACCCGCGCACTTGTTTTATCGGCGAATTCAACGGCGAGTTAGCGGGTGTGATATTGGCGGGGCATGATGGACGGCGCGGATACATTCACCACACTTGCGTTGCGCCGGACTTATGGGGCAGACAATTCGGCACAAAACTTGTTGATGCCGCGCTCGAAGCGTTACGCGCGGAAGGAATAAGCAAAGCCGCGCTTGTCGTGTTTTCGCGGAACGAACGCGGAAACGGATTTTGGGAGCGGATGGGTTTTACGGAACGTCCCGACCTCGTTTACCGGAACAAAGCACTCGTGAAATTGGAGCGGATCGACACATGATACTTATGTGTTTAAGAACGGAGCGGCGTAAATGATCATCCTAATCGCCGGTTACGGGCATACAGGCAAGACGCTTCTGGCGCAGAAACTGCTTGAAAAGCTGTCGTATCCGTATCTATCAATTGATCATCTGAAAATGGGCTTGATCCGCGCGGGATATGCAAGCCTCACACCGGAAAGCGGCGATGAGGAGCTGACCGCTTATCTCTGGCCGGTTCTCAGAGAGATCATCAAAACGAATATTGAAAACCATCAGAACTTGATTATCGAAGGATGTTACATACCTTTTAATTTCGCCGATTCGCTGCCAGATGAGTACCTTCGCGAAATTCGGTATGTCTGCCTGATATTCAGCAAGCGGTACATAGACGAACACTACGATGATATTTTTAAGCACGCGCAAGCCATTGAGCGGCGTGTTTGCGGCCGCGATTTATCGATTTCCGAACTTAAGGCGGCTCATCAGTACAATGCAGAGATGTGCCGGCGTTACGGACTTACATGCATCCTCGTTGACGAACAATACGATATTAATCATTATGTTGAAATAGTACTGAACATACCAAGTCTTGATGGAGGGTCATGCCGTGAGTAAAAACATCGTGGTGTTGTCCGGCTCGCCGAGAAAAGGCGGCAACACCGACATGCTTGCCGCCGCGTTTATCGAGGGCGCGGAATCGGCGGGAAACTATGTGACGCTGTTTCGGACAGCCGATATGAGAATCGGCGGATGCTTGGGCTGCGGGCATTGCTTTAAGGAAAAAGGCGTCTGCGTTCAAAAAGATGATATGCCGCAGATACTTGACGCGCTCCGAAAGGCAGACGCGCTGGTACTGGCATCGCCGATTTACTATTGGAGCGTCACCGCGCAGTTAAAGTCCGCCGTTGACCGCATGTACCCGCTCATCAGCGTTAAAACCCCAATTCAGCGGGCGGCAATGCTTCTCACATGCGGAAACAAAAACGAAGACGTAAACGAAGGCGCCGTTTTCATGCTGAACCGGCTGTGCGGCGCTTACGGATGGGATAACGCCGGGGTCGTTACAGCCGCCGGACTTCACGAAAAAGGAGAGATCGCCGGACGCGCCGAACTTGACAAAGCAAGGGCGCTCGGCGGAACAATATGACCAACTTCTTAGTAAGACTGCTTAACATGCTGATCGGCCTTGTGCTGTACGCGCTTGGGATCGTCGCAACCATAAACGCCAACGTCGGCTACGCCCCGTGGGAAGTATTCCATGTCGGGCTTGCGGATGTAACAGGCCTGACACTGGGCGTGGCTTCCATCATCGCGGGCGTTGTAATCGCCATAATCGTCACAGCAATGGGAGAAAAACTGGGGCTTGGAACCCTTGCAAGTATGATACTGACAGGCGTGTTCATCGATATTATCGTCATGCTCAAATTTATTCCTGCCGCGAACAATTTCGCGGCGGGGATCGCCATGTTAACGGCAGGGATGTTTATCATCGCACTCGGCTCATATTTTTACATGAAGGCCGCCTTCGGCGCCGGTCCCCGGGACAACCTGATGGTCGTGCTGACACGAAAAACAAAAATCCCCGTGGGCGTATGCCGCCTCTTGGTCGAACTTTTGGTAACGTTCGTCGGCTGGCTTTTAGGCGGCATGGCCGGAATCGGAACCATCATCTCATTTATCGGGATAGGCCTCTGTGTGCAAATCGTTTTCAGCGTTTTCAAATTTGATGTTACGGCAGTCAAGCACGAAACATTGAGGGAAACTTTTTCAAGAATGGGGCGGGAGAACGCTGATGGCAATTGAGAAAGTAAAGGAATACTTCAGACAGTTTGGAATGGAAAACCAGATAATGGAATTCGAGGTTTCAAGCGCAACGGTTGAGCTGGCCGCTGAAGCTTTACACTGCGAACCGCAACGCATCGCAAAAACATTATCCTTCATGGTTCATGAACAATGTGTCTTGATTGTGACGGCGGGCGACGCAAGAATTGATAACACAAAATACAAAGCTCAATTTGGAGCCAAAGCCAAGATGCTGTCTCCCGAAGAAACCTTGGAAATCGTCGGTCACGCAATAGGCGGGGTTTGTCCGTTTGGGATTAACGGCGGCATAGCCGTATATCTTGATGTATCTCTCAAAAGATTTACATCCGTTTTTCCGGCATGTGGAAGCGGCAACAGCGCCATAGAACTTACGATCCCTCAATTGGAGCGGTTTTCAAACTGCAAAGAATGGATTGATGTATGTAAGTGATTGGAAAGCTATTCCCCAACAAATATTATTTTCGGCTTCAAATCAATGTTACGTTCTGTCTTTACAAATTTTTCTTTCTCAAATATTATTCTACATAGCGATGTATAAAACTTTTATTTTTTTATAGTTTTATACATCAGAATGATTAAAACTTTCATAATTTTCAATCTTTTATACATTAAAATGCATAAAACTATTGATTTTTTAGGGTTTTAGACATAATAATGTATATAAGAGGTTTAGAATGCTTGTAGATCGTCCGGAATATTTGAAACAATTATTTTCTTATAAAGATATGGATGTGGTAAAAATTATCGCCGGGATTCGCCGCTCAGGAAAATCTACCTTGTTTGAGTTATATATAGAGCAATTGAAAAAAATGGGCGTTGCGCCGGAACAAATTCAAATGATAAAACTGGAAGAATTGGAAAATGAATCATTACGGGAATATCACGCTTTACACGAACATATAAAATCGCACCTGATTCAGGGAAAAAAGAATTATGTATTTTTAGACGAGATACAAATTGTTGAAGGTTTCGGCAAAGTTGTTGACAGTCTGTTCCTAAAAGGAGTCGATATATATTTAACTGGTTCAAATTCAAAGATGCTTTCTATGGATTTGGCAAATCAGATTGAGAGACAAAAAATTACGATACACATGTTTCCTTTTTCGTTCAAGGAATATGTAAGCGCTTATCCGCGCGGCCCCATAGTTGAAACGGCGGATCAAATATTTGAAAATTACCTGCAATATAGTTCATTTCCCAAAGTTTTGGAGATATTACGGAATAATCTAACGTATTCAGAAAATGACAAAGTTTTCACTTTTAACACACAGGATCAAGAAAATGTAAATTCCCAGGTCCGCAGTTATTTATCAGATATTTATGACAAAATTGTATTACGCGACATAGTCAGTAATAAAAACATACCAGATATCGGAAGATTAACGGATGTCCTTCGTTTTATGGCGGATAATATAAGCAAGCCTTCTTCCATAAAGCGTATAGCCGATACGATGACTTCCGCAGGCCGTAGAATTGATATCCGCACCGTTGAAAAATATGTGGACGCGTTTTGCGATAGTTTTATTCTGTATAAAGTATTTAGATATGACATAAAAGGAATGGAACTTTTAAGAACGCAAAACAAATATTTTATGGCAGATATGGGGCTGCGTCATTTCATCTTGGGCGGCAAAAAATCGGACGCGGGGAAAATATTGGAAAATGTTGTATATCTGGAACTGCTCCGCCGCGGGTATACCGTCAATATAGGCAAAGTTGGTGATAAAGAAGTTGACTTTGTCGCGCGTAAAGGCGATGCCGTCGAGTATTATCAAGTTTCCGACACAATACGCGGTGAAGAAACATTCAAGCGCGAAGCCGCGTCGCTGGAAGCAATAAGAGACCACTATCCAAAGTTCATATTAACGCGCGATTACGAAACAGCATCGCATAAGGGGATCAAAATTCAAAATATGTTAAAATGGCTCGTTGAATAAAGAGCATAGAAAAGAGCCGGATTATCCTTCTTTGCTGTTTGACTTTGCTTTACTCACTGTTAATTCTTAACTGCTATTTGATCTTCCCAGTCTCCAACAAAGAGTATTTCCGGTTCTAAATCGATGCCGAGTTCGGCCTTTACCTTGCTCTTTATCTTTTGAACCAAATTGCGGATATCAGCGGCCGCGGCGTTTCCGGTATTTACGATGATGTTTCCATGCCAGTCGGCAACTTTTGCCCCGCCAACGGACAAGCCCCGAAGTCCGAGTTCATCGATGATTTTGCCGGTGGGTTTTCCAAAAGCGGTATTGTTTTTAAACGATGATCCCGCCGAAGGCAGCTGGTAATGTCCCTTCGTTTCCCGGTCGTTCCGGTGATCTTCCATCACAGACCGGATTTCGGAAACGTTCTTTTTTTCCAAGCGGAAGGTGCCGCTCAAAATAAGCACATCCCGATTCTGGAAAGGACTTTTTTTGTAAGCAAAATCCGGCGCGTGAAAAGGAACTGTTATATTCCGTAAGGATTCATCGAGGATTTCTGTTTCTATCAATATGTCTGAAATAGAAGAGCCGTAACAGCGGGCGTTCATCCAAATTGCGCCGCCGTAAGAACCGGGCATTCCGGCAAGAAATTCCATGCCCCCGTATCCGCGGAGAGCGGCTTCCTCGATTGCGTCATCAATCAGGGTGCCGGAACGGATAGTAACGCGGTCCTCTGCAAAAGTGCAGCCGGTCCATCCGGTACAATCGAGGACAATTCCGCGGATTCCCGCATCGGCAACTACCAAATTGGCCCCGCCGCCAAGAATAAAGAGCGGGATTTCATCTTCCCTTGCAAGGGAAATAATCTTGGCGGCAGTTTCAGGGAAAGTATCCCCGGAAGGTTTTATCCAAAGATCAGCCGGACCGCCCACTTTGAAGCTTGTATGATTCGTCATCGGTTCATCAAAACGGAGTTCCCCGGAGAACGGAACTTCACTTGCGGGACTGCTGATCTTTTCGGCAATTTTACGCAGTTTATCCATATTGAAAACGATTATACCGTTTTATCACCGGAAGTTCCACGGTTCTTGTGCTTTATAATATCACTACTAATCACCGTTCACCGCAATGTCCGCGGCATTGAGATATTTCTATCCCATCATCATGCAAACGATAGACGAGCCGATTCATGTCATCAATGCGCCGAGAGTACCATCCGGACAAATTACCCCGTAATGCTTCCGGCTTGCCTATACCATCATAACCATTGCGTTCAATATCTTGTATTAACTGATTTATTCGTTTGATGATCTTTTTATCCTGCATCTGCCAGTAAAGATAGTCCGCCCATCCGCATTCCGTAAAGTTAATCTTCATTCTTCCATCGCCAGAAGTTCGCTCATTGTTTTGGTAACAAACTTTCCTTCCTCAGCTTCTTTTACTGACTTCTGGAGAATTTCCATGTTGTCTGTACCATAGAAAGGATCAGTTTTAGTAGTGAGTTGAAAAGGGAATCCCCCTTCACGAACTGCCTGACTTACAAAGGCACTTACAGCCGAAGAAAAACTTAAACCAAGTGAATTGAAAAGTTTATCCCCATCTGCCTTTAATGCGTCATCAATACGAATGTTTACTTGTGCCATACTCTTCCTTCTAGAATTAATAATACGTAGCATTATGTATCAATGTCAAGCATATCATAACAAAATGTCATTTTTCGCAAAACGGTCCATTCGTATTGATCTTTTCGGCAATTTTACGTAGTTTAATAATTATATCGTTCTGTCTCCGGAGGTTCAATTAATGGAAACAACTGCAATCATTCAAGAAATAAATAATTTACCAACTCATAAGCGAATGTTAATCATTGAACAGATAGTCCATTCTATTCGTCTCAATAATCAAGAAGCAAGTATGATGGAAGCGGCAGATTGTTTATATAATGATTATAAAAATGATAAAAACTTAACGGTATTTACTCAACTTGATTGTGAGGATTTTTATGAAGCAAGGTGAAATTTGGCTTGTCAATTTAGATCCAACTATTGGTGCCGAAATGAAGAAAACCCGCCCTGCCTTAATTATAAATGTTAATTCTCTTGGTAAATTACCGCTAAAAGTCATTGTCCCCATTACTGAATGGAAAGAATATTATAGTACAGCTCCATGGATGATAAAGGTTGAGCCAAATCATCAAAACGGTCTTTTAAAACCATCGTCTATTGATTGTTTTCAAATCAGGTCATTATTTCAAGAACGTTTAGTAGAAAAACTAGGGGAAATAACATCTGATGAAATTATTAAAGTTCAAGAAGGAATAGCAAAAATTATAGGATATTAAAACAGCAGCATCCTCGTATTCAGGATGAAACTATAATATATAACATAACTTATTGCCGGAGGTTCCATGGCTCTATCACTTTATAACACCCTGGGAAGGGAACTTGAGGATTTTATTCCCATAAAAGATAACACCGTCGGGTTTTACGGCTGCGGCCCCACCGTCTATAATTATGCCCATATTGGGAATCTCCGGGCTTATGTTACGCATGATGTTCTTGCGCGGACGCTTCGTTTTCTGGGTTATGCCGTAACGCATGTGATGAACATCACCGACGTGGGGCATCTTACCGGGGACGACGATTCCGGCGATGATAAAATGCTGAAATCCGCGGAAGAACGGGGAAAAAGCGTCCTCGAAGTTGCCGGGTTCTACACAGAGGCTTTTTTCCGGGATTCGGAAAG
>DBDH01000101.1:7462-9136 GCA_002293455.1 Treponema sp. UBA937
AAGGAAATCGAAAAAAACGGTTACACGTATATGTCCGGGGGGAATCTCTATTTCGACATCAGCAAATTTCCTTCTTACGGGGAACTGGCGCGGCTTAAGCTGGACGACCTGAAAGCCGGAGCCCGGACCGATGTCGATGAAAACAAGCGGAACCCTTACGATTTTGTGCTTTGGTTCACGAAAAGCAAGTTTGAAAACCAAGCTCTCGTTTGGGACAGTCCCTGGGGCCGCGGATACCCCGGCTGGCACATTGAATGCAGCGCCATGAGCAGAAAATACCTCGGCGATCAGTTTGATATTCACGCCGGCGGCATCGACCATATCCCGATTCATCATACGAATGAAATTGCCCAGAGCGAGGCCGCAACGGGAAAACATCCCTGGGTGAAATATTGGGTTCACAACGAATTCCTTGTGCTGGACAAAGGAAAAATGTCCAAATCCGCCGGCGGCTTTATCACGCTGCAAACCTTAATCGACAAAGGTTTTCACCCGCTTGATTACCGTTATTTCCTTTTGGGCGGCCATTACCGGAGCCAGCTCCAGTTTTCTTATGAAGCCCTGGAAGGGGCAAAAAATTCGCGGAAGTCGCTCGTCAATCAGATTAAAGGATTAGCCAAACAGTACGCGGTTCTCCCCAAGGGAAACCGTGACGAACAAAACAATCCTTACCTTGAAAGATTTAAACAAGCCTTGGAAAGCGATCTTTCCACGCCGCGGGCACTGGCGGAACTCTGGGGATTAATTCGGGACAATAATCTTGCAGCGGAAGAAATTCTTTCATCGGTATTTGTCATGGATGAGGTCTTGGGGCTGGATTTGGAAAAAGCGGCGTCAAGCCAGAATGAAGCTGCTGCGGAATCCCCTGAATTCATCGCTGAGATTGAAGCGCTTATTGCAGAACGCGCCGAAGCAAAAAAAGCAAAGGATTTTGCTTCGGCGGACCGGATTAGAAATGAGCTCAAAGATAAAGGCATTTTGCTGGAAGATGGACCATCGGGAACGAGTTGGAAGAGAGCGTAGCGCGTTATATAATCTATATTATTCTCAGAATTCCTTAAGGTTGATAGTATCTGACGGTCGTCATGTAATCACGCTGAAAATCAACAACTCCGCCGCAGAGCTATCGCCTGCATGGCAGGCAGAGGGTATTAAACCCTCAACACGAATAAAGAATAGGAAAGGGAACAGTATGCCGGCAAAGAAGTTTGAGATAGAAGTTGAAAAAGTAAACGGATACTGTTCCTGCGGATACAAAGCCGGAGATGTCATCACTTGCGAAGGACTGAATACTCCCGATAAGCCTTTTTGCGGCGGGGCGTATGCCGTGATATTTCCGATGCAAACGGCTTTGTATTCGGGAGCGTCTTTTCACTTTGAAGAAAATCCATTTTCTAAAACGAAACTTGCCTGCCCCGACAACGGCTATGTAACATTTAAATTGACATTGCTGAAAGAGTAATGTTAACCACAAAAATATGACCACAAAAACCTTGACAACACCACTGATTTGTGCTCATTATTAATATTAGTGAGTAATTACTCACTTTTTGATGTAATAAGGGAGGCAAGAGATATGGAACAAAAAACGGCCCTTAGCCGCTATGTGGATGCCCATGCAGTCACCCGGCAGTTGGACGAGCTCGTAAAGCTGCCGGTCTATTCGATCACGGA
>DBDH01000034.1:0-7974 GCA_002293455.1 Treponema sp. UBA937
ATCCATACACTCTTTGAACGGTGCAAGGATTTTCATCAATAAGTTCAAAGTACGTATTTTCCGAAATTGCCTGTCTAAAAACTCAACTCTTCTCAGTTTTCATCTGCTAAAAATCCGTCAGTGTTCAGGGAAAATGCTGTCTTGTGCCTGGTAAAAATGCCTTTTTTTCTCTGTTTTAACAAGACAAAAAGGCATGAATCCTCTTGAAATGAAACTTGTATCATAATACAAAGGATTTTCGGCGTTGTGATCTGTATCATTATCTCTGCGAACTCAAGAAAATCTGCACAGAGGAGATTCACAGAGGAGCTTATAATTCAAAAAAGTACATCACAGAGGAGAACCGGTAAACCGGTAATCCATAAACTTTATAACCTTTTTAATGGTTCGACAGAATATTTCAAACAGTAAATTGCTGTATAATAACAAATAAATCTTTTCTTAGATCAAATCCTTAAAAAGATTTTCGATGCCGGATTTCGGAAGCGCCCCTACACTTTCGCGGACGATGCTGCCGCCTTTGTAAATTATCAATGTAGGAATGGAAACAACGCCGTGTTTACTCGCCAAATCGTTTTCCTCATCGACATTTATTTTACCGATTTTCACTTTTCCAGCATATTCTGCCGCAATATGATCCAAATGGGGAGCAATCATTTTGCAGGGAGGACACCATTCCGCCCAAAAATCCAATAAAACCGGCACAGAGGAATCTATTACTTCTGAATGAAAATTAGAAGCTGTTATTTGTAGACCTACACTCATTTTTTCTCCTTTGAGCATCTAAAAACACGATTTTTAAATGCAAACCATCATTATACATGATATGCAATATTGGTACTGAAAACAATATTTAGGATTCAACTTTTTCGACAGACCTTTTGCGCAGCTTTTATCCCATATTAGTCACGCAAACAATCCCGAAAGGTACGCTTCCAAATCTACTTTAATCGGCATAAGGTACAAATTAAAGTTGTGCTGTTTACAGAATTGATGTACCCGCCGGCCGAAATCCACATTCCAGAAAAGATCGGGCTTGAAGGATTTCGGAATGATTGCGCGGTTCCGTGATTCCCAATAGTTTCTGCTCGATTCTGATAAAACCGGAGATATTCCCCAAAAAACCTGTTTGCCTTCCAGATATTCGGCATAAATTTCCAGGAGCCGTAAATCAAAAAAAGGCTGACTCATGAACCCATCCGCCCCGGCATCTTCTTTTTCTTTGACATAATCGATCTCGTAACGGATATTCGACCGGTAAGGATCGAAGGCGGCAAACACTTTGATGCCCGGCATTTCCCTTTTCAGCTTTTTTATCAGAGCGGTTGATGATGTGTTGTACGTTTTGATGTTTATATCTTTGGGCGGATCTCCCGCGATCACAAGCACATGATTAATTCCTTGTTTGATGAAAAATTCCGTATGCGGAAAAGGAAGATCCAGGGAAAAATCCATCGCTCTAAGATGCGGAATACAATCAATCGGATTGATACCGGCGCTTTCTAAAATCGGACAAGCTTCCCAGGAACGAACGGGAAAACGGAGAAGGTCGGGGATATTAATACAATTGATCTCCGAAAAACGAGGAAGCAGCCGCGATGAAGAGATGAGCGATTCCTCATTCCTGGGTATCAGCTCCAGTGAAACCCGCATTACTTTCCTGTCCAAAGCTGAGCCCTGAAAGCGGGGATATCAGAATCAAAATGCTTCCCCTCAACTGCCCATGTTCCTTTTTTTGCCTTCACCGGACAGGCCCATAAGCTGATAGATTCTCCTGGTTTTACTTCGGAAAGATAATTGATGTCCAACCTCATTTGATTGGCATCGTACAAAATTTCCGGATCAACAGCGTCTTGAATCCATTGCACATACCGGGCATTGTTTACATGGCCGTTGTAATCTATATCGGAATACCCCGCCTGACGGTCATATATTTTTACCAGATCGTCCTCTGTGTCGATTCCTTGCGCACCGTCGGGCAGAGCGTTCAGGCCATCGTTTAAGGGCATGTGTTCCACAATAGGCTGAGGACGCAAAGGTCTGTGTTTTTCCATATCCAGAACAAGCCAAGCGCTGCGTCCTCTTGCGATAACAGTATTATCCTGATCAAGAAGATCAAAATCCCTAAGGACAAAGAGTTTTTCCGGTCCTCTGGGCCATGTTCGGACAATAATCGATTCATCTTTGCGGGGGCGTCTTTCAATTGAAACAGACATCCGGGACAAAATCCATGCTTGTTGTTTCTCTTCAAGAACTTTCTTCCCTACGCCCAAATGTTCAGCATGAACAATAGCCGCTTCCTGAAAAAAATCGAAAGTTCCCGAAAGCGTCAGTTGATCGGTTTTATCAACATCCCAAAATCGAACGCGAAATTCTTCCTGCCAAATCGGCTTAACTATCTTTTCTTCCATGAGAATATCCTGACAAAAACAAAAGAAAACGTCAAGGAGTTGAGGACAAGCACCTGCTTTTTGTTTTTTCTTTAATAAGATGAGCCTCTGCGAAAAAAATGATCCTCTGTGTAACAAATTTTCTCCTCTGTGCAGATTTTAATTCTCCTCCTCTGTGTAACCGGACGACGATACCTCTGTGTACCTCTGTGTAGTGAATAAAAATTCTTCCTCTGTGTAACAATTTTTTTCAATTCACTCGAATTTACCCGGTTTCCATGATATCCGGTACACAGAGGAACAGTATGCGCTCACCTGGTACACAGAGGAAAAATCGCTGTTCAAAATCACGCTCTCTTGCCTGATCTCTTTCTAACTGATAATCTAATAATATGTACGCAATTGTTAATCCCGGTGTTTTCAACGGAACATTCCGCATTCCTTCTTCAAAATCTCATACCATCAGACGGGTTATAATCGCTTCTTTGGCAAAAGGGGAATCCGTCATTGATCATCCTTTGGATTCTTTGGATACCCAGTCCTGCGTCGCTGTTTGCAGAGCTTTGGGCGCGGAAATCGATCTTCAATATACCGATGATGCTCATTCCCCGAATCCGCCTGTACCCGGCAGGGGGAAATTAATACGGATTGTCGTGAACGGCTTGGGAATCGGCGCGGGCGGTTCTTTTAAATCTCCGAAAAAAGTTTTGGATGTGGGCAATTCCGGAACAACTTTGTTTTTAATCATGGCCGTTGCGGCTTTGGGAACCGGATGCTTGGATTTTACCGGAGATTCTCAGATGAAAAAACGCAGTGCGAAGGATTTGCTTGATGCCCTTGAAGGGTTGGGCGTTACGGCGCTTTCTCAAAAAGGAAACGGCTGTGTTCCGGTTTCAATTCAGGGACCGATGAAAGGCGGCAGGATTTCTCTTTCCTGTCCAACAAGTCAGTATCTTTCGGCCTTGCTCCTCGCCGCTCCTTTGGCGCCTTCCGGCACAATCACCGAAATTGATGTTCCCCTCCTTAACGAAAAACCTTATATTACGATGACGCTCTCATATCTTGATGAACAGGGTGTAACATATACGTGCGCAGATGATTATTCTTATTTTAAGATCGAAGGCGGCGCGGTGTATAAACCGGTACACGGACCTGTTCCGGGAGATTTTTCCTCTGCGGCATTTCCTGCCTGCGCCGCGGCAATTTCCGGCGGCAAAGTGACGCTTTTAGGCCTTAATCCCCATGATACTCAGGGTGATAAAAAAATATTTCCATTTCTAAAACAGCTTGGCTGTAATGTAACATGGAATAAACTAAATGATTTTTATGACGAATGGGAACTAAAGGTTTCCCGAATCGGCGTCATGAAAGGCATGGAGTTTGATTTAAACGATACGCCGGATATGCTTCCGGCTTTGGCGGCAGCCGCGGTGTACGCGTCCGGGGAAACCGGTTTGGTAAATGTTGGTCATGCCCGGATTAAAGAAACCGACCGCGTAAAAGTGATGGCCGAGGAACTCAACAAGCTTGGCGCCGTAGTCGAAGAAATGAGCGACGGCCTTATCATTCACGGCAAGGGCGGACAGAGCGGAGCGGTTCTGCAAGGCGCTAAGGTTAAAGGGCACGGCGATCACCGGGTAGTGATGGCGCTGGCGGCCGCGGCTCTTGGAGCGGACCGGCCGGTTGAGATTGACAGCGCGGAATGTGTCGATGTTACGTATCCTGGTTTTCTTTCACTCCTCGGAGCTGAATTGAAGGAATAAGCACTTATGCAGATAGTTATTGTCGGGGCGGGAATGGTCGGAACCGAGCTTGCCCGTCACCTGATACAGGAAAAACATGATGTTTCCGTTATTGAATCAAACGAAGAACGGGCGCGTCATCTTTCCAATCATTTTGACTGCATGGTACTGAACGAGGAAGGGAACAACCTTAACACCTTGGAAGAAGCCGGAATCGCGAAAGCCCAAGCCCTTGTCTGCCTTACCGGTTCCGATGAACTAAACATGATCATCTGCGGTCTTGCCGATTCCCGCTATCCCGATGTTACCAAAATTGCCCGTGTCCGAAACGATGAATATGTCAAACTGAATAAAACAAGTGAACGCGTCCTGGGAATTGATTTTTTTGTTCATCCCGATGTTGAAGCAAGCCGTTCTGTATTAAACGCCATTGAACGCGGCGCTATGGGTGATGTTCTCGTTTTTTCCGATACACGCTACGAATTGGGTTCCGTGGACATTACCGAATCCAGCGCCTTTAACGGCTTGGCATTGACTTCTTTCCGTTCGATTGTTCCAGGTGACAGCTTGGTTACATTGATCGAACGCGGCAACGAAAGCATATTACCAAGAGGCACAACCGTTCTTCAAAAAGGCGACAGGATTCATATTCTTGCCGACGGAGAAAAACTTGATAAGGTGTTTGAATTGGCGGGCGAAGAAAAGAAGCCGCTTAGAAAAATCGGGATTGTCGGCGGAGGCCGCTTGGGAGTGCTTATTGCCGAAGGATTGATGGAACAAGAAAAGGAAAAATCATTTTCACTCTTTTCGATTTTCAAAAATCTTGGAGTCCGCTCAGACCGAAGAATCGTAATTATCGAAAAAGATTATGAGCTTTGCAAAGAACTCGCGGCGCGCTTTCCTCACGCCCTCGTTTTAAATGAAGATATTTCCGATGAAAGTTTTGTTACAGAAGAACGCATCGATGATTTGGACTTAATCATCACGACAACGGATAATCAGGAATTGAACATGATCGCGGCGATCTATCTTAAATCCTGCGGAGTGGGCAGAACTATCGCAATGGTAACTGGTTCCGGATATGCCGCCATCGCCAGACAGCTTGGACTTGATGTGGTCATCCCCATGAAATCCGTTGTTGTCGATTCAATACTTTCCCATCTTATGGGCGTCGGCGTTAAAGATATTCACCGGATTGGAGACGGAAGTATCGGCATTATCGAAATTGAGATTTTCAAAGACGCCCCCATTTCAGGAAAACCTTTACCGGAGTTTAAACTTTCCGCGGGCGGACTTGTCCTTCTCGTAAAAAGACAAAACGAATCATTCATTCCCACAAGAGATTACACATTTACCCCTGGCGACCGGATTGTGTTGATTGCAAAGAACGGCAGCGACACAGAAATCGAACGATTGTTTGGATAGATCATGCGGATACTGGTTTTTTTCCGGGGAATTCTGGAGGCGCTGAGATGAAAAATTCCATTATATTGCTCCGCGTCTTAACGTTCATTTTAGTTCTCGCTGCCGCACTGATGACGGCTCCGCTTGTTATGGCTTTTATTTTGCATGAAACAGAGATGATCAAAGCCTTTGCGTTTCCGATAGCGGTGTCTTTTTTTGCGGGACTGCTTGTCATCACATGTACCAAAAAACAGCGGACTCACTTACAGGCAAAAACCGGATTCCTGTTAGTATTCCTGACCTGGCTTGTTATGAGTTTTTTCGGATCTGTTCCTTATTACTTGTCTGGTCTTGGAATCAGTTTTACCAATGCCCTGTTTGAAAGTTCCTGCGGTTTTGCTACCACCGGAGCGACAACCATTCAAAATATAGAAGCGCTTCCCCGTTCGCTCATGCTTTGGCGCGGAATGACTCACTGGTTTGGCGGTATGGGAATTATCGTTTTTACCGTAGCCCTGCTGCCCATTTTTGGCGTTGGAGGATTTCAGCTCGTGAAAGCGGAAAGTCCCGGCCCTGAACAAGAAAAGATCACGCCAAAAATCGCGTCATCCGCGAAAATCCTTTGGCTTGTATATATTGGGCTGACCGTCATAGTGATGCTTTGCCTGAAACTTGGCGGCATGGAATGGTTCGACGCGGTCATTCACAGTTTCGGCATCGCGGCGACTGGGGGTTTAAGTACAAAGAACGCAGGTCTGGCATATTACGATTCTGCCGCCATCGAAATTATCTCTACGGTTTTTATGCTGCTGGCAGCGATGAATTTCAATATCTATTACCGGATCATCAGGGGAAAATGGGAAGATGTTTTTAACAACACTGAACTAAGAGCGTATCTTGGAATATTTGCCGCCGCGTCAATTGCTATAACATTAAACATCGTATCGGACTACGGCTCTTTGCCGGAAGCGTTCCGATACGCTTGTTTTTACGCCGCGTCCTTTTTAAGCACCTCCGGCGCAGTAACCGTGGATTATCAGATGTGGCCAAGTTTCGCTCAAACGATTTTGTTCGGGCTCATGTTCGTTGGCGGCTGTTCCGCTTCCACAGCCGGAGGAATCAAAGTTATTCGTCATGTTATTCTGTTTAAGCAGGCCGGAAACGAACTGCGCCGGATCATTTTCCCCAAAGGAATTTTCAGTATTCAGATAAACAAGAAAGTCGGCCGGAAAGATGTTGTTTACGGTGTTGCGGGTTTCGTCTTTGTGTATAGCATCATACTATTCATCACTACGCTCGTTGCAGCCGCGTCGGGATTCGATCTCTTTTCATCATTCTCCGCTTCTTTGGCGGTGCTGGGAAACATCGGCATCGGATTCGGAACTGTTGGTCCAAGTCAAAACTATGCGGTTTTTCCCGATCACATTAAATGGCTTTATTCTTTTGTAATGACTCTTGGACGCCTTGAACTCTGGACGGTACTCATCCTGTTCCGCCCAGCCTTTTGGCGGCGGTAACAGCCGCCGTCTATCTTTTGATCACTGCCGGTTTCTTGTAACAAATATCAACCGCTGTGTTCTTGTTTACGCGGTAATTTGCTTATCCTTATGCTGCTTGCCGCGCAGACTCCGCACATTCATTATCAGCATCTGTATACGGTTCTCGATGTTTGCGAAACTTACATCAGGATCGTAATCCAGCGGCAAAATTTGAATGCCGGGGTGTGTTTCTTTAATCCTCTTGATAACCCCGCGTCCGCAAATGTGGTTAGGCAGACAGCCGAAGGGCTGGAGTATTACAAAAGAGCGCACGCCGTGCTGTGCGTAATGCAGAATATCCGCCGCTATTAAAAAAGATTCTCCCGACAAAATAGAATGATGCATAATATCATCTGAGTATTTTGCCTTTTCCTGCAAGGTTAAATCCTTTTCGTATAACGGATGTTTGGAAGCTATTTTGTCGGCGGATCTAATAGCCGCGTCCATAAACTTGTTGCCCAAAAGCGCGTACAGTTTGTCGTACAATTTATGATTCACCTTGTATTCCATTATCTCGGAAACAGTGTGCTGCAAAAACAAATGGCGGTAAATGCCCGACATTCTGGGGTAGATAACTTCCATTCCGTTTTTTTCCAGATATTTTTCTATTTTCTGATTCGCCCCTTCATGAAAAACCAAAAGATATTCGCCTTGAATTAAAACAGGTTCTTTTAAAACGCTCCGGTCGTAACGGATGGCACACATATCTTTAATCGCTTTTTTAAACGGTTTCATGGAACCCACTATTCCGCCCTTTGCAAGTCCGTCCGCTATTTCCAAAAACGCGTTCTCTACAATTTTATCGGTCTGCCCTTTTTCAATTTCGTAAGGGCGTATTTTCCGGCGCAAGTATTCTAATGTATCCGTCTGAACAATACCCCAAACAATTTTCGCGTAAGT
>DBDH01000034.1:8032-9319 GCA_002293455.1 Treponema sp. UBA937
CGCTTTTCTCGCAAGCGGCATATAATTACTCAGGCGGCAGTCGCATAATACCTTCGCGGTTCCTACCGTAACTTTATCCAAATCATACTTGCCGCTTTTAAGCGCCAGGATCGCCTCTCCAATTACAATCTGCGCGGGCAGACACATGTCGTTGTGTACATATTTTTTACCCATCGCGATTGCCTCATCTCCTCCCATAGGAAGCGGTTCCGCGCGCCAGCCGTCATTTTTTAAACAGCCGCTTGTTACAAGGCAGAACGCTTTGCTTGCGTTGGGAATAAGGATAACATTGTCTTTATGCTTTTTAAGATGTTTAACAGGATACGGATCACTTAACGCTCTCATGTTACGCGCGCTTTTTTTACGCCGAATGTTTACGGTTTCTATAAACGAACGTACCCGAATACGCAGGGGCCCGGCTATTTCGCTTTCGTCCATTTTTAAAATTAGCGGCGACTTGCCGGAAATCTCGTTCATTATGCGGATAACTTCGTCTGTATAAACCGCGTCATGCCCGCAGCCGAAACTGAAAATATCTACATATTCAAGCGCAGGGTGTTCCGCGGCGGCGACAGCGCCCGCAAGCAGGCGCGCGTGATTGTTATTTGTATTTTCAGTTGTAGTGTTATCAAGCGGTGTTTTCCCCAAATCGGGAAGCGAATCCAGCGTAAGAACAGGCACTCCTATGCTGGTAAAAAAACGCGATAAATTATGATTGATATGCTCGTCATACTGATAATGCCGCCCCGCGATAACGACCGCGAATTTCCCTTCGGCTTGCGCGTCTTTCATAATCTGCGCGCCGTTATCTGTCATCGCCTTGTTAAAATCAGCTAAGGCCTTTTCGCCCTGCTTAATTGCGGCTAAGGTATATTTTTCGCTGATATTAAAAGTTTCTTTAATGTAACGGCTTAACTGAAACTTCATGTCTTTTTGCGAGAACCAGTGGCAGACAGGAGAATCCAGCGGAATATTGTGCTTTTCCAGCGGATTATTGGAAAATCTGACAGAAAGCGGATACCCTTTTAACACGGGACAAGTAAAGGTGCTGAAAGGTTCCATGTTATCCGGCGGCAGACGGTTAAGCTGAGGGAAAAAAATCCTGTCAGCTTTTTTCTCGATTAAATCTTCGATATGCCCGTGAACCAGTTTTGCGGGAAAACAAACTGTGTCGGATGCTACAAATTGCAAACCTTTTTCGTATAACGCTCTGGAACTTTTGCGCGAAACAATAGTTTTAAAACCAAGAGCGCCCCAAAACACTTTCCAAAACGGCATATTACGCCA
>DBDH01000034.1:9340-26109 GCA_002293455.1 Treponema sp. UBA937
AAAACGGATAATCTTTAAACAAAAGTTCGTTACGTGTTTTTACCATGTCGGGGACGGAGCTCATTATTTTTGTTACTTTATTTGCCTGTTCTTTTATGCTTGAGTCCCGCGGATCGCCTACAATTTCTCCGCGTTCACATCGGTTGCCGGTAACCCATGTAAGCCCTGAGGAAAACTTCACCAATGTGCGGCTGCAATTATTGTTGCAGAAGGGACAGATCAAATTCGCTTCCTGCGTGTAGGAAAAATCTTTCAACGCGTCAAAACCGATAAAGCGCGAACAGCTTGCAGGACCATGAGGCGACGTATAACCGTTTTCGGCAATCTCGCGTTTTGTCAAAAGGGCGACACCAATCGCTCCCATTTCTCCGGGGAAAGGCGCGCGGACAACGGATTTGCCAAGGTATTGTTCAAGTGCGCGTAATACCGCGTCGTTTTTTAAAGTGCCGCCCTGCACTACAATTTTATCGCCTAACTGCGCGATATTGGAGACACGCACAACTTTGGTAAACACATTTTCTATTATCGATCTGCAAAGCCCCGCCATAATGTCGTCCGCTTGTTTCCCGTTCTTTTGTTCGGTAATGATGGTGCTGTTCATAAAAACCGTACAGCGGCTGCCGAGACGCGCGGGATTTTTCGCGTTAAACGCGGTTTCGGCTATGTTGTTAACGGGAATATGCAGAGTCTCCGCGAATGTTTCCAAAAACGATCCGCAGCCGGATGAGCAGGCTTCGTTAACGGTAATATTGGTAACAATGCCGTTCGATATATTTATGGCTTTCATATCCTGTCCGCCAATATCCAAAATGAAACTTACATCCGGAATGTATTTTTGCGAGGCGGCGGCATGAGCGACAGTTTCCACCGTGTGAAAATCCGCGCCTAAGGCTTTGTCAAATAAAAGTTCCCCGTACCCCGTAGTACCCAACGCGATAACTTCCAGCGTAATTCCGGCACCAAGGTATTTTGCGTTTATATCAACCAAGGCCTGCTTGATTACTTTTAAGGGTTCGCCTTTGTTGGGACTGTAAAAAAAGTCAACAACATTTTCATGTTCGTCGATTAAAACAAGTTTTGTTGTTGTCGAACCGGCATCAATCCCCATGTATACACGCAAAATGCCGCCGCTTTTAGCAATCGCGGAAACGTCACGCGTTAAGGGCTGCGTTTTATGGCGGTCTTCAAATTCACGGCGTTCGTTTTCTGTTTTAAAAAAAAGTAAATCAGGAAAGGTATTTTTTTCAGCGGCAATTTTCCGGTACATCGAAAGCGATTGTAAAGCCGCCTCCTCATCAAAGCTGCTTTCGGTTTCGCCGGTCTTGTCCGCAAACATTTCGTTAATGGAAAGGGCTGTTCCATACGCGATAAAAAGTTCAGGCTTGGCAGGCAGAATAATATCACCCTCTTTTAATCCAAGCCGCTCGGCAAAAACTTTTATCAGTGTTGGATTAAACGTTAAGGGGCCGCCTTCAAAAACAACGGGCGCTTTTATTTCCAAACCTTGCGCAAGCCCGCCGATTGTCTGCTTCACAATTGCGTGAAAAGTAGAAAGCGCGATGTCAGGCAGCAAGCCGCCTTGATTCAAAAGCGGCTGAATATCGGTCTTTGCGAAAACACCGCAGCGCCCGGAAATATCATACACTTGAGTTCCCTGCGCGGCGAGAGCGTCAAACTCTTCAACAGGCGTCCGCAGCAAGGATGCGACTTCGTCTATAAACGCGCCTGTCCCGCCCGCACAGCTTCCGTTCATGCGCATGTCGCCGGCTGCCAATGTTCCTGTCATGTTGTCATGATAGAAAAAGACAATTTTCGCGTCCTGCCCGCCCAGCTCTATCGCAACACTGGCCTCCGGATAAAAAGTACGCACCGCTATCGAATTGGCGACAACCTCCTGAATATACGGCGCGTTAACAAGCTCCGCAATGACTCTGCCGCCGGAACCGCAGAAAGCTAATCGTTTAGGTTCATTGGGAAAGTGAACAAAGATATCCCGCAAAAAATCACGGACTTTCTCGCTTTGACAGGCATTGTGCCGCTCGTATCGTGAATAAAGAACTTCTTTTGATTCACTGTCAATAACCACAGCCTTAACGGTTGTAGACCCCACGTCAATCCCAAGATGTAACATATATCCATTATAACAATTTTGCCCGATTATTTACAAGCCCGACAACTGAAATCTTACAAATACCGTTCATCCTCATCGCTTTCAGAAAAAAGATACAAATCAGGAAGTTTAAAAGTTCTATTCATAGCAAAGGAGCCGACAACCTCAAACTCGCTGACCACTGGAATCTTGAAGAAATGATTCAATTCATCATAGCCTGGAGCGGTAATCCGGACCGAATATTCAAACTCTTCACGCTGATCAGGGGATTTTGATTGTATAGGGCCTGGCCAGAAGGTAAATGTTCCCGCGGTATTGGAAACCAGTTTATAGGGATTCTGCCAGTTTTGGTCTTTCATGGCGACCGTTTTCCCTTCTCTTCTTAATTCGATAATTGTATCTGCCATAGGAGAAAAATCAAGACCATTAAACACCCGCCCAATAATTGTAGGAATATTAAACACCGGAACATTGCATGTAACTTCTTCAATATCGTCGAAATGACTATGATCGGTACCAGGTCTTTTGATCTGACTTACCCGCTTAAACCCTTCATGAACCAGGGTAATTAAATCCGCCTCTTCCTGCTGACACTCAAAAACTTCTAACCCCGCTCTGGCAGCACCACGGTTGGAAACTATATAGTGAGGATGAGCCCTGTTCAAAACATAACAAGCTGTATCGAGCCTGCACTGGGCGCAAGTACAAATTTCGTCAGAATTCTCACGCTCCAGAGATTTGCAAACATCCGCAATTATTTGTAAAACCATATCTTCAGTTGTGTTATGAATATTCATGCTGTTATACCTCTTCCCTTTAACTGTAATCAATTGGTCCGAAATTGCAATATAAAGACCGTTGTTTTTAGAGCTTCCATATATCTTCTGTCCTGGAATGATTTTTTAAGATTTTTTCACATTCCGGATTCACAAATATTCTGATAATCCGCAAAGCGTTCTCCAGATTTTCCACCGTTGATGCATTAAATACGCTGGAACTGCAAGAAAACAGTATATTTTCAGCAAATGAAGCATGTTCATCTTGCACAAAAAGATCGGTTTCAAGCGAAAAAGGTTCGGGAAGATCGACAATAATATCTTCCGGTAAGATTTTTTTTCCGCTTATCCGGGATGCTTGTTCCGCAAGAACAGCTTCCAGCGCTGTCCGACCGCGAATATCCGCCAAATCTTGATGTTTCTCCTTAATAAAAGGCGTTTCCGCAAGAACCGTATACAGCTGTCCTTCTTTTACTTTCCCTGCCAAAGCGAAAAACGGATGATCTCTTGTTTCCAAAAGATGGAACAACTCTTGATCATCCAGATCGTAAAGATCATCATCGCTGATTTTCCCGCTTTCCAGTCCCGCGATAAGTGCTTTTTTAATCATGGCTGTCGCGGATCGGACGCCTTTGTGCCAATACACAGTCCGGTACATAAGATATTTACCAAAAAGGATGGATTCAACACTGGGAATGCCCCTTGAATCAATAACAACGCCTCTTTTTTTATCAGGATGAAGCCTGCCGATGATAAAATCCACGTCCTGCGCGCCGTAAGGAACACCGCAGTTCCGGGCATCTCTGTTAAGATAATCGAGTTTATCGGGATCAAGCACGCCGGAAAGAAGACGGCGGTAGAATGAAAGTTCTTCATCATCGGAAGGCAGATTTTGATCCGCAATAGCGGCGGCAAAATACGGGTCAGCGCCGGTTTTTCCTACGAGGCTTTTCATCGGTTCCTTGAGAATAATCCGGCCCGTCAGCTCTTCGTGGCTTGTTAACGGTAATTCCTTTAAAGAATGCGTGTAAGGAAAATGTCCCAAATCGTGGAGAAGGGCTGCACAGAGGAAAGAACTAATTCCCGCGGGACTCATCCAGCTGTCAGCGCCAAAAGACGCAAGATGAAGCAAAATGCGCCTTGCAAGATGATACACACCGATAGAATGAGCCGCCCTCGTATGAGTCGCGCCGGGATAGGTAAAAAAGGCCGGCCCCAGCTGCATGATTCTTGTAAGCCGCATGAAGGGAACCGATTTTGTCAGGGCTTCCAACTCCGGAGTAAGATAAATATGTCCCCAAAGAATATCCCGAACTGGTTCTGAAAAGCCGTCATAAAGGGCTCTTCTGATGCTTTCATTCATATCATTTGCCGGAACCCGTATACGGAATAAGGCCGCCTGCTTTTAATATAGCCCGGTCCCGCTTTTCGGCCTGGAGTAAAGCCTCGTAGGTTTCGTCCTTCGTCTTATTAAAGATTTCGATTGACTCATCTGCGCCGGAAAGAAAAGCATGAATGTCTTTTATTGCGAGAACATCACCTTGACTGATTTTGTCATAATCATCCGCGTTTTTAAAGACAAGGGGCAGAATTCCAAAATTGATCAAATTCGCTTTATGAATGCGCGCAAACGATTTTGTCAGTACTATCTTGATTCCCAAATACATGGGAGCGAGGGCGGCATGTTCCCTGGAAGAACCTTGTCCGTAATTGCTTCCCCCCACAACAATGCTTGAACCGGCTTCCTGCGCCCGTTTCCAGAATTGGGGATCAATCGGGGAAAAAATAAACTTGGAAATTTCCGGAATGTTTGAACGCAGAGGAAGCACTTTTGCCCCCGCGGGCGCTATATCATCGGTGGTGATATTATCCCCGGCCTTAAGGATAACAGGGAATTCCGCCGAATCGTTTATGGGAACCGGAACCGGACAGGGCTTAATATTGGGCCCCCGTTCTATCGTTACCTTTTTGGCTTCTTCAACAGTCAAGGGCGGGATAAACATGTCATCGCCGGCAAGACGGATACCTTCGAGCATAAAGGTTCTCGTATCAAGTTTGGTGAAAGGCATGGTACAGGGATCGGTGATCACTCCGGTGACGGCCGCGGCCGCGGCTGTTTCAGGGGAAACAAGATACACCTTTGCGTCGGCGGTTCCTGAGCGGCCCTTAAAGTTACGGTTAAAGGTCCTAAGGCTTACGCCTTCCGATTTCGGCGCGAAGCCCATCCCGATACAAGGTCCGCAGGCGCTTTCCAGGATTCTAAACCCCGCGCGGATAAGTTCGCCGAGGATTCCCGCTTTGTCGGCGGCCAGCAAAGTCGCGCGGCTTCCCGGGGCAATACCCGCGGAAACATTGGGATGAACGGTTTTTCCCTTCATCATTTCGGCAACGGCCGCAAGATCATCTATCGATGAATTGGTGCAGGAGCCGATAACAACCTGGTTCACGGGGATTCCCGCCAGGTCTGCCACCGGACTGATGTTATCGGGGGAATGAGGCTGAGCCGCCAGCGGTGTAAGATTTGAAAGATCAATCTCGACAACGTGGTCATATTGAGCATCTTCATCGGCCTTAAGGGGAATCCAGCCGTCTCCGCGGCCGCGGTCCGCAAGATACGCGCGGGTTTGTTCATCCGAAGGAAACACAGAGGATGTCGCTCCAAGTTCCGCGCCCATGTTCGTGACGGTTGCCCGCTGGGGAATGCTCAAAGCATCGACCCCGCTTCCGAAATATTCGTATACGGCGCCGACTCCGCCCTTTACGGTTTCCCGCCTTAATACTTCGAGGATAATATCTTTCGCGGAAACACCGCTTTTGAGGCTTCCGCTTAATTTTACGCCGATAATTTTGGGCATCACAAGGTAAAACGCGCCACCGCCCATAGCGACCGCCACATCGAGACCGCCCGCGCCGATGGCAAGCATCCCAAGCCCTCCGCCTGTGGGAGTGTGGGAATCCGAACCGAGAAGGGTTTTTCCGGGAAGCCCGAATCGCTCCAGATGAACCTGATGGCAGATGCCGTTTCCGGGCCGGGAAAACCAGATGCCGTATTTAGCCGCAACGCTTTGCAGATACCGGTGATCATCCATGTTTTTCCAATCTTCCTGCAGCGTATTATGATCAACATAGGAAACCGAAAGATCGGTTTTTACCCGGTCCAGATTCATGGTTTCAAACTGCAAGTAAGTCATCGTCCCCGTAGCATCCTGCGTGAGCGTTTGATCGATCCTGATCGCAATCGTTTCGCCGGGAATCATCTTCCCTTCTATCAGGTGGGCCCCAATGATTTTTTCCGCAATAGTTTGTCCCATAGTTCACTCCTCTGTGTAATAATACCGTTCACAGCGGAACTCTGTCCAGTATTGTGATTTTTTTTTGAAAACAACAATGCAAGGAGCATCCTGGTGCCATAATAGTATTGATGAATATTTGACATCTTCATATACATATGGCTATATTAATGTAGCCACAAAGAAGGAAATACAAATGAAATATTCAGTTGTATGGGATGAGGCAAAAAATCGGATAAACCGAAAAAAGCACGGAATATCCTTTGAAGAAGCTGTGGCCGTGTTTGATGATCCATATCTGATCGAATTATATGATGAGGAACATTCCTCAACCGAAGAAGAACGGTATATCGGACTTAGATTACTCGGAGGGGTGATTATTTTATATGTTGTCTTTACGGACATGAAAGGAATAATCCGCTTGATCAGTGCGCGAAAAGCAGAAGCTATAGAAAAGGAGTTGTACTATAAGCAATTCAAAAAAGATTTCATCTAAACGCTTGGCTGAAATTCAGCAGTTTAAAACCAAAGATTTCTCTGATGCACCTATCTTGACGGAAGAACAGATGCAGGGATTCAAACGGTCGCATCTAAGCAATCTGTATCGGCCTATAAAAAAGGAAATTCATGTACGGCTTGATACAGATATTATTGAATGGCTAAAAAAAGAAGGGAAAGGGTATCAAACGAGACTCAATGCAATATTGAGAGAGGTAATGCTGCAGGATCAGTAATAGAATAAAGCTCATTGAAAAATACATCGAACCGATATTTGAATATTCGGTAACAGATAAGGCACTTCATAAGAATCCATCTTCGTGATACCATAAACATCATGCGTTATACTATTGCTCAAATTGATTCAGTCATTGGGGATTTTTCCGCTAATGCAAAAAAGATTGCCGCTCTTGCAAAACAGGCACTGCAAACAGAGAAGCCCGATCTTTTGCTTTTTCCCGAACTTGCGCTTTGCGGTTATCCTCCCCTGGCCCTCTTGGATCAGCCGTTTTTTTTGGAAAAAAATGATGAAGCTCTGAAGGGTTTGAGGAAGGAACTTCCGGCAAATTTGGCGGTTGGTCTCGGATATATAGCAAAGAACACTGGAAGCGAAAAACATCTTACGAATGCTTACGGGATTATCCACGAAGGAAAAATCATTTTTGAACAAAGAAAAACACTGCTTCCCAGTTATGATTTTTTTGATGAAGTTCATTATTTTGAAACCGCCAAAAGCCGGTCTTTATTTGATTTTTGCGGTGAAAAAATCGGTTTCGCGATAGGTGAAGATTTCTGCAAAGAATCAGTGATTCCAGAATCAGTGATTCAGTTTCAAGGCAAGATTGATGACGTTGATCCAATCGATGAACTTTTGTCGGCTGGCGCAAGTATAATCTGTGTTCCGTCTTGTTCCCCGTTTTATGTTGGAAAGGCCGACAACCGAATACATCTTGCAAAACAATATGCCGCAAAAGGGAACGTTCCTATCATCTATCTTAACACTGCGGGAGCGAACGATTCCATGATTTTCGACGGAGCATCTTTTGTCATTGCACCTTCAAAAGATCATCCGGTTTTAACAATGTCGGCCCCGGCATTTGAGGAATCTCTTGTTACATGGGATAGCAGTGTCCCTGTAAAAGAAATACATCTTCCGCAAAAAACCGAAGCCGTTTCTCCGTCAACGTTATCCGCCGAAGAATTGGATGATCTTGAATCAGCGCTTGTTCTTGGCATTAAGTGTTATATGCAAAAATGCGGATTCACCAAGGCGCACTTGGGGCTTTCCGGCGGCATCGATTCCGCACTCGTGCTTTATTTGGCGGTACAAGCTGCCGGCAAAGACAATATAAAAAATTTCGGGATGCCGTCTCATTTTTCTTCGGAAGGCTCCAAGGATGACGCGAGGGAATTGGCGAAAAATTTGGGCTGTCATTTTGAAATACTTCCCATCACATCGATGTACGATTCTTTTATGAAAACATTGTCCGGTGTTTTTGAACATCGTCCCTTTGATACAACGGAGGAAAATCTTCAGGCCCGAATTCGGGGAACACTGATGATGGCCTATTCAAACAAGTTTAATTCCATGCTGCTGACCACCGGCAACAAAAGCGAATTTGCTATGGGCTATTGCACGCTATACGGAGACATGAACGGCGCGCTCGCTCCGCTTGGAGATTTGTTTAAAACCGAAGTGTTTGCCCTGTGCAAAAGAATTAATCAACGTTCTCTGGAACAAGGCGGGAATATTATCATTCCCGAATCGATTATCGATAAGCCGCCATCGGCGGAACTGCGTCCGAATCAAAAAGACCAGGACAGTCTGCCGCCTTATGAGGTTCTCGATGAAATACTGCGGCTTTATTTGTACGACGATCTTTCAAAACAAGAAATCGTGCGCCGCGGCTGGGATGAAGAATTGGTTTCCCGGATTATAAAAACGACAGCACGTTCGGAATTTAAGCGCAGGCAGGCAGCACCAGTTTTGAAAGTTTCAAAAAAAGCATTTGGATTAGGCAGAAGAATGCCGATAGCAAGATACATCTATGAAATCGATTGAGGAAGATGCGTGAAAGAAATTTTCATTACGGTCAAATGAAGAACCGCACAACAATCTGCCGCGGTTCTTTTTGCATTAGGAAATTATTATACATGCTTGGGTTCATCGAACTCGTCACTACAAACCTGATATCGGTCTCTTTATATAACGCACTCAAAAACCGGGCACATTATAACTTTTTGATGATTGACACTGTTACGTTGCCATCAAATGACCGTCGTTGAACCCGCCGTCAATATGATTCGCGTTGCAGAACGGTTTGTTTTCCGATATTCCGCAGCGGCACAGCGTCACCCTGTTCCGAATCTCATACACAGTCCCGTCCGCAGATTCAACCGCAATGGGACCTTTTACGTAAATCCCCGCACTGCAATTTTTTTCGGGATCCTGCATGATGATGATCTCCGGCTCAAACACTTCTTCAAGAGGATTTCCGTCTTTATCCACCATTACGAGGCGTCCCGCAGGACATGATTTTGCGGCTTCTATAGCTGCCTCCCGGTCCTGGTTATCGGAATCATGTGCAGTCAGGTCCCATACATCGCCGCGGTCGGTGTGACAAAAACGGGCAACCGCACAGCGGTCATCATCCAGCAAAAGCATAGTCGCCCCTGATGTTACATCGGTTATCCGTTCGCTGTATGGTCTGCGCGAAGCGGTTTCATTCCCGTCAAACTTGGAGTGTACATGAGATCCGTCGCAGAACGGAGCATTGCGGGATTTTCCGCAGCGGCACAGCGCGTACTTTTCCGCTTGCGGCAGCCTGCGCTTCTCCGTCAATATATAATGACGCCCCTCCGGAGTTATAATCATTTCTCTTAAGGGAATTCCCCCGGACACCACATAAGGCCCATTTTTAGTGATTGTGATACGCATATTTTTTCCTTGAATTATTGTTTTGATACTTCATTGTAATACATTTTCAGCGTTCAGGCCAATTCAATTACCGCTATGAACAAACCACGATGCCGCGCAAAAGCAGTGATAGACACCTTGAGGTTACCTTTTCCATCGGTTGAACCGAACATTGACGGTTCGTTATGTCGGATTCCATTATGGAAAACTTTTTCGCCTCACTTTTCAATGAATTAATTAGTTAATTCCGGCATAGGTTCATCTGTGATTTTCTATGATAACTGGGTGTTGATGGGTAATAGCTTTGTTTGAAAAGAAGTTCAAATAAACTTTCCATAACATGGCATACTCAAACACTGGGAACACTATACATTTTTAGTTTCTGGTGCTGCTACGTGATCCTTTTTGATCTTCTCTAATTCTTCCTCAATGTTTTTTATAATTATTTCTTTATCACTTTCAATCTTTAATTTGAACTTCTCCATTACACCCTTTTCTTTAATAACTTCTAATTCAAAATTACTTGATGCATCATAAGAACTAATTACAATAAATTTATAAATATTATGAAAGAAAGCCAAAAATTCAGTAATTGAATAAATAAAAAGGAAACTAATTATTCCAATAAAAAATTTAAAAATTATTCTCTTCGTAGAATATTCAAAACTATTAACACTAAATACCGGTATAGAGAAGTTTATTATTAAACATAGTATTAACAATATTACAAATACCCCAATAGGAACAATAAATACAGAAAGTAATACCCTAATCAACGGATTTTTATACTTTTCATCCTCTATAGCAAAATACCGAAAAATGGCTAGGGAAGAATTCAAAATTATAAGTATTGTAAAAGAAACAATTAAGAAACCTATTATTGTAATTGAATATGTAACAAGTCCATTACTTACTACAAAAATAAACTCTCTTGGTTTATCAATATGTGAAATATCGATAAACCATAATGGAAATATGCTTATAAGCAAAGAAAATAAAATCCCAAAATAACTTTTTGAATGAACCAACGAATTTAAAAACAATGAGTAAAAGTTATTTTGATTATAGTACTCATAATAAGCTTTATCACTCAAGGTGATTTTCTGTTTTTTATCTTTTTTCATTTTTCTTAAAAACAACAGCTATTTTTTCATCATCATTTTTCAACTTAATTGGAGGTATTTCTCCTCTGTCTCTATCGGAACAGTACTTTTCATAAATATTCTCTGCGACAAGCAGTATTTTTTCATTAATTTGATAATCTGAAATATAGCTTGAATATTGAACCCCATCGTTTGATATTGACAACGCACCATCATCGCTCATTCCGTCAATCTTGAAAGATGCATTACTAGCTTCAGCCAAATCAGCAATAAAATCTTTCACCCCATCGATATTCTCAACTTTAGTTACTGTATGATCGATTTTTGGTGCTTTTAAAGCATTCAAAATAGCATCATCACCTTTAATCCAAGATTTAACATCGATATTTGCATTTTGATAAAAATGACGAACCTTAATCTTTGTTATTCTATTTAACCTGTTTAGCTGTTCATCTAAGGTCGAAATCATAGGTATTGGTATATAAGAAACTTCTGCAGGTGGATTTTCATCAATAATTTTGATTTTTTCAGCCGCACTTTTATCTTTACTGATCGAGTTTATATATATCTTTCTTTCTCTGTTTATTGTTACTTCAAGAAAATTTCTAAAAGACCTAATGGAAGGTGATCCCGGATTTTCTGGAAGATAAATCAATGTATGGGTTTTAAGTAAAAACATAAATACCGAACTAGGAGCAGATTCATAACTATCATCTCTTGGAACAAGTTTTTCATTCTTTAAAACCTGCTCAACTTTCAATATAGTATTTTTCACAAATCGTCCTATAATTACAGGTTCATTTTTACTAATAAAAAGAATATTGACATCTTTCAATAAACGCTGAGGTCTGCTACCATATGAATAGCCATCTGAAAAAACAGTTTTAATATATTCATTCCATCGATCAAGTAAATCTAATTTACTTTTTGGACCAATGAAAATAACATTTAAATTTCCTACTGTAATTTGCTTCCTCATCTGTTTTCCCCTAAAAAATTTTGTAAACCATATTTCATCAAAAGTTATCAAACTTTTTCATAGATATCGATTATCCTTCCTCCCTCCACTACGCCATCCCATACCACTGATCAATATTCGGCTCCTTCACAATCAACACCGAACACACGGTGATTCTTTTGCACTATCGATGGATCAACATTTATCTATTATACCATCAGCTATATGGAAAAGCAAATGTTTTTTATCAAAAAGTTTTTCTTCTTTTCTTCCTGCCCATTGCTAATTGCTTCCCCCCACTACGCCAACCGATACAACTGATCGATATTCGGCTCCTTCACGATGAGAACCGAACATTTTGCGTTGATCATGATTTCGCGGTGGGCGTTGGAAATAATGTCGCGGGAACTGCGGTCTTTTTCCCAGCCGCCAAGAATGATGAGGTCGGATTTTTTTTCTTCGGCGGCGGCAAGAATTTCGGTATAGACGGCTCCCCGGCGGAGGGATTTATCAATTTTAACATTTTTTGCCTTCGCGAGTTCATCCACAAATGATAGATAACGGTCGCCGTTTGCTTCAAGGCTGTGTTCGTATTCCTGGCTTTCTTCTTGGATAAAAATCTTGCTCAAGGTGAGCTGCCGAATCGTTGCGGTATCCACGACATAGACCGCGCTCAAATTACACCGGTAGGTTTTCGCCATAATGATGGCATATTTTGCCGCTAAAATGGAGGCATCGGAACCTGTGATGGCAACTAAAATATTGGAAAAGAGAGGTTTTGTCATTCTTTGCCGGCCTTCCTTTTAAGTAGTTTGCTGGTGAAAAAAGAATCGCGTTCCCTTTCCTCCAGAGCTGCCTCTATATAGACCTTCGTGTCTTTGGCTGTCGGTATGACCATTTTCTCAAGGGCATTTACCCGCCGCTGAGTTTTCCGGACTTCACGGGCAAGCCGCCACGCGATGGTTCTCACCGCCGCAAGTTCCGTCAGAAGTTTGAGCAGCTTAAAGAATTCTACCACGGTTTCATCACATTCTGCAAATGAATTCGCAAGAGAGTATTTCAATTCCGCTTCAGGCAGATGCACTTCAAGCCCCGGAAGATTCATTCCAGCAGCAACCGTTCTTTTTTCCTGAATATCGAAGTTGTATTTTATATCCCGCGAAAGCCGGTCCGCTTTTTCCCTGCCGACAGCCACGAGCATCCGCTTCATAGCGGGATATGCCGAATCCACCGCGTGGCTTAAATCCCTTTCAAGAATTTTCACCTGTTCCACATGATGCATAAGTTCCATTACAAGGATTTCTCTCTTCTGATTAAGAAGATCGTATCCTTCTTCGGCGGTGGAAAGGCGTTCTTTGACGCGCATGAGATTGCTTTTTGTCGGAGCGATCATTTCCCTGGCCATTTCAATTTCCGTCCTTACATGCTTTTTTATCCATTATTTTTATTCTTTCCAATTAACAATATTTAGATTGGGTATATGTTCAAAATGTTTTATATTATTCGTAACAAGTGTCAATTCATGTTTAAGGCAATAGGCGGCTATCCATAAATCACTGTCTTCAATATTGAGACCTTTTGCCTGTAGTTTTACCTTTTCTGCTGCAGCAATATCAAAAATATCTTTATCAAGAATACCTATGCCTTCTTCCGAATACATTTTCTTAAAGCTAGTCATTTTTGATTTTGAATTATTTTTCATAAGCCAGTTCTGTATTTCAAAATATGCGATAGGTGGAATGATGATTTTATTTTGATTGCCTCTTTCTTTGTTTATTCTTTGAACAACAGACATGTCATTTTTGAGAAAATAAGAAATAATATTTGTATCGAGAGCATAAAATATCATAAAGCATCAATTTCTTCAGGAGTTCTTAGGCGGATTCTTTCCGGTTCGCCTTCCAATATTTCGTCAGAATTTTGAATTTCTTCAATTATCTCACCCCACAGTTTCTTATGTGCGTCCCAATCAATTTTTCTATCGACTTTTTCATCCAAAACCGTAATGATGGTTTTTCTTCCATTGGGAATATGGACAGGAGTATCAGCTATAAACTGACCTGCCTCAAAGTAGCCTTGAATTGTTAACAGCATGTAAACCCCCATAAAAACAAATTCATCCACGCAATGACATACTTTATTATACACCGTCTATGTCATTTCGTTCAAACAAAACGGTAACGAAACCCCTTTTTTAGTATAGAAATGAAAACAAACACCGTAATCTTTCCGTATCAAAACTCGTACTGTCGTTTTATCAAAATTCAGTACCATCTCCTCCATTATTTTATTCGTCTTGCTTATCCCATTTCGCTTATAAACACTCTCTTGTACATTAAGCGGCAGCCGCTCATGTACAAAAAATCGTATTTTCACGCCAAAATCGGGTCAAGATATTTTTCGATATATTCCCGCTTGATCCGCAAAAGTTCATCTCTCGGCAAAGCTGATAAGACCTGCCAGCCAATATCCAAAGTCTGTTCGATAGTGCGGTCTTCAAATTCTCCCTGTGAAAGGAATTTCTGTTCAAACTTTTCGCCGAATTGCAGATATTGCTTATCGATGGGAGAAAGTTCTTCCTCGCCGATAATCGACGCAAGATTCCGAATCGATTTTACTTTTGAATACGCGGCAAAAAGCTGGCTCGAAACATCTTTATGATCTTCCCGCGTCATGCCGTCCCCAATTCCGTCTTTCATCAATCTTGATAAACTCGGAAGCCCCGCGACAGGAGGATACACGCCGCGCTGCGTGAGTTCCCGGTCAAGAACAATCTGTCCTTCAGTTATATAACCGGAAAGGTCAGGAATAGGATGGCTGATGTCGTCGTTCGGCATGGTGAGAATCGGGATCTGTGTGATGGAACCGCTTGAGTCGCTTATCTTTCCGGCCCGTTCGTAAAGCGAAGCAAGGTCGGAATAGAGGTATCCGGGGTAACCTTTGCGGCTCGGCACTTCCCCGCGGATTGATGAAACTTCGCGGAGGGCCTCGCAATAATTGGTCATATCGGTCATGACGACAAGAACGTGCATGTTTTTTTCGTAAGCAAGATATTCCGCCGCGGTTAACGCGCACTTGGGAGCAACCAAGCGTTCAAGAGACGGAGCATCCGCCAACGAAAGGAACACCGCTACATTCGCGAGAACGCCGGTTTTTTCAAAATCATCCAAAAAGAAGCGCGCCACATCGTATTTTATTCCCATGGCGCAGAACACAATGACGAAAGATTCATCAGCATTCTTGATTTTTGCCTGCCGGACAATTTGAGCTGCCAGTTTGTTATGCGGAAGTCCGTTCCCGGAAAAAATCGGAAGTTTTTGCCCGCGGATAAGTGTGTTCATGCCGTCAATCGCCGAAATCCCCGTCTGGATAAAGTCCCTGGGATAGGTTCTCGCGTAAGGATTGATGGGAAGTCCGTTCACATCCTGCATTTTCGATGAAAAAATATCGCCATAGCCGTCAATGGGCTGCCCCAATCCGTCAAATACTCTGCCCAGCAAACCCGGCCCAACACGGATTTCCATGGGACGGCCGAGAAATTCCACGCGGGAATCGTCGGCAGAAAGGCCCGTATTCGTTCCGAATATCTGGACGGCGGTCCAGTCCTCGCTCATATCAACAACGCGGCCCAAACGGCGGCCGCCTTCGCGGTCATACACAGCGACAACTTCATTGAAGCCGACTCCCCTGCTCCGTTCGGTAATAACTACTGGTCCTTCAATCCGGGAAAGTCTCCGGAATTCAACGCCTCTCATATCAACTCCCATCAAAACAAACTAGTTTTTGTATTCTTTCATTGCCAAATTACTTAATTCTTTTACAGATAGATCGTTAAATAAATCTCTTTGCCATTCGGTATAATCAAATGGTTCTTTTTGCATAAGCATGATGAAACGTTCCGCTTCCACAAGCCCTAAATATTTTGTTAATATTTCCATTCCTTCATTTCGGATAAGGGTGTCTGTTTTCATTTTCATACTCCTATCAAACGTATAAAATCGATTGGATTTATAACAACAATATTGTCTATGGATTTATTCAGAATTTTTTCATCGTCCATTACACTCTACACCTCTTATTAAAACGAACTAGTTTTGTATTCCTTCATTGCCAAATTACTTAATTCTTTTACAGATAAATCGTTAAATAAATCTCTTTGCCATTCGGTATAATTCTTAACAAGCAATTCTTCGGAATCGACATTCATATCATTATAATTAAAATTCAATTTTATCATTTTTCTCCTTTAGAAAATCACAAGGATTCACTACTTTTACATTATGGGTAAACCTCTTTTGTGTCATACACTGTTGCGTTTAGATTAGCACCGACATTCCGTTTTTTCCTCTATCTACAGTATAATATAGAGATTGAATTTTTTCTATTTATAAAAATCTTCTCACTATAAAAGGGCATTGATACTGTTTGTGTTTTGAACAAAAAATTCACAAAAAATGAGGAACGATATTTATTCCCCTACAAAAATATCATATACAGCGTTGTAGTTTTTTCTAAACGCCGTGAATTTTTGGTGTCTGGCATCGTGCGTTACCTATCTGGATAGTGAATATAACAATTTTTTGCTTCGTCAAAAACACAATGTAATCGTTTTGCAAAGTAGATCATATTTTCTTTATATTCTATTTCCCGTTCTTCAATAGTCGAATCTTTTAAGCGTTCGTAATTCCATTCACGAATTTTATGGATGTCGTCAATGGAAAAATTTGAACTTAACTTCGGTTTTACCACATTACGAATCATGATCTATGCCTCCTATGAGCATTAAAGGATCACATATGATGACATCATTGTATCCTTCAGCAATTGTGATAGCTCTTACTCCGCGAATCGTTTTAGGATTAACTAAATGCTTAAAATTCCAAGAAACGATAATATCACAATTGTGTAATACTGCAAGTGCTATATGACAACAATCATCAAAACTTTTTTGAGGTAAAATACCTGTAGAAATAATTAGCGCAGCCAATTTTTCCATTTTAATATTTTTTCCAACAAAAGAGTATTGTATATCGTTTAAATAATTATACAATATATTTTTCTTTTTGTCATTGCAGTTATCTATTTCGCTCGTTGTGAAATAGTCAATAACCGAGCAG
>DBDH01000038.1 GCA_002293455.1 Treponema sp. UBA937
ACAATTTTTAGGACAGGCTCAATCTTAAGAAAAAGTTTCAGCAGCTTGGGTTTTCATTTGAAGTATTAAGTCCTCACCGGAAAATATACAACGATGATAACACCATAAAAATCGAAATAGACGCACTCCTTGAAAACACCGGACAAGCGATGGCGGTAGAAACAAAACTAACATGCAAACGCAGCGATATAGATTATCACCTTAAACGTATGGAAAAAATCCGCCAATATGCCGATTCACACGGCGACAAACGACCGTATTTTGGAGCAATCGCTTCCCCCGTTATTGACGAAGATACAAAACGCTATGCGCTGCAAAACGGGTTTTATGTGATCGAACTGTCAGGCGAAGACGCCGATATCATAAAGCCTGATGTTGAAAAAGTATGGTAATTTCCATAAAATGATTAATAGGAGTTTTGATTGTATGGATGCTTTAAAAAAGAACGATAGTTGGAAGGGCCGCCGGGGACCTTTGGTTCTGGTGATTATGGACGGCGTGGGATACGGAAAATATACAGAAGGCGATGCGGTGGCGGATTCCAAGATGAACCATCTTAACGCGATTACCGCGGTATGCCCTCACACAAAACTCAAAGCTCACGGAAAAGCCGTCGGGCTTCCGAGCGATGATGATATGGGCAACAGCGAAGTCGGCCACAACGCCATGGGATGCGGACGCGTTTTTGACCAGGGAGCCGCCCTCGTTTCACGGTCTATTGCTTCGGGCGATATGTTTAAAGGCAAAGCATGGAAGGAATGTATCGATAATGTAAAAACCAGCAAAGGAACCCTTCATTTTATCGGGCTTTTTTCGGACGGGAATGTTCATAGCCATATCGATCATCTTAAAGCGATGATTGCAGAGGCGAAAAAGGAAGGAGTTGCCAAGGTCAGGATTCATGTTCTGTTTGACGGCCGGGATGTCGGTGAAACAAGCGCCCTGGATTATGTTGATCCTTTTGAAGAATTCCTTAAAAGCCTGAATGACGGCGGCTTTGACGCGCGGATTGCCTCCGGCGGCGGCCGCATGTGGATTACGATGGACCGCTACGGCGCCGATTGGTCCATGGTCGAGCGCGGATGGAAGACTCACGTTCTTGCCGAGGCCCGGCAGTTCGCGTCGGCGAGAGAAGCGGTGGAAACCTACCGGAAAGAAATCCCCGGAATTATCGATCAGGATTTAAAGGAATTCACCGTCGCGGAAAACGGCAAGCCCATCGGCCCTATCACAGACGGCGATTCCGTAATTTATTTCAACTTCCGCGGCGACCGGGCCCTCGAAATCACCGCCGCCTTTGAAGAAGACAAGTTCGATAAGTTTGACCGCGTAAATCGTCCTATCGTCACCTATGCCGGCATGATGGAATACGACGGCGACCTCCATGTGCCTAAACGCTACCTTGTGGAGCCTCCCGCTATCGACCGAACTATGGGCGAATACCTTGCCAAAACCGGAATCAGAACGCTTGCCATTTCCGAAACCCAGAAGTTCGGTCACGTAACCTATTTCTTCAACGGAAACCGCACCGGCAAGTTTGATGAAAAACTGGAAACCTATACCGAAATAAAGAGCGATGTTCTGCCCTTTGAACAGCGTCCCTGGATGAAATGCGCCCAAATTGCCGATGCCGTCATTGACGCCATCGGAAGCGGCAAATACGATTATATCCGGCTCAATTTCCCGAACGGAGACATGGTCGGCCACACCGGAGTGTATCAGGCGGTGGTTTGTTCTATGGAAGCTATGGATCTGCAAATCGGGCGGATTCAGAAGGCGGTAGAGGAAGCGGGCGGCATCATGATTCTTACCGCCGACCACGGCAATTCCGACGACATGTACGAACACAACAAGAAGACCGGGGAAGTCGTCCGCAAGGAAGACGGAACGCCCAAAGCAAAAACCAGCCACAGCCTGAATCCGGTTCCCTGCGTCATCTATGACCCCGAATACAAAGGCGAGTATAAAACCGATGTGAAGGACGCCTGCCTTAAAGAAGGCCTCGGCATCAGCTCGATAGCGGCAACCTGCATCGAGCTTCTCGGCTGCGTCCCCCCCGCCGATTACGATCCTTCGGTGCTGGTGAAAGCGTAACCTATTGAAAGAAGCTGTTCGGAAACTGCCGGATTTTTGCCGGCGGTTTCCGGTTTAAGCTCATCATTGTTATATTGACATGTTTTCATTCTCTATATTATAAGTAACACCAACATGGATTTTAACTGGAAGAAAAATACCGTATTATTTTTATGCGGACAAGCCTTATCACTCTTTGGTTCGATGGTTGTACAGTACGCCATCATGTGGCACATCATCCGTGAAACACAATCCGGCATTATGATGTCCATTTTTACCATTGTCGGGTTTCTTCCCATGTTTCTGATTTCTCCTTTCGGCGGCGTTTGGGCTGATAAGTTTAACCGGAAATATCTCATCAATATTTCGGACGGAGCAATAGCCCTTGCAAGTTTCATTGTCGCGGTTTTGCTTTTCACGGGACACGGCCATATCGGCATTTTGCTTTCATGCGCGGCAATCCGGTCTTTTGGACAAGGAGTGCAGACACCGGCAATCGGCGCGTTCATTCCGCAGATCGTTCCGTCAGAACATTTAACAAGGATAAACGGCATCCAATCCAGCATACAATCACTCTGCATGTTCGCCGCTCCCATGATCAGCGCCGTTCTTATGTCGTTTGCTCCACTGGGGATACTTTTTCTCCTTGATGTCGTTACCGCCGGAATCGGCATAGCAATTCTTTTCTTTTTTGTAAAAGTTCCAAGAATCGAAAGTGTAACCAGTGAACCCGAAGACCGGAAGGGCATCGATTATTTCCGCGATTTAAAAGAAGGGATACAATATATACGAAAGCATGGATTCATATTACGCATGATCATTCTTACCGCCGTGTTTTCAATTTTATCTACTCCGGCAGCGCTCCTCACTCCATTACAGGTAACAAGAAATTTCGGCGGAGAAGTATGGCGTTTAAGCGCGATAGAAATTGCCTTCTCTGTTGGAATGGTTTTCGGCGGCGTTTTAATCGGGTTCTGGGGAGGATTCAAAAACAAGGTATACACCATGGCTCTGACAGGATTTCTCTTTGGACTTGAAACTGCCGGCCTTGGACTGGTTCGTAATTTTTGGCTGTATTTAGCCATTATGGCTGTTTCCGGAATCACGATACCTTTTTACAATACGCCGTCTATGGTCATGCTGCAATCCAAAGTGGAACCGGCTTTTATGGGCAGAGTGCTTTCCGTTTTTGGCATGACCGGAAGCGTAATGATGCCTATCGGGATGCTGCTGTTTGGACCGCTTGCGGACATTGTTTCCATCAATTATCTTTTGATCGGGACCGGCGTACTGCTTTTTATGATGGTCATTCCTTTTTTAACCAGCAGACAGTTGAGAGAAGCGGGGAAACCCTAAGGAAACACTGACGTATTATTTTGCGTTATTATCCTCTTGTTATGCTGTTCGTTCCGTGATACGATATATTATGAATTTTTTTGACATATCAAAACCTTGGGTAATAGTAAGCCATCCGGCAAACGGCGCGGAAAAAAAGTCCGCGGACGATCTTCTCTATTGTCTGAACCAGCTCAGAAAAAAAAGCGGACTGCCTCAATCTATTATAATGAAGGATAATACGGTTCCGGTGGATGATCAAAGCCCTGTAATCATTCTTGCAGCATTTGATCATGATCCTCAGAGCGATAATTTTTTCTGGATAATTAATGATGATAAAATTGAAATAAACGGAATATCATCTATCGGATTTACAAAGGGCATATACCATTTTCTTGCCGCCCTTGGCTTTTCGTTTCCTTCTCCGTCAAGCGAAATTATTCCGAACCCGGATAAAGAACATACAAGCCTCTATCGTCTAAGCGGGATAAACGGCAAAAAAACAACGGAAACGGAACCGCCTAAACGCTTTATTCTGCCGTCCATTTTTCCTGTTAAGAATATCGATAAACAGCTTTTGTGGGGGATGCGGAACTCGGCCGGCGCGGTGATTATTCCGCCGGAAAAAATTGACGCGGGCAGCGCAAAAAAAATGAGCCGCGGAACAGCGATGATTTTGGCGAAAATATCCGAATATGGCTTTACCCTTGAAATAGGAGGATGGAAACTTTCCTGCCTTGTTCCTAGGAACCGTTTTCTCTTTAACAAAGAATTGTTCCGCATGGAATGCGGTGAAAGAAAGAAGCAGCCGAATTTCTGTCCGACAAATCCCGATACCATCCGGCTTATTCAAAAGGAAGCCCGGAAGCTGTTCAGCCGTTTTCCCAACGTACAAACCTTTCATCTTTGGCCGGACAAGAATCAAGAAACCGTTTGGTGCAATTGTCCCAGCTGCCGGGCTTTTTCCTTTGCGGAACAAAACATTATCGCAGTAAGCGCCGCCGCCGATGTTTTGGCGGAAACGCGCCCTGAAGCCGTAGTTTCATACATCGAATTGCCTGACGAAGAACAAACCATCCGCCCAAGAAAAAACATGCTTGGTCTATTGCTCAGCAGCATTATCCAAGAAGCGGATAAAGCATAAGATCATTCCATACAGCCGCGAAAAGTCTCATCGTTAATTGACGTTGAAAAGCCGCCGCGCTTATTCGGCATTGCTTTCAAAACATTATTTTCAATTACTTGACTTCTTTCTTCTGTATCGTTATATTTTATATGACTATTATTCATTTTTGGTCATATAGTCATATAATCCAAAGGATATTGATCGATGCCGCGTTTCAGCGAACAAGAAAAAGAAGTGATACAAAAAAAACTGTGGACGGAAGGAGAGCGTCTCTTCTCCGGCTTCGGACTCAAGAAAGTGACGGTAGATGATATTGCCGCTGCGGCAGGCGTGTCGAAAGGTTCTTTCTACGCGTTTTACAAAAGCAAAGAAGCATTGTTCATGGACATTTCAGCGCGCTTCCAGAGAAAAATTTGGAGGCGTACAAAAGTTGTGCTGGAAAAATATAAACATCTGCCTCCAAAGGCACTTTTCAAAAAATGTTTTCTGCGGATGTTCAGCACAATGAACCAATACCCCATGCTTATGATGATGGACAGAGAATCTACCGAACAGCTTTACCGGAAACTGCCCCGCAGCGTAATTGCCGATCACACAAAGGAAGACGAAGGAATGCTGCGTTTTTTGGGGAAATATGGAATCCGCTTTAAGTACGGCACCAATCTTGCGGCAGGTACGCTGCAAACGCTCGCGCTTAGTTTTTTGAATTTACAGCATGACCGGAATGACCATACGGAAAAAATTATGGACATCATGTTAGATGCTGTGATAAACGAATTGATAGATTGATAAATTGATGGAAGGAAATTAACAATGAAGGAAATTATCGGCGTAGAAAATCTTTATCTGCGTTATCCGTCGGCAAAAAGTGATACGCTCATGGACATTAACTTTACCGTACAGGAAGGGGAAATCTTTGGATTCCTTGGACCGTCGGGAGCCGGAAAAAGTACGCTGCAAAAAGTCCTCAGCGGTGTACAGCGTAACTACCGCGGCAGCACCCGCGTCTTCGGCATAGAAATGAAAAAACGCTCAAGAGATTATTACGAGCGCATCGGGGTCGATTTTGAGTTCCCCAACTTTTATGGCAAATTTACCGCAATGGAAAATATGCGTTACTTTGCTTCGCTCTACAACCGTCCGCTTCAGGATATCATGGGACTTTTCGAGCGGGTTGGTCTCGCGGCAGACGCGGACAAAAAAGTGGGAAGCTATTCCAAGGGTATGAAGATGCGCCTCGGTTTCATCCGCAGTTTGACGCATAACCCCGATATTCTCTTTCTGGATGAACCCACGAGCGGGCTGGATCCCGCAAATGCCAGAATCCTGAAAGAGATGGTGAAAGAACAAAAGGCAGACGGCAAAACGATTTTATTGACTACTCATAACATGCACGACGCGGAAGAACTGTGCGACCGTGTAGCTTTTATTGTAGACGGAAACATTGCGGCGCTGGATTCTCCTGCCGCGTTCAAAAAGACGCAGGGCACAGAAGTAAGATTCAGTTACTTCTTACAGGATGATAGCCGTAACGAAATATTCACTCAAAGCTGTCCGCTTGACGGTCTTGGAGAAAACGGCAATTTTATAAATGCCTTACGGGAAAAACGTGTTACCAGTATCCACAGTAAAGAACGCACACTGGAAGATGTGTTTATCGAACTTACCGGAAGGGGATTACAATGAGAGTATTCGCCGCAACAGTAAACGACATGCGCTATCAAGCAAAATATGGTTTCTATGTATTGTACGCGGTGTTGAGTGCGGTGTATGTGATCGCGCTTCTGCTCTGCCCCGCCGCGTACAAAGCTGCCGCCGCTTCGATCATCGTACTGACAGATCCCGCGATGCTGGGAACTTTTTTTATCGGCGGTATTTGGCTTTTAGAAAAAAGCGAAGGACTGCACCGCTATTACCTTACCGCGCCTCTGCGCCCTTTTGAATATATCGCGGCAAAAGCCATGTCGCTGGCTGCCATTTCGTCATTGGCGGCGGATATTATCGTGCTGTTTTCTTTTGACACGGCTGCCAATTATGTGCTGCTTACGGCAGCTGTTTTTATGAGTTCCGCCGCCTTCACCGTAATCGGCCTGTGGACCGCGTCTTTCGCAAGAAGCCTAAATCACTATTTACTGCTGGTGATACCATTGGAAGTGTTTGTCGTAATGCCTCCGATTCTTGCCGTGTTCGGCATCACGCATCCTGTTACAAACCTGCTGCCCGGCATGGCGGCATGGCAGCTCATCCGCCGCGCCGTCGGTATACATGGCGGAGTATCATCTATATCGATGTTTTGTGTAATACTTTTCTGGCTGATTGCCGGCCTTGTAATTGCAAACAGGCGGATACCAACGGCGATGCAGTCAGACACGGGAGATTCGCAATGAAGGCAATGAAGAACACAGCATTAAAACTTTTCGTTATTGGCTTGCGTCAGGTATTACGCGACGGAATGCTTTTCGCCATGCTGCCCGCCCCCTTTCTGATGGGGGCATTGTTTAAGTTCGGCGTCCCGCCGCTGGATGCCATACTCACGCGGCAATTCCATTTCACATTACAACCGTGGTACGGTTTTATTGACGCGCTGCTTCTGTATATGGCGCCCATGTTTCTTGGCATGGTTTCGGCCTTTATGCTGCTGGAAGAACGCGACGAAGGCATTATCGATTTTTATAATATCAGTCCTGCGGGCGGTTTGCCCTATCTTACGGCGCGGTTGGGAATTCCTATGTTGTGGGCGTTTGTTTGCAGCTTGCTCGTAGGAACAATCTTTACGCTGACAAATATTTCTTTCATCGTGCTGATTATATCTTCGCTTGTCAGCACTGCGTCAGGAATTCTCTTAACATTGGGAATTTCTCACTTTGCAAAAAATCGGGTAGAAGGACTTGCGCTCTCAAAACTATCGGGGCTGAGTCTCCTGGGACTTATCGCCGTGTGGTTTGTGCCTGCGCCTTATGAGCGGATATTTGCTTTCTTGCCTTCTTACTGGCTCGGACTGTTGTTAAAATAAATTTCCCTGCTATAATAAAAACATCATGTCATACTTTAGATATAATGGATGCGATGTTTTTTTTAAGGAAACGGGTGTTGGCTTTCCGCTTGTTTTACTGCATGGAAATTCAGTTTCATCAAAATTGTTTGACGGCGTCGTCGGCTTATACGCCGAACACTACAAAGTAATTCTGATTGATTTTCTCGGTCACGGGCAATCGGACAGACTGAAAGAATTTGCCGTTGACTTTTGGTATGACGAGGCGATGCAGGTCATCAAGTTAATTGAAGAAAACAACTACGGCAAAGTTAATCTTATCGGAACGAGCGGCGGAGCATTGGCCGCGCTGAACGCGGCTTTAGAGCGCGGCGATTTAATAAACAAAGTGATAGCCGATAGTTTTGAAGGAGAGAAAGCCTTAAAGGCAATTGTAGAATACATTCCTGAAGAACGGCGGGAATCGAAAGCGCATGAAGAAGGAAGAGGCTTGTGGGAATACTGCCACGGTGATGACTGGGAAAGCATTGTTGATAACGATACGGAAGTCTGCACAAAACATTATGAAGCTGTGAGAAATTTCTTTCATAAAGATTTATCAGCATTGAATGTTCCTGTAATGCTTACAGCCGGCCTCGAAGATGATTTTGCGAAAATCGCCGGTTTAGATTTTAGCGTTCTGTACCCAGAGATGGCAGGCAAGATTACCGACAGCAAGGTTCAGCTTTTTCCCGCAGGCGGTCATCCGGCAATGCTTACAAACGCGGAAGAGTTTTTCGATGCCGCGAAAATATTTTTCGGCTAAAAAAATTTTGATGGGAAACAATATATGTACAACCCCTTTACTATCATCCTTGTGAATGTTGTGTTTTGGTTCGCGCTGAATATTTTTGGAGCGGCGGCCATTACATCATTTACTCCGAAGCGAATGTATGATGCCGCAAATTGTATTTTTAGAATACGGCCCTTTGAATGCCGTTTTTACAAAGCAATGAATATTCACAAATGGAAAGACAGGCTCCCCATTTACCGATACAATGACAGTATATTTGACAGAAAGCGTTTGTCAAAAAAAATAACAAAACAATATCTTGAAACATTTATTTCAGAAACATGCAAGGCGGAATTTGTTCATCTTCTTATTTTGCTCTTGGGGCTTTCTTCTGTCACTTTCGTTTTTTTGCATATTGAACCGCTCATTGTTTTTTTGCTGACAACACTGCTGATGCTTTTTATTCACGCGCCCTTCATTATGATTCAGCGCTACAACCGGCGGCGTTTGCTGAAATTGGTCAGCCGCATTTTCTCAGAATGCCTTGAGGAAAAAATCTAAAACTTATATACTCTTTCCATAACAACAATTGGAATAGGAAGGTCTTATCATGAACCAGGCTCTGGAAAACCTCAAAACCCGCGGATTTTTTAAACAATGTACTGACGAAGAAGGGCTTTCCCGGCTTATGGATGAAGGACCTGTTACGTTTTATGTCGGATGCGATCCTACGGGGCCGAGTCTGCATATTGGGCACATGGTTCCATTCTTTGCGCTGCGTCACCTTCGGGATGCGGGGCATGTGGGAATCGCGCTCATTGGAGGCGGAACCGCGCGGATCGGCGATCCGTCGGGGAAAACCGAAATGCGGAAGATGCTCAGCTACGAACAGCTTGACGCGAACGCGGAATCTATCAAGGCGCAGCTTGACCGCTTTATCGGTTTTGATGATGTTCACGCTAAAACCGCCAACAACAAAGATTGGCTTGCCAATCTTAATTACATCGATTTTCTTCGGGATATCGGAAGTCATTTTTCCGTAAACCGGATGCTCAGTTTTGAAGCCTACAAAATGAGAATGGAAACCGGGCTTTCTTTTATCGAGTTCAACTATCAGCTTTTGCAAAGTTTTGATTTTCTGGAACTGTACCGCCGTTACGGAACGCGTCTGCAAATCGGCGGGGACGATCAGTGGGGCAATATTGTCGCGGGCCACGAACTTATCCGGCGCATTGAGGGCGTTGATGTGTTCGGCATGACCTTTCCGCTTGTAACAACCGCCGACGGCAAGAAGATGGGCAAAACCGAAAAAGGCGCGCTCTTCCTCGACCCTTCTATCACAAGCCCTTATGATTTTTTCCAGTATTGGCGGAATATTCAGGACGCCGATGTCAAACGTTTCTTGCTTATGTTTACGTTTGTTCCTGTTGAAGAATGTGAAACGCTTTGCGCGCCGGGGAAAAATCCCAACGAAGCCAAGGAACGTTTGGCTTGGGAAGTAACGGCTCTCATCCACGGGAAAGAGGAAGCCGATAAAGCCTTGGCGGGAGCGAAGGCAGCATTCGGCGGCGGCGGCGATAAGTCGGCAATGCCTACGGTGGAAATTGCGCGCGCAAGGTTTGAAGCGGGTTACAATATCGTGGATCTTTTTGTCGATACGGAACTTGCTCCCAGCAAAAGCGAAGCCCGCCGTCTCGTTCAGCAGGGCGGCGCCTTTGTTACGGATCCCGAAGACGGAACATTAAAAGCGATTACAGATATTACCGCTTTGATCACAATCGACAGCATCGATAAAGACAACGAATTGATTATCCGTTCAGGAAAGAAGCGATTCTGCAGAATTGTAATCAAGTGAACAGAGAGCAATCAGCAGTGATCAAAGAACATTATCTTCACACTGCTAATTGCCGCCTGTTGTTGATTATTCGCTGACACCGCCGATAATCGTAATGCGTCCGTCGGTTTCCGGTGTGATGATGCCGTTCAGACTCCGGACATATTCAATCACGACAGTCTGCAAAGTCAGCGATGTATTGAAAGGACTCATCGCCTTATCTTTTAACACGGTATAACCGTCCCCGCCATTAAGGAGAAAATCATTGGTGCAGAACGAATAGGTTTTGCCAGCATCTACCGGCGCGCCGCCAATCGTCAAATCTTTCAGCACTCCTTTGCCGCCCGTGTAATCAATTGTGTATCTTACTTCCTGTGACATCTGCGGGAATCCGCCGTTACCCTGCGGAATGCTTCCGATGAAATTAAACAGATCAATAATGTCGGAACCCTTCATCGATACTACATAAAGATAATTGTCGAAGGGTAGAACCGTCATTATATCTTCACGTGTCAGCGGACCTTTGGAAAGAGGCGCGCGGATATTTCCGCCATTATGAAAAGCAAAATCAATCTTCTGACCAAAGACATCGTTGATGTACCATACATTGGCATCGCAGATCATGTCACCAATAGCGGTTTCAATTTTACGGGTAAGACGGTCGCCGAAAACAAAATCGTCCGCTGCCTGACCGATCACTTCTTTAAGAGAGGCATCGGCTTTTTCGGAATAGGGAGCGATCATCGCCGCGACTTCCGCGTCGGGAGTAAAGGCAATGGTTTCGTTGTTGTTGATCATAACAGGCATCCAATCGAAATTGACAATGGTTCCGTTTACAACATCGATCTTTGCTTCACCCACATATTTGCCCCACTCGTTAGCGGAAACAATTTTTGTCTGACCAGCTTGTATCGGCTGTTCCATGTAAGTATGAGAATGCCCGTCAACAATAATATCGATTTCCGGAACCGCCGCCGCAAGTTCGGGGGAAGTCGTGGACATTTCGGTTTCCTTTACATCGCCAAGATGGGTCAGCGCAATCACAATATCAACCTTTTCATCGTTCTTAAGAACAGAAACGATATTTTTTGCGGCTTCAATTTCATCAATAAACAGAACTTCCGGCCCGACATTTGTAAGCTCGGCAGTTCTTTTTGTCGTCAGTCCGAAAATGCCGATACGGATGCCGTCATAATTTTTAACAATGTATGGAACTGTTCCGGGAAGCTGATTTCCGCTTTTATCTTTTATGTTCGCATTTACAATCGGATAATTCAGCATTGCCAATTGATTTTGAAGTTTTTCGTAACTTCCGTCAAATTCATGATTTCCCAAAACGCCTGCGTCGTAACCGATCATGTTGTAAGCATTAATATCCGGTTCCGCGTTGAACATGTTGGAAAGCGCGGGTCCGGTATTGATGTCACCGGCATCAAGCACAAGCACCTGCGCATACTGATCCCGGACAGACTTTACAAATGACATCCGTTCCGCGAGACCGCCTCGCCCGTCTTTTGCCAATGTTGCCCCATGATGATCATTCGTGTGAAGCAGAACAAAAGAATACGATTTCCCTTCTTCGCGCTGTACCGGTTCAGGCCCGCCCGCGCAGCCGAACATTACAGCAAGCGACAACAACAGCGCCGTAATCACGAACCATTTTTTTACCACAAACATTGTTTCCTCCATTATTTGTTTTTGAAGACTCCTTTGGTCTTTCAATTGATACTTAACTCAAACAACTATAAATACTTTTTTTGAGTTTAAGCAAGTAATTATTCCCGCTTTATTTAATCTTTTTTCCCCAGGAACCGTCTCATCATATTTCCAAAACCGCTGTCTTTCCGAATCTCGTTTTTTTCCATCCTGCCTACAATGTGCTGGACGCATTGGGATGCCCTGGATTTCGGATCAACAACCATAAAAGGACGCTGCCGAAGTACTGACTGGGAAACCACAGGATCATCATAAATAAAGCCCAGATAATCCACTTTGAGGTTCAAAAATTGACCTACAATCTGGGTCATCCGGTCCGCTACTTTTTTTGCTTCCGCCACGGATTTTACGCGGTTCACCACAAGCCTCAATCCCATGTTTATATTATCCATCTCCGTGGCAATAATTTTTATAATGCCGTAAGCGTCGGTAATGGCAGTGGGTTCCGGCGTCGTAATAATGACGGCATCATCCGCGGCCGCGACAAAATCAAGAACGTTGCTTGATACACCAGCGCTGGTATCAATAATGATAATATCGGCATTGGTCAAGGACTCCAGCTCATCGATGAAGTTTTGGCGTTCTTCCTCGGTCAGATTGGCTATTTTGGAAACGCCCGAAGCGCCGGCTACAATATCTATTCCATATTCTGTTTTTTGAATAATCTCCTTCATGGTTTTTTGTTTGCGGATTACATGATAAAGCGTGAATTTTGGAACGATATTGAGCATAACATTTACATTCGCCAGGCCTAAATCGGCATCCATGACAACAACTTTCTTCCCTAGACGCGCGTAAGCCAAAGCCATATTTACGGATGTATTCGTTTTTCCCACGCCGCCCTTACCGCTCGTAATGGTGATAATTCTCGTATGCTTGGCAGACTTGTCCTTTTCCTGCTTTTCGCCAAGTTTATTTTTTTGCCGCATTATTTCGCGAAGTTTTTCCGCTTGATCTTCCATATTTTATCTCCGTAACTTATATTAAAAACTGCCTTTATTTGGGAAACGATCTTCTATCGCTCTTCGGTTCACTTTAAATCCTTCAAGATTTATCAGGAATCTTACTACACCAGCCCGGTGAATATCCGCCGGTACGGCTTGACCATCGGTGATATAAGAAATCGATTTTCCTTTATCCTTCAAAGCGCTGATGATATTTCCTACCCGGATGGTTTCATCCAGCTTTGTAACAACAATCGAACGATAATTAAAGGGCTCAAACTGCTGAATAATTTCATGAATATCGCTCGACTTCGTTGAAGCGCATATCGCAAGATGCACTTCCGCCTGCGATCCGCAGACGCTGAGCAGCTTCTTCATTTCCGCAAGTTTGACGGAATCCCGTGGACTTTTTCCAATAGTATCAATTAATATAAGATCGACATCTTCGGAACAAAGGGCAATAGTTTTCTTTAGTTCATCGTAACTTTCAACGCTGGAAACAGGAATTCCCATGATGTTCCCGTAGGTTTCAATCTGCTGCTTTGCCCCAATCCGGTAAGCATCAATAGTGATAATTTTTACGGAATGAGCTTTGACCGCGGCGCCGCTGCTTAACCCGCCGTATACGGCCGCGAGTTTCGCGATGGTAGTGGTTTTTCCGACACCGGTGGGCCCGACCAAAACCAAAATCCGCGGACGGCTTTGAAAGCCCGATTCTTCATAAATCGTTATTTCTTCTCCAATCCACTCAACAACTTTTTCCTGGAGCAAATCAAAATTATCCAAATCCGAGAGGGAAAATTCTTTTCGGACACGTTCCAGAATTCTTCTTGTGAATTTTGATGAAAAATCATTCATGTCCATCAAGTCCGCGATTCTCAGAATATTCTGATGATCTTCACTCTGATTGGTTTTTCCGCTTCCCGATTCAATTTTTTGTTTTATATCCCGAACTTCATTGAGCACCAGTTGAATAGTAGGATCGGTTTTTGCCTGCGCAAGAATTTTCTTTTTTTCTTCTTCAAAATCCAGCGGTTTCTGGACGGGCTTTTGAATGGGAATGGTGTTTTGTGAAACAGGTTTCTTATAACCATGAGAAATGATGGCGGATACTTCCACGGCTTCCCTCGTGAACAATCCTAACACGCCTCCGACACGGATTGTCTTCCGGGTAAACGGTTCAACATGGCGGCCGTATTTATCCTGCAATTTTCTGACACATTCCTCGTAAGTGGAACCGCGTTCTGTAATAATTTCCATTTATTCACATTACTCCCTTTTTAACTTTCCAGCCTTATTTCGCCGACTTGTTCTACCGTTATATCCGCAACAATTTCCGGAACCGAAAGGATAACCAGATTCGGCAGTTCCCGGTACGATGATGATCTTACAAGGAACCGGGCCGCTTCAGAACAGAGTATCACCGGGAAAAGGCCTTGTTCCTGCATGGCCGCCACGGACCGGGAAAGCGCTTTTATCCAGGCATTCTGCACAGCCGGTTCCAGGGCGGACATCACTCCCGAAGAAGTTTCAACCCGGCTTTCGACAATTTTTTGTTCCAGAGCATGATCGATGGTCAAAACATGAAGCATTCTGTCCTCATCCGCGTATTGAAGACAAATCTGCCTTGCCAAAGCCTGGCGTGATTTTTCCGTGAGGAATTGTATGTCTTTTGTAACAGGACCGTAATCAGCAAGGGCTTCCAGAATCGCAACCATATTCCTGATGGAAACCTGTTCCTCCAAAAGAGCTTGCAGTACTTTCTGGATTTCACCCAAAGACAACGCCTTTTGAGCTTCTTCAACAACCGCGGGATAATCCTTTTTAAGCCCTTCCAGAATTGATTGAGTTTCCTGCCTGCCCAAAATTTCCGCCGCGTGGCGTTTTATTATTTCCGTTAAATGCGTCGCGATAATCGACGGAGGATCGACCACGGTGTAGCCTGCTCTTTCGGCTTGTTCCCGTTTGTCTTCGCTTATCCAAATCGCGGGAAGGCCGAAAGCCGGGTCCTTAGTTTTTTCGCCGGGAATTTCCTCGGTAACATTTCCCGAAACAATACACATAAAGTAACCCATGCGGATTTTACCGCGTCCTACATCAACGCCTTTAATCTTGAAGCAGTACTCCGACGGTTCAAGCCGCATGTTATCGATGATTCTTATTCTGGGAATAACAAGGCCTAAATCCAAGGCCGATTCCCGCCGGATCCGGTGAACCCGTTCCAAAAGCTCCGCGCCTTTATCGCGGTCAACCAAAGGTATCAATCCATAGCCAAGTTCCAAAGACAAAGGATCGAGGGGAACCACCGGAGACATCTCGCCGGTATCATCCTTGGGTTTTCTCGCTTCGGCGGCTTTCACCGCGGCGGCTTCTTCGGTTTTCATTTTTTTCTTGCCAAGCCGGTAAGCGAGGAAGCCGAGCATACACGCAAGGGGAATAAGCACATACCAGGGGAAACCGGGAAGCAGCGCAAAACCCGCGAGCACAAATGCGCCTATCCAGTAAATGCGGGAGTCACGTGAAAACTGGGTAGAAACATCCGAGCCAAAGGTTCCGTCGGAAACGCTCCGCGTTACGATGATGCCGGTAGCTGTTGAAACAAGCAACGCCGGAAACTGGGAAAGCAAACCGTCGCCGATGGCAAAAGCGATATAGGTACCAACCGCCGCCGAAATAGGTTCTCCGTGAATCACCACGCCGATGATGACCCCGCCAAGAATATTTACCACCGTAATAAGGATTCCGATTTTCACGTTTCCCGAAACAAATTTACTGGAACCGTCCATGGCGCCGTAAAAGTCAACTTCCTGCTGAAGCTGATTTTTCCGCCGGAAAGATTCTTCTTCGCTGATGGCGCCGGAATTGTACTCGGCTTCAATCGCCATCTGTTTTCCGGGCAGCGCGTCCAAGGCAAAACGGGCGGCAACTTCCGCGATACGGGTCGCGCCCTTCGTGATAACCACCGCCTGCACCGCGATAATTACGATGAAGATGATGAAGCCTACAACAAGGCCTTCCGTTCCCCCGGAACCGACAACAAAGGTCGAGAAAGCGTTGATCATGCGGCCGTCAAATCCGGCTCCCAAAGTAAGCATCAGCCTTGTAGATGAAACATTGAGCGCCAATCCAAAAACGGTCGTGACAAGAAGTATCGTCGGAAAAACATTGAAGTCTGTGGGCTTCTTGGTATACAGAACAATAAGCAGGATGAGCAGAGCCAAAACAAGATTGATTGCCATGAGAGCGTCGAGCAAAAATGTCGGTAAAGGGATAATCAGCATCATTACGACGGCAACAACGCCCAGCGCGATAAACCCGTCGGTTCTATCCTTAAAGAGACTTGAAGCTATCACTCTTCTTGCATCTGACATAGTTTTCCTTTACCCCTAGGGCAGCGCTGATTAAACTGACTCTAATCGGCGTTCCCCCATTATTTTTCTCGTTTTTCTCTCAAAACAGACGAAAAACTGCGAAAAATCACATTAAAGAATACAATGATTTATTCTCGATTGAATAAATCATTGTTGCATTAGGCGCCATAAGCTGTTTTTCTGCGGCGTTCTTCATTGATATTATGAACATGCGCGAGAACCGCGGCAATAGCCTGATAATACGCTTCCGGTATGATATCTCCGACATCAGTTTCCGCAAACAGAGCCCTGGCTAAAGGCCTGTTCTCCACCAAAGGAACGCCGTTTTCCTCGGCGATTCGCCTGATCCTGAAAGCAACTTCGTCCGCTCCCTTGGCGCTCACCATGGGAGCAGGCATCGTATCCTGATTCCATTCAAGCGCGACCGCGAAGTGAGTAGGGTTCGTAACGACAACATCGGCCTTGGGAACATTCGCGATCATGTTTCTCGTCATCAGTTCCCGCATCCTCTGCCGGAGACGGCTTTTTATCAGAGGATCCCCTTCATACATTTTCCGTTCTTCTTTTACTTCCTGCTTGGTCATCTTGAGCGATTCCCGGTACTGCCACCGCTGGAACAGCATGTCGGGAATGGAAAGCGCCAACAGGAGCAAAGCCGAAATAATCAAGAGCTGCATCGCCAGCGTTGAAATAACCTGTATTCCCGACCAAAGATTGATCGTTTGCAGATTCATCAGCACCTCAATTTTTGAGCGGATGATAACAAAAGCCACAATGCCGATAACAGCCATCTTTAAAATTGATTTCGCGAAATTAAAAAGCCCTTCCATGGAAAACATGGTCCGCTGGAAAAATTTCCCAAAGCGCGGAACAATCCGGGAAAAATCCGGAACCAGTGGTTTTGTCGTAAAGAGCGGACCGGTCTGAACCAGGTTTGCAAATACTCCCGAAATCATGGCAATTCCCGCAATGGGAAGAGCGGCTTTCGCGAAATATGAGAAAAAGGCCTGGGCGATAATTCCGTCCTTGACCGGGTCTAAATCATTTATCCTTGTAAAGAAAAACTGAATCATTTCGAGGCAGGTTCTTAAAAGATAAGAGCCTAAAAAGAGAATCGCCAAAGCCGGCAGAAGCAGCACAAGAGCGCCGATAAATTCCTGACTTTTAGCGACCCGGCCTTCTTCCCTGGCCTTTCGGATTTTATACTCGGTTGGGTCCTCGGTTCTTCCTTCATCTTCCGCGGCAAACCATTGGAGGTCGATAAAGATGAGTTCATCGCATTGCTTCATATCGCCGCCCCGATTCTTGTGTATAGAATCTCGAAAGCCCTGAACCCGGATTGAATTACCCGGTTAAAGGCTTCAACCATAAAAGGCATCGCCGCCAAAATGATAACGAAAGCAACGGTGATAGAAATCGGAAATCCTTCCGTAAGAATATTGATTTGAGGAGCCGCTTTTGAAATCAATCCTGTAGCAAGCGACGTTAAAAAAAGCGTTCCCAGAATCGGCAGCGAAATGATGAACGCGTCAAGGAACATGCCTGATAAACCGCTCAGCATCATCGTAAGAACATCATTGCGGCCGTTCAGAAAATCCAGCACATGCAGCGATTGTATCGAACGCCAGAAGCCGCCAAGGAACAGGGTGTTAAAACCGTCAACCGTTAAAAAGACGAGCATGGCAGCCATATTGAGAAACTGGCCCATCAGGGGATTTTCGATCTGCGCCAAAGGGTCGAATGTTTCGGAGGCGCCGAATCCCATTTGCAGGGAAAAAAATTGTCCGGCGGAAGCAAAAACGGAAAACACTATCGTCATGTAAAACCCAATAATAATCCCGATGATGGCTTCACCAATAATAAGAAAAATAAAACTCAGGCCAAAAGGCTGCAAATCCCAGGTGCTTACCAATGCCGTATTGAAAGAAGCGTAAGCCGTGTATCCCGCGAGGGAAACTTTCGCGACCTGCGGAATAGCGTCGGAGGATAAAAGCGGAGCTGTTTCAATAATCGCCAAAGCGCGGACCGCGACAAGCAGGAAGGCCGGCGCATAACGCAGAATTTCATCCAGCATATCCTACCCCGCCATATCAGGAATCATCCTGAATAACTGCACGGTATAATCGCCCAGAGACGTAAACATCCATCCGCCAAGAAGGGCCAGAATCAACAAGATGGCAAGAACTTTTGGAACAAAGGTCAGCGTCTGTTCCTGAATCGACGTTGTAGCCTGCAATATCGCAACGATCAGACCCACGAGCAAGGCTGAAAGCAGCAAAGGACTTGCCAAAAGAATTACTTCCAAAATTCCCCCGCGCAGGAGGGATGTTATATCTCCTATTGTCATAGGCTACCCAAAAGACCGGACGATCTGACCGGTTAAAAGCCCCCATCCGTCAATGAGGATGAAAAGCATGAGTTTAAAGGGCATGGAAATCATCACCGGAGGAAGCATGATCATTCCCATCGACATAAGAGCGCTTGCTACAATCATGTCAATTACAATGAACGGTATGAATAACAAGATTCCTATCTTAAACGCGACGGTTAATTCATTGAGGATAAAAGCTGGAATCAGCACGTAGGTCGGAACGTCCGCCAAAGTATTGGGCTGATCAAGGCCGCGCATAGACATAAAAAGCCGGATATTTTCAGGGCTTCCCTGCATCTGGCGGTACATAAAAATCCGCAGGGGAGCTTCGGCTTCGCGGTAAGCCTCTTCAATCGAAAGCGTTCCTTCCGATAAAGGCCTGAAAGAATTATTGTACACCTGCTCGAACGTCGGCCACATTATGAAGACCGTCAAAAAAAGGGAAATCCCCAGAATCACCTGGTTGGGAGGAACCTGCTGGAGCGATAAAGCCCTTTTGACAAAATCCAGCACGATGGAAATCCGCAAAAAACTCGTCATCAGGATGACGATACTTGGAGCAAGCGACAGAACTGTCAGCAGCAACAGAAGCTGAATCGAAAACGCCACTTCCTGTTCCGATTCAGGATTACGGATGCTTAAATCGACAAAGGGGATGATCGGGTTTTCGGGAGGATTTGGAATCGCAGTTGTCGGCTGTGAAGCCATTCCCGGAAATGAATCAGTTACCTGCGCCGGTACAGATCCAACGCTTACAAACAAAAAGAGAAACAACATTGATACAAACAAGCGGGGTTTCTTCATATTAAAACCCTTTAAACCGTTCCCGGCGTTCTTTTATGCTTCCGGATTTAGGTAAACTTTTTTCTTCCTGGTTTCCCGAAAGCCGGCTGAACATAGTTTTAAAATCGATGAATTTTCCCATGCCGCCTTCCGCGCTGGTTCTGGAACTGTCGAGCAGCATAGCGTCCACGGTTTCTTTATCATCAATCTCTGAAATAAGCGAAACCGCGTTGTCCGCGGAACCCACAAGCCAGGCCCTTTCGCCTACGCTGATTACATGAACAGAACGGTTCGGTCCGAGGCTCACGCTGGATAAAACTTTCAAGTAAGGGTCCTGGGCCTTCCTGGGCTGGGAAAGTTTTTTTACAAAATAGACAAGACCGTAAATGGCCGCGGCCGCCAAAACCAAAACGAGCAGCATCCTCAATATAAGGAAAACCCCCGATCCTCCGGCCGGCTGTTGATTTCCATTGGTCTCCGGATCATTGTTTCCAATGATAAATTGATCTTCATTCGATACGGGAGATTCGGAATCCGGAGAAACAATAATTTCCTGACCATCACCGGCAGGGGCAATCTGATTTTGAGCAAACAGGGCAGCTGGGCTATGGACGATAAACAATACCGTCAAAAAAATTACAAGGCGTTTCAGTTTTTCCCCTCCCAAGTCTAAACTGAACAATAATGGAACACAGAAGAAAAATTCACGAAAACACAGACGCTCACGAAACAATTCCCATTATGTCTATATTATATAGTAACTTATCCTATTTTGACAAGGCAACAATCCCTTTCGCCTGGATTTATTTTAAGGCACTGTCAACTCTGAATTGATAATCATTGACAAAAAAGGAAATAACGCATTAAATAATGTTAATGGAAGGAGTTATCAAATAATGATACTAAAGACATCATCTGCTGCCCCGCAGCCGAAAGAATATATTTCATGGTCCGAGTCCTATTCAATGGGAATAAAATTAGTTGATGATCAGCATAAGGGGCTTTTAAATCTGGTCAATGAATTATTTAATCATTCTACGGGAAACGAGGCTGAGGAAATGGCTTATTTTAAAGAAGTGATTCATCAGGCCGTAGAGTACATAAAATATCATTTTCAGACAGAAGAAAAATTGATGATAGCGACCAAATTCTCCGGTTATGCCGCGCATAAAAAGGTACATGACGAATTTACTTTGGAAGTGATCAAAAGTGTAAAGGACTTTGAGTCCGGGAAACGGCTGGTTCTTGAAAAATTCGCTTATTACCTTAAAGATTGGGTCTTAGCTCATATAGGTGTTATGGATAGACAGTATGCCGCGTATTTCAGAAAAATCGCTACCCGTAAAGCAGACGGAAGATTAACGGTTTCAAAAGAAGATGTGGGAAAATAAAGCCCCCCGAAGCATAGTGTATCGCTCAGCCTTGAAGTATACATCACCATTGCATTCCAATCATACGAGATACTGCCGCTGTCCAGTTTCCGGACAACTTTTTTCTATCGGTTTTGCTCAGTTTTAATATGCCTTCTGATTTTCTCCAATAACAGAGCTCTTTCAATAGGTTTCTTAAGGTAATCCACCGCGCCCATTTGACGCGCGCGGTCAATATCTTTTGGGTCGTTTGAGCTTGAGAAAAACGCTATTGGGACATGATGCAAATTACTGATTGCTTTTATTTTATCAAAAGTGCTCCAGCCGTCCATATCCGGCATTACTAAATCAAGCAGAATAAAATTGGGAACAAAACCTTGATAAAATCTTTTCAACGCTTCCGTGCCCGATGTAACGGCAGTTACTTCAAAATCGCTTTCCAGCATTGCTTTTGTTACCGCCAGATGTGTTTCATCATCATCAATAATGAGGATTATATTTTTTTCGATGCCTGTAGAAACCTTGAATTTCTCTATTTCTTGTTTAAGATCATCAAAGTTCGAGTTATTTTCTTTACTCATTTCGTTTACATTATCTACAGCGATTCTAATATGACTCATAGCGCCGTTTATGATATCATTCATGCCGTCTACCACTTGATCGCTTACGGCTATAAATTCATCGGTTTCTTTAATTACACGCTTGCCCGCTTCCGACATATTTTCCGTTCCGTTCATTACCGATAAAGTTATATCTTTAAGACGGCTTACAGATTCCAATATCTGCGCGCCGCCTGATTCCTGTTCTTCCATCGCTTTTAGAACATCCTGATTATGTTCGGAAACTGTTTTTACTCCTGTGTCTATTGCCGCAAAACGCGTAAGCACCTCTTCGGCAGATTTGGTAATGCCTTTCTATTGAAACTTTTATTTTTTGCAGCATCACCGCGGTTGTTTTGGATTGTTCCCCCGACGATTCGGCAAGTTTACGGATTTCGTCCGCGACAACCGCAAATCCTTTCCCCGCCTCTCCCGCGTGAGCCGCTTCTATCGCCGCGTTCATGGAAAGCAAATTAGTCTGGCTTGCAATAGTATTCATAACCGAATTGATTTCCAAAAGCCCTTCGGAGTCCTTTGTTATTTCCTGAATTTTTTCCGCGACAGCCTGAAGGCCTGATTTACCGGTTTCCGACGCGTCTATAAGGTCTGAAACATTTTTAGTATTTGCCATCAAAGTGTTGGTAACAGAACGGATGTTAGCTGTCATTTCTTCAACAGCGGAAGATGACACGCTTACGCTGTCAGACTGTTCCTCCACTAATTCAGACAGTTTTTTAATACTGATATTAATTTCGTCTACCGCTTTATCCGCTTTACCCGCCTTTTCTTCCTGAATGGCTATCATGTCTTTAATATTTTCAAACTTGGACGAAATCTGTTCTACCGCCTGAGAAGTTTCATTCATGCTTGCGGAAAGCTCAAAGCCGGTATTGGTAAGGGCGATTACTTTGTGTTTAATTGTTTCTACAAGAACTTTAATTTTTTCAATAGTCAAATTGAAATGCTGAGCCAAGCCGCCGATTTCATCTTTGGAATGTATATCTATCCGGCGGGTCAAGTCCCCTTCTCCTTCGGAAATATCTTTTAGAGTCGCGGATATCCGCTCTACAGGTTTTATTATAACTTTACTTATGCCTATCGCAATAAAAATACCAATAA
>DBDH01000046.1 GCA_002293455.1 Treponema sp. UBA937
ATCTCTTTTTAATCAGCGTTGCCTTAACGATTTTATCAGCAATGTTGAAAGCGGGGCTTTCCTCTAAATTCTTTCCCATAAATATTACTCCTTCTATGATCAAATCTCAAAAAAAGTATGTAAATTCAAAATATTCGGTATTACCGATATTTCATACTATTATCTGTTTGATATTTTGTCAAGCTAATAGTAAAAATATTCGGTATAAGGTAATAATTTATGGAAGAACAGGAACTTAGAGGCATATTAGGCAATAATATTAAACGTTGTCGATTGAAAAATAATCTCTCCCAACTTGCCCTAGCCGAAAAAGTAGATATTTCAACCAACTTTTTAAGTGATATTGAGCGATGTAAAGCATGGATTTCGCCAAATACGTTGGTAAAACTGGCTGCTGTGTTAAATATTGAACCGTATGAACTTTTTAAATCAGACGCACTCTTATCAAACGAAGAAAAAAGTATTTTTCAGCATTATTCTGATGAAAATCTAAAAGCAGTATTAAGCCTGATTAACCAATTACGTGAAAAATAAGTATCACTTTCTATTTTTTGCATAAGCCGCAAACCTGCGTACATCTCACCAACCCAGCAAAATATACGCAAGTTTATAGTTCCCCTACTTCTTCATCTTCTTAAACGCTTCCGCAAAGGGGTTGTACATGGTTCCGTCATCATCTTTGTTTGATGTAAAACTTTTTTCGCGCGGCTGGAAATTCGGCTTTGAGCCGGAATCTTTGGGTCTGTTCTGAGCGGGGGCTTTGTCTCCGTCTTTTCTGACGACAACAACTTTCTGTTTGCCTGCCTTCCCGCCCTCCGGCTGCTTTGCGGTTTCCGAAGCGGAGGCTTGGGATTTTCTGGAAAGGCTGATGCGCCGGCGGTCCATATCAAGGCCGATGATGCGGAACTCCATGACATCGCCGACTTTGACGATGCTCATGGGGTCTTTGACAAAGTTATCGCTCAATTCGGAAATATGGATAAGGGCGGTTTCTTTAATGCCAAGATCAACAAAAGCGCCGAAATCCACGACGTTCTTTATTTTTCCGGTGATCATCATTCCTTCACTGAGGTCTTCAAAGGTCATCACGCCTTTCTGCATGATCGGTTTTGGGTAGCCGTCGCGGGGGTCGCGGTTAGGTTTCTTGAGTTCTTCCACAATATCGTGGAGGGTTGTGTCGCCGACCTTATGTTTCTCTTTCAGCGTTGCGGCTTCGCCCGCGCCAAGATTTCCTGTCGTGGTGATCGTCTGCCGGATAAGCCGCGCGATCTCGTAGTTTTCCGGGTGAACCCAGGTGTTGTCCAAAGGTTCCGCCGATTCGGGAATCTTGAGGAAGCCCGCGCATTGTTCATAGCTTTTCGGGCCCATGCCGGGAACGGATGTCAGTTCCTCGCGTGAAGAAATCTTTCCTTTTTCATCCCGGTACTTTACGATCTTCTTTGCCAGGGAACTGTTGATTCCCGAAACATATTTCAACAGCGAAACCGACGCGGTGTTGAGGTTGACTCCGACGTTGTTTACAACAGATGAAACTACTTCATCAAGTGATTCGGACAGTTTTTTCTGGTTTACATCGTGCTGATACAGCCCGACGCCTATCGACTTAGGATCGATCTTTACAAGTTCGGAAAGCGGGTCTTGGAGCCTGCGGCCAATTGAGATGGCTCCGCGGATGGTTAAATCGAGTTCGGGGAATTCCTCCCGCGCGATATCGCTGGCGGAATAAACGGACGCGCCGTCTTCATCAACAACGGTATACAAAACTTCCAGGTTGTTATCGGTAATCACCTGAGACACGATTTCCTGCACTTCTTTTGTTCCGGTTCCGTTCCCAATGGCGATAAGCTGAATCGTATAATCCTTCACGCTGTCCAGAATCAGCTTTTTGGCTTCTTCGATTTTATGATTATAGATAACAAAGTGATGCAGATACTTTCCCGTGTCATCGAGGAGCGCGCACTTGGTTCCGGTTCTGATGCCGGGGTCAATTCCCAAAACACGGGTCCCCTTGATAGGCTGCTGCATCAGCAAATTCTTGAGGTTTTGGCTGAACACCGAAATGCCGTGATCATCGGCTTCATCGCCTTGATCGCCCCGGAGTTCCCGGATGACGGCAGGAGACAAAAGCCGTTTGAGGCCGTCTTCAACCGCGGTTTTATGATAATCATTGTTGATGGTATATTTCCGCTGCAAAAGTTCAGCGCCGGTATTTTCATCCACATCGATAGTAACATCGAGGATTTTTTCCCGTTCGCCGCGGTTGATCGCGAGGACACGGTGCGGTTTAATCTGGGAAAGAGGTTCGGTGTAATCCCAGTACATCTGATACGTTGATGTCTTTTTGGCTTCATCATCGCCGATGCCTTTAACGATAACCTTACCATCGGCAAGATAAAACTTCTTGATGTCCGCGCGGTTTTCAGGGTCTTGGGAAACTCTTTCCGCAAGAATATCCATCGCTCCCTGGAGGGCGTCTTCGGCTGTTGCAACCGACAGTTCGGGGTTCTCAGTGTTATCGATTACAAACTCCGCGGCCTTGGCTTTAACAGCCTCGCCATCGAGTTCAAGCATGGCATCCGCAAGGGGTTCAAGTCCCTTCTCCTGCGCAAGCATCCCGCGGGTTTTCTTCTTGCGTTTGTAGGGCGCGTATATATCTTCAAGTTCTGTTAAGGTCGCGGCTTTCATGATATTATCGTAAAGCGCTTCGCTCAGTTTCCCCTGATCAAAAATCCCCCGGACAATTTCCAAGCGCCGGGTTTCAAGGTTCTTTCCGCTCGTAAAGAGATGATCAATATCGCGGACCTGCACTTCATCCAAACTTCCTGTGGCTTCTTTCCGGTACCGGGCGATAAAAGGCACGGTGCTTCCTTCGTTAAGGAGCCCAATCACGGCGGAAACCTGATTCAGGTTTACACTCAATTTTTCCGCCATACGCTTCATCAGCGCGATTTCATTGACCGTAAGGCCGTCAATATATTCTTTCGTTAATTCCATATGACGGTATTTTATCAAAGCATGAAAAAGTTTTCCAGAGAGATAAAAATACAATGAACGTTCTGATCCTCTGTGTATTATATTGTTTAATTACTCAACTTTCTTCTTTCCCTCAAGCATAGCAAGATACACACCCGCAAGAACCAAAACCGCGCCTATCCATTGAAGTACGCTGAGCCTGTCTCCAAGCAGAAAAAAACCGAAAATTACGGTAACGACAGGGATAAGATTGATGAACATTGCCGCAGCACTTACTCCAAGACAGCCCATCGACATGGCGTAGAACCAATACGCCAAGGCTGAACAGCAAATGCCAAGGAAAACGACATGCATCCATACCTCAGGCGTCGGGCTGCCCCATCGGGACATTTCGGTTAAAGCAAAAGGAATGAACCCGATGAATCCAAAGAAGGACTGCCAGAATACGATATAAATCCTTGACCGTTTTGAAAACAGTTTCCTTGTCAAAAAGGAATAGAAGACCCAACTGACTGCCGATCCCAGCATATACAAATAACCCGCGACGCTTCCGGAAATAACGAAAGAAGCTCCAACCACAAACCAAACGCCAATCACCGATACAAAGGCGCCTATCCAGTTCCGGGCGCTCAGGGTGTTCCTTTTCGGAAGCGCCGCGTCAGGATTCTCCGCCGCTTTTTTCTTTGCCCGCTTATACAGAATCACATCACCAATGTATTCAGCTATCATCGTAAGAACCGGAACCGCGGCCACAATGATTGACGCTTCGGACGCGCTTACTTTTGAGATGCCGGTATTTTCAAAATAAAAGTAAAGGGTAACGCCGCTGACTGCCGCTCCGCAAAGCCAGGGAATGTCCGCAAGAACCAGGCGTTCTTTTGGGGCCAGTTTTAATTTGAGGAAATAGAGAAACAGCAAAGCGACGGCAAAACGTATCATCCCCAAAGTCATGGGCGGAAACACCGCGACAGAAACTTTTATCGATATAAAAGAGAATCCCCAAAACAAAACACAGATGATAATAGCGATTAACCCTTTTCTCTTGTCAGTCATGCTGGGATCGTAATTTATTTACGGATAATTAACAAGCAGAACAAAGATTAATGTTTCGTTCATCCTCTTGCCATTTCATAACTGAATTCTCCGCAAAAATTGGGAGAAACTTCCTCTGATTCCAACTAATTGAATAATTCGCTTAGAAATATTTTAATCTCGTTGTAACATTGATGAGTAAAATCCCAAACACCTTGCCGTGCGGCAAGTCCTAAAGAATTAACGAGGGGAATTTGTGTTGATAAATAAGCCAGCATTTCTGCTTTGGGTAAATTATATCGATCTCTATCAATTTTGCTCTCATAGCATTTTGTAAAGCTTTCAACACAATTAAAAATATCCGTTCCCCTTACAGAAGAAATGCATAAATCTTCCAACATGCCGCAATCATGATTGTTCGGCATAATAAAAATTTTTGCCTTTACGCCATTATTTTCAGCAATCTCCGAAGTTTTAACCGGGCAAGGTAAATCATATTTTTTCAATACAGTACAAATACTTTGAAAAGCCGATTCTGCTTCATGATCTTCTGCATCCCGTACAAAACCGATATTTTTTATTTTGGCTAAAGCTCCTTCTGATTGAATGTATAGAGACAATGTTTTGTCAAATTTATCTTTACCGCCGACATCAATAACTTGAACATCGGCTATCTCTAGATTTTTTAATAAAGCCTCAAAGAAATTCTTTTCATCTTTACCTTCCACAGCCAAAACATTTTCTTTTTCTATTTTCTCCATAAGACACCAAACCTACCGCATCTCTATAATATTATCTATACCAGTGGCGATCATCTCGGCTGAATATTCAAACACCCGATGTTTATCATCTTGCTTCTCAATACGATAAAGACGAATATCATCAGATTCCTGATTGCTCTCCTCGTATGAAGAAACCAACGCATCTATACATTCATTTGAATGTGTTGTAGCAAATAATTGTACATTGTACACTTCCGCGGCTTTCAATAGTGCTTTCCACAAAGTTTTTAAGGTTGAATAATGCAGACCGTTTTCTATTTCATCAATCAGCAAAACGCCGCCTTGCACATCAGAAACCGCGGCTATCATCGAAAGTATTCGGCGAATGCCATCACCCATAATATTTATTGGGAGCAGTTTATCAAGACCAATGTCTATATAAATCATTCCCATATCACCCATTTGCATATCTGATATTTTTGGATCTATTTCTTTAAGAACTTTGATAATTCCTCTCATTTGTTTGTTAACAAGCAGTTTATTGATTCTCTGAGGCAGCATGGCCATAGAATGTTTAGTAGAATGAAAAGAACATCTTAGTTTTTCTCTATAGTGATTTGAAATGTTCACTATATTTTCTGACAAAGAAATTTCTGATATAAATTTTTCATTGTTTTTTTCTTCTGTAAATTCAAAGCAAAGTCCACCAACAACAGGGAAATCATCATCATTCATTGATATTTTGCTTTCTGGAATTAAATTGATTTTCTCAGTGTTAAAGACTTTTTTATTATACCGAGCGGCATATTTCGGTTTAATAATTAAATCTCTTTTGATACCATCAAGAATTGCATCAATATGAGGATTTTGATTAAAATCAAGATTACGAAAAATAAAATTAAAACTATCATCATTCCCAAGAATCAAATCTCTAATATTATGTATAGTTATAGGAAGCTGAGGATTTGACATCCCAGAGATTTGAAACAGAGCTTCCAATACCGTTGTCTTGCCGCAATTATTTCTGCCGGTAAATACATTAACTCGTTTAAAATTATCTATGCACAAATTTTCAATTGCCCTAAAATTGCTAATACTAATCGAACTATATTTCATTTTGTATCTCCCTATTTTCTATATAAAGTGCCGAATATCCTTATCTTCCTGAAAGCCGCTGATCCGGGAAATAACGTAGGCGGCAAATGATGTCAGCGTTATGTCGATGAAGGTTCCAATGGCAATAAGGTAAAAGGCAATCGGCTTTAGAATGAGATAGCCGGCTTCAAAGCCGCGGCCGAATCCCATACAGAGAACCGCCAGTACGGTAAAGGCTCCGTCCCCGGGATGATTCGCAATGAGGAAGGATATGAGGATCGCTTGCAGCATAATATAGAGATTCGTTTCCATGGGGATTTGCAGACTGGAATAAGAACGGATAATCAATATGAAAGCCACTGCCGCAACCATAGCGCTTCCCGCCCTGCCGAAGTTTGTAAACAGCGTAATGACAACCGTATTAGCCCGTCTCTGGATTCCCAGGTTTTCTTTGGAATGACGAAGCAGCACCGGAATCGAAAAGTTAATATCCCCGGAGAAGAATGCCGCCAAAGATGGTGCAATGGAACCATAAAGAATTGCCCAGGGATTTACCCGCGGCTTCAAGAAATAAAGACAAAGGGGCAGCATTACAAAACAAAGAACAATGCTGAATATCCCAAGGAGAAGAATGATGTCCCGGTAAACATCAGCTTTAAGCGCCCCGTGAAAAAGGACTGCCCAATACGCGCCAAGAACAATAATGACGAACCCCAGCATCTCCGAAAAGAGAGAAGCAATATGATAGAAAATCCGGGAAAGAGAATCGATAATCGAAATAACAGGTTTGGTATAAATCTTGTCATACGATAATCCGATTCCCAGAAATAAGGCAAAGATACAAAGCGGAAGAAGATATATTCCGCCGGAACTTAAAACCGAAAACATATTGGACGGGAATATCTCAAAGATTCTTTCCCGCAGGTTCAAAGCGACTAATTCCTGCTGTTCTTCCATAAGTATAGGGATTCGAGCCGGCGGAAAAATATTCGTCACAAGAATTCCCAAAACAACGATACTCGTGGTGCATATTATAATCGAAAAAAAGGTCCGGAAAACCAAGCGCCAAAACTTATTATCCTGCCGCAATTCATAAACCGCAATGACGAGGGCAAACAACAAGACAGGAACCAAAACGTAACGGCCTATCTGTATCGCAAAACGGTTAAGCCATTCAAGAGCCGCTGTCACAGATTGGTTTTCCTCCGGCAAAACAAAGCCGAGAATAACCCCCAATATCGATCCAATTAATAATTTCAGCCAAACCTTCATAGCCTAAGCATACTATGGAAGCACTGTTTTATTCAATGAAGAATAAGTCAATGCTTCCGTAGAGCTTCTTACAATTATTACCATCTTCCTCTGTTATTCATTTGATAATAGCGGTCTCCGTAATTCCGCCGGGGCATATTTCTATGGAAAGGCATTTCTCTATGATACTGCCAAGGATTCATATTTCGATTATATCCCATATCACGATTAAATCCCATTCCTCCATTATTGTACGGAACTCTTAATTGATATGTTTTTCCGTTAAACACCAATGCTGTCGCAATAAAATATTGATATTCAAAATCGCTTGCAAAGGGAGCATAATATCCTTCAAGTGTTACATCGGCTCCTTCCTTCAAACCATCAACAAAGCCGATAAGGTAATGAAACCCAAAAGCGCGGCAGATTTGATCTCCATTCTGCACAACAATAACGCCGTCCGCCAGGGCAAGTTTTCCGCTGATAGCCGTAGTTTCCACGGTCCTCCTTATCGTCTGCGCGTTGAGCGTTCCCGCAAGTACCAGTCCTATCACCGCAAGGATAGCCATCTTTTTCTTCATAATAGACACTCCAATATTCACAATTCTATTTGGCGGTAATCGCCATCAGTCAACGACTATTATTATACAAGCAATTTTCGCGCCAAGTTTGGGAACAGCAAAAAAGAACAATGCGAATCATAACTTTTTATATTATAAGCACTTACAAAAACAATTGAACATCAATATATAGGTGATGATGAACCAAAATGACGCATCATACTAAAATGATGGGAAAAATTTTCTCATGTAATTTGAGCCTCTTGTAAAACCCGGTCAGTTTCGCAATTGCCTCATCTTTTTTCCCGTTTTTCATTTTCTATATTGTTATGATTCGTATTTCATATTATAGTATTTTTTAAAGAAATCGACAAATTTAATCTTGTTGTCATATTCCTACACGAAGGAGAACCTATGAAGAACGTAAAAGATAAAATTGTACTCATTACGGGCGGCGCCAGCGGAATCGGCCGTTTGACGGGATTGACCCTTGCAAGATGGGGCGCAAAAGTTTTGGTCTGGGACCTGAATGCGGCGAACATTGCCAAACTTGAAGAAGAAGCCCGCGCCGAATCTTTGTCGATAAAAGGCTGGGTTTGTGATGTATCCAACAAAGACGCGGTGTACAAGCTCGCTGAAACGGTAAAAGCCGAAGCCGGTCCGGTCGATATTCTCATCAATAATGCCGGCATCGTTTCCGGATCAACCTTTCTGAAAACCGCCGATGAAAAAATCCTCAAATCGATGGAAATAAATACGAACGCGCATTTCTGGACCGCAAAGGCTTTTCTTCCTTCGATGATCGAACGGAACAGCGGACATTTGGTAACTATTTCTTCCGCCGCGGGAATCATCGGGGTGACGGGCCTGGCGGATTATTCGGCCAGCAAGTTTGCGGTGTTTGGTTTTCATGAAGCGATTCGGATGGAACTCCGCCGGCTTAAAAGCCGCGTGCAAAGCACCATCGTCTGTCCTTTCTTTATTGATACGGGAATGTTCCAGGGCGTAAAAACAAGATTCTCTTTCCTGCTGCCCATTCTGAAACCGGAATACGCCGCAATGCGGATTTGTAAAGCCATCATCAAAAACAAAAAGCGCCTTATCATGCCGCGCTTTGTCTATGCCGTTTATTTAATCCGGCTTCTGCCCGTAGGCGCCTTCGATTGCATTGCCGATTTCTTCGGAATAAGTAACTCAATGGATGATTTTACCGGAAGGAAAGAACCGTGAATAAGCTTGATACAGAAAAATATCAATCTTCCAAAGAAGATATTGCGCGCAAAATTGCCGCGTCACGGACAGCTCAAATTTCCTGGAGCTCAATGTCTTTAAAAGAACGCGCCCGCCGCCTGAAACCGCTCGGAAGATACATCGCTTCCCAGGGCGATGCCATGGCGGAGCGCATCCATAAAGACAACGGGAAACTGAAACTTGATGCCCTCGTTACCGAGATACTTCCCGCGGTCATGGCTGTTTCGTATTACTGCAAGCGGAGTACATCCGTGTTAAAAGACAGAAATATTTCCGGCGGGAATCTTCTCATGTTCAACAAAAAAAGCCGGATTGTGCATGAACCTTACGGAGTCGTGGGAATTATTTCCCCGTGGAATTACCCTTTTGCCATCCCTTTTTCCGAAGTAATTATGGCCCTCCTCGCGGGCAACGGGGTTATCCTCAAAACCGCCGCTTCCGTTCCCGATACCGGGCGGCTTTTGGCTGAAATATTTCAGCAGGCGGACATCCCCGAACATCTTTTTTCTTATGTGGAGCTTCCCGGAAAAGACGCGGGCCCCGCTTTTATTGACGGCGGCGTAGACAAGCTCTTTTTTACGGGCTCCACTGCCGTGGGAAAAGAACTCATGGCCCGCGCTGCGCCGAAGCTTCTGCCTTTAGTGTTGGAACTTGGCGGATCGGACGCGGCAATCGTATGCGCCGACGCGGATTTGGACCGGGCGGCCCTCGGCATCCTTTGGGCGGGTTTTTCCAATGCCGGACAATCCTGCGGAGGCGTTCAGCGGATTCTCGTTCACGAAGATGTGTTCGAGCCTTTCCTTGAAAAATTGAGTTCGCTCGTTAAAGGGCTCCGCATCGGTTCAAGTTTAAATGATGATATAGGCCCCATGATTTCTTTGCAGCAGAAAAAGGCCGTACAGAAACAAGTTGAAGCATGTATCAAACTCGGCGCGCGTGTTGCGGCCCAAAGTTCCGGCGGTGAATCCGGCGGTAATTTTGATGACGAAACGCCCCTTGCCCCCGCCGTTCTTTTGACGAATATCACGATGGACATGCCCATCATGACGGATGAAATGTTCGGTCCTGTTGCAGGCATCATGCCCGTAAAGAATGATGATGAAGCGGTAAGGATTGCCAACGCGTCTTCTTACGGACTTACGGCATCGGTCTGGTCCAAAAACCGGAAAAAGGCAAAAAGCATCAGCCGAAAGATTCATGCCGGAGCCATCATGATTAATGATCACCTCATGAGTCACGGTTTGGCGGAAACTCCCTGGGGCGGTTTTGGCGATTCCGGCTTGGGACGGACTCACGGTGAAATGGGTTTACTGGAAATGGTTCAATCCAAAGTTGTAGTGAATGATACGCTTCCCGGCGCAAAACGGAATTTGTGGTGGCATCCCTATTCGGAAAAAATCTATCAAGGGATGGAAGCCATTCTTTTTTTGGTAGGCTCTTTCCGTTTAAGCGCGGTTCCCAAGGTCTTAAAGATTTTTTTCACTTACTGGAAAAAATGAGCAGTACACCGAGCCTCTTGCAAAAACCGCGAACCTACGGTTCGGGTTAGTTTTGCTGAGGCTCATGCTTCATGTATTTCCGTCAGATTCTTCAAGCGTGATTTTTTCATTTGCATAACTTTTACTCCTGATATATACTTCTACAGTAGCATACCAAAGGAGATTGAATAAGGAAGAATCCCGGTGCATAACATTGACGCGTCATCAATTTTGAATACAGAGTTATTCTCATCTTTGCTTGAAAAGGAGCGTGAATATGTTTCATCCCGGGCGGAAATTATTCAGCTTAAAAAAGGCGAACGGTTATTTACTTCCGGTGAAAGAGCGGACCGTTTTTATAAGCTCATTGATGGATCGGTCCGCGTTTTTAAACCCAGGGAAGACGGTGAAGAAGATGATTTAGCCTGGTTCGATCCGGGCGACACTATCGGCGATTTCGACTTTGCCCGCGGAGCTGTGTACGACGCGTCAGCGGAAGTTATGGTAAATTCAACAGCCGCCGTTTTTCCCGCTCCGGGAATCACCATGGACATGATGATTACGGAAAATCCGCAGGCACTGTCTTATATCCTTTTGAATTCTATTGTCATGATAACATCCCGAATCAAAACCACTCAAAAAATCATCGTTGAAAATATTTCACTGGTTCAGGAACTCTATCGAAAAGCCTATGAAGATTCGGGAACAGGATTATTCAAACAATCGTTTTTAACCGATGAAATTAATCGCCTTCTGGAAGAACCTACGGCGATCATTATGGTAAAACCGGATAACTTTAAAATCCTCGTTGATTCCAGGGGACATGAAGCAGGAGATGAAGCCATGGTTCGTATCGCGATGCTGCTTAAATTGATGGTCCGTCATTTGGGCCGCGGATGGGCGCTCCGTTTTAAAAGTAATGAAACCGGCCTTCTGTTTCCAAAATGTCCGCCGGCAATCGCGCGGAAAATAGCGGAAGAAATTCACATCGGCTTGGCAAACCTGGAACCGGTTCCGGCGGAAGGCAGTATTCCCGAATTCCGTTTTTCGGGAACGGTTTCTTATGCCGTTTGGCCGAATGATGAAAAAAAATGGGAAACACTTTTCCAGGGCAATTATGATTCTCTTCTCGAAAATTGGCGGACCGGGGGAGATCGAGTTGTTCGTTACAAACAAGAAGCGGCATCATGAAAAAACATACCATGCCTTTTGAGCCGGATGCCGTTCTCACTCAGTCGCGTCTTTTTTCTGAAATGAGCCAATTGGAATTCAACGCAATCCGGGTTTTTCTGGAACCAGGTTTCGCTTCTGAAGGCGAGGCGCTCTTTCACGAAGGCGAAAAAGGCGAAGCCATGTACATCCTCATATCAGGAACATTGAGCGCCTTTGTAACCCAGTCCGACGGAACCAGTCAATGGATGTTTAATATTAAACCCGGTGATTTCTTTGGAGAAATGTCGATTATTGCGAATGAACCCCGGTCGGCAACGATTATTGCAAAAGAAGATTCCAGTTTCATGGTTTTTCAGGGAATCGATTTTTACCGTATCATTTTTGATTATCCTGTTATCGCGGTGAAATTGCTCAAGGCCATCGGTTCGGTGCAAAATATTTGGCTCGATCAAACCGCCAAGCACCTGAACGATCTTATCCGTTGGGGGGAAACCGCCCGGCGCAGAGCGATTTTTGATGAACTTACCGGTTTGTACAACCGCAGTTATTTGAACGAATCTTTACAGGACCGATTTGAGCATGGCTCCATCGGTTTGCGTAAACTTGCGCTCCTCATGATGGATTTGGACAAAGTGCATACCGTCAACGAAAATTTTGGAACAACAGCCGGGGACCAGATGATTATCGCCGCCGCAAACATTATTAAGAACAACATCAGGAACGGTGATATTGCCGCCCGGCTTTCCGGTGATGAATACGCGGTCATCCTTCCGGACACCGATATTACGGAAGCTCTCCGGATAGCGGAATCTATCCGCAAAGCCGTAAGCAAGGAAAAAGTGTATGTGCCCAAAAGTTCCGGTTCATCGGACATGGAAGCGTTAACTATGCGGACGAGTATCGGAATCGCGATAGCTCCTATTCACGCAAAAGACCGTGACGCGCTTTTCCACGTGTCCGACGAAGCCTTGCGGAAAGCCAAGTTCCTTGGCAGAAATAGAGTTGAAACGGCAGGGGAGTAAAATCCCCGCCCATAGAAATTTTCCTTTTTTTCTATTACCATTCCCATTATGCAAAAGACGGATACTTACACTTTACAAATTGCGGGCCTGGAAAGGACTCTGCCTATTATCAACATTGCGGAGGGATTGTCGATAGCCAGTTTTGTCATGCTTGGCGATACGCAGTTGATTGAAGCGGCAGCGGAATCATTATGTTCTCATCCGCGGTTTCCGCGTGAAAAGATCGAGATGCTTGTATGTCCCGAAGCTAAAGCGATTCCGTTAACTCACGCGCTTGCTGTCCGGCTTGGCATTGATTACGTGGTACTTCGGAAAACCGAAAAATCGTATATGAGAAATCATCTTGTTGAGAAAACAAAATCGATTACTACAAAAAGTGAACAGCAGCTCGTACTGGACGGCCCCGACAAAGAGCGGCTTTCGGGAAAACAGGTTTGCATTGTAGATGATGTAATTTCTACCGGCGGATCGATAAGGGCGATAGAAAAAATGCTTGCAAAAATAGACTGCCGTGTTGTATCAAAAGCCGCCGCTTTGCTTGAAGACGGCGGCTATGAAGGAACCGACATCCTTTACCTGGAAAAACTTCCGGTATTCAGGGAATGATACATCGAGCTGCGTAACAAACTATTCTTCTTCTGATTCCCCGCCGTTTCCGGTAAAGAACTGCATCAGCTGAACGAAATAGTAAATCTTTTTGTACACAGCGGTAATTCTCTGAGGGAGCGGTTCCTCGGAAGAAGATTCCAGTTCCTTCCAGTTCATCACAAGTTCTTTGGGACTTTTTTGATAATCTTCCAAAATATTTTTAAAATTTTTCCCAATTATAATAAGACTCTGGGCCGTATTGGTAATCATCTCCTGGGCTTCTTCATTGGCGGTCTTCATAATAATGCGGATATATTTTGCCTGCCCTTTATCGCGGTCTGCTTTTACCAAAGCCGCCTTCAAGCGCGACCCATTTGTTCCCGATTCGGAAAACGTTTCATCGAAAGTAAGAATCTTTTCGGAAATTTCCATAATCGTATGAAAACCTTCAGACATTTGCTGAGACAGCACCAGAGACGCCCATTGCCCGCGGATAAGAAACAAATCGCACAGTTCCCGGACATCTTTTTTAAAATAATCAAGGAGAAAAGCCTTAAGGTAATTCATTCCCTGAACATGAGCAAACGCGTCAAGCCCTTTTTTCAGATAGATTTCATTGTTTTTATCGGTATAGTATTTCATACGCTCAATATCACTGGTACCAAACACTGCCTTTGCCAATTGATCAATTTGAGAACTTCTTTTGTCATTCAGAATCTTGTGAATTGCCGATTCAGTTTCCGTTTTTTTCTTTTGAAGAAAATCATCGACGATATGTTCATTCGGAAGCCGGGGAACCGGTTCGTAAAAAGGATCCTTGCTGATATGGCGCGCCATGAGTTCAAGTATTTTTGAACGCTTCACATCACGGAGAAGCGCCATCAATTTGTTCCACTGATTGATATTGACAACATCAATGTCGCCTTTATAGTTTTTCAGCACGGCAAACACCGTTTTCCAATCCTGGTCAGGATCAACAGCGAGGGCAGCTTCCAGAAAATCTTTTATATCATCACTGATATATTCGGCTCTGATATTTTCAAACCGGGGCTGATACGTAAAATTCCGTTCGCTAAGGGCGGCATCAAACTTTTTCAAAAGGAAAAAATAATCAAAAGAAATAAACTGATTAAAAGCGATAATAAGATTATAATGATCTTCCACACTTTTTATTAATGGAGAATCGAATCCGGCAATCAATGTTACCAGTTCATTTTTGAGCTGCTTTGCCAGTTCCTTGGTGGATGTGGTCTGGGCTCTTTCAGCAATCGATTCCTGGGAAACACGGTCCTGCAAGTGCTTGAGCTTCTCATCCATAAATGATTCAATCGCTACCTGCTTTAACTGAGCCGATTTTGCCGCGTTTTGTAAAAAAACCTGCGCCGGTGAAACCACTTTATATATTTCGTAAAAGAATTTCGCAAAGACCGGCGTCACTTCTTCTTCTTTGGCCCGGTAAAACTTGGAATATTTATTTTTACTTAGATCCTTGAGCATTTGTTTTAGGAGACGCTTTTTCCCCGATTCAAGATCATTTCCGCCGCTAAATAAAGCCAAAATGCTGTCAAGAAATGGAATGGCCATAAAACCCCTCATCAATTTTCAGAATGTACTCTATTATAATCTAGTATACATCAAAATTAAAAGATAAAATACTAGGGCAGCGCTGATTAAGTCTCGATGACATTACTCATCGCTGCCCAAGTCATTTTTCGTAATTCTTATAATACAACGAATTACTGCAAAATGACAGTTTCATAAAGTAAACACTGATTTATGCTCGATGCATAAATCAGTGTTACCCTAGGGCTTGCTGCAAATCTCGGTTAGTTTTGCAGCAAGCTCCTGCAATTTCTCGTCAACGATCCCTTGGATCGCGGGCTGTGAAATATGCATTTTTAAGCGGCAGAAATTGCGAAACTGAAGTTTTGCAATTTTCTCACTATTATCCGCTGTTTCTCTGAAACAGGTTTATAAATATGTCTATAATGTCTTATTCTATCCTAAAACAGAATATTCTTTCCATAGCGGAAGATGAAGGATTTATCAATCCGCGGATTCTTGCCCCTTTTTTCCCGGCCGATTTCACGCGGGAAGTTCCCCCAAATTATGCGGCCCCCTCTTCTTCGCTTTTGGTTGCCGCTTTGCCTTACGGAAACCAATTAGAACAAAACGATGATAAAGCCGATGCTTCCCACTTGGGATGGATCGCTCCTTTTGCGCGGCGGAACTATTACCGGGAAGCCGTTAAGCGGCTCAAACGGATTTCCCTGAAACTTCGGCAGCGGTACGGCGGGGAAAAATCATCCTTCAGAATATTCTGCAATTCCCCGATTCCCGAAAAACCCCTCGCGGAAACATCGGGTCTCGGCTGCGTGGGAAAAAATAGTTTGATTATCACAAAAACCGCCGGCAGCCTGGTGATTCTTGGCGCGATGACGCTGCCCTTTGCGCTTACTCCCGACAAAGCGGAATTGAAACGCTTCGATTTTTGCCGCGGCTGTGATGAAACAAACCCGCCATGCAAAGCCGCCTGCCCCACCAAGGCCCTCAACGGAGACGGAACAATCAACCGGGAAAAATGCGTTCAATGGTACGCGTCGGGACACGGCTCACAAATCCCCGCGGAAGTTCTCGCCCATTGGGACAGGCGCCTCTACGGATGTTCCAACTGCCAGGATGCCTGCCCTCACAACCGCCGCCCCATTAAGGGAACCGAATGCGAAGAAGGCGTTCTCCCCGCCGGTCTTGATGCCCGGAAAATCCTCACCATGACTGATGATGAAATTAAGGCCTTTTTTAAAGGCACCGCTATGGGGCTTTCCTGGCTCGGCCCCAAAACAATCCGGCGAAACGCGTCAATTGTGTTGGGAGACCCTACTTTTTCTTAGAACTTTCCCGGGCGGCGTCCGCAATCCAAGTCATGGCGCTGCTTACAGACGACCGGGCGGCGGCGGCGGCATCCTCGGCTTCGTCATATTGTTTCCCCGCGAGGAATGTCTCGGCATCCTGAATATGCTTTTTAGCGGTATCAATTTCATACGTAATAGCGTTGATATCAAGCCGGATATTTTCCACTTTTTGAGCATTTTGCAGCGCTTGTTCAGCTTCTGTGATAGACGCTTTCACGCTGTTAATTAAATTAGAAACATCTGTGCGAGCTTTTTCATCCGAAGCAGCCGCGGCCGCTTCGGCAGCTCTGGCGCTTGTTTCCGCCGACCTCGCTTCGTTAATTGCCCTTTCCGCTAAACTTACCGCTTCCTGGGCGAAGCGTCTTGCTTCATCATATTGCTTGCTGTTCGCGGCCTCGTTCATACGGACAAGCCTGTCCTGCGCCTGTCTCAGCATATTTTCGGCATATACAAGTACGTTCGGCTCATTTTCGGCCCTGGCAACGGCGGCAGCGGCATTTTCCATTTCCGCGGTAGGCGGTTTTGCGCAGGCAGAAACCGCGAGAACCGCGCATATCGTGATAAAAATCAGCAGCACTGAAACATATCTTTTCATCATTAATTCCTCCGTAATGATTCGCATAATCTATGATAAAATCCGCTTTCACGGCACATCAGATTTTATTTATTATCGGTAGATACCCTATGTATTATAATATATATACAATGAAGATGATAATTCAATGAAGAAAACATGAAATGCAGGGAAATATTATCTTTCATAACAAACATGTCCGGAAACATTCCGGCTCCGGACATGTTTTTTTCTCAAAGGTTTTTAACCGCTTTCGCTATTTCGCGGCCTTTTGCTTCGAGTATTTCCAGGGTTTCTTTCGTGGGCAAACCCTGCCATTCAACGGATTCTATGCTGTTCCAATTGAGCGGTTCTATGGCCGCTTCGTATTCTTTTTTTGCGCCGCCGATCCAGCCCCAGGAACCAAGACGGAAAACGGTTTTCCCTTTTACATGTTTTCGTTTGAATATATCGATGACATGAGCCATCGGCGGGAACATCGCATACTCAACAGTCGGCATCGCAAGAACCAAACCGGCGTTTTTGTGAGCATCCGCCAAAATGTAAGAAACATTATCATAAGGGATATGGTAAACCGTATAGGGAACATTTTCGGCTTCAATGCCCTTAATTACCGCGTCAAGTCCTGTTTTGGTGTTTCCATAAATCGATCCCCAAACAACCGTGATCTCTTTTTCTCCCTGCCCCTTCACATAAACAACATATTTGGCATACAAATCGATAATCTTCCTGGGATTTTTCCTCCAAAGCATTCCATGACTGGGCGCAATACACTTAATATCAATATCCATTGCCGACACTTTTTTGAGAGCTTTTTCAACAAAAATGGAGAAGGAAGAAACAATGTTGGTATAATACCGGAGCGTTTCTATCTCAAATTGCTTATGTTCTTCCTCGGTAAATTGATCATCAAAAACCCGGTCGCCCAAAGCGCCGAAACTGCCGAACCCGTCGCAGGAAAAGAGCGTCCCGGATTTCGGCTCCCATGTCATCATCGTTTCGGGCCAATGAACATTAGGCGTTTCCAAAAAATGAAGAACCATTCCTTTGCCAAGGTCGAGCGTGTCGCCATCTTTAACAGCGCGCACCTGGGTATAAATATGGTAGAACGATTTAACCAGATTAATTCCTTTCTCCGTACTGATAATTTCCGCTTTAGGACAATGTTTCTTGAATTCCACAAGCCAGCCCGTATGATCCGGTTCCAGATGATTCAGAACAAGGTAGTCTATATTCTCAAATTTCATGCCGATCCCCGCCAGTTCCTCTTCATACTGCCTGGGAGCATCGGACCAATCTCTGACAAGATCAATCATAGCGGTTTTCTCTCCCTTCACGATATACGAGTTAAGGGTTACGCCGCTGGAAATGGGCCAAATACCTTCAAATAAATCATCAGGCTGATGAATTTCCGCGTGAAGACAAAAAATAGAGTCGGAAATAGGATGTGCTTTCATGAATACCTCTTCATTCGTGTTGAGGGTTTAATACCCCGCCCCTTGGGGCGTTCTTAAAATCTCGAAGTGGATTAAATGGGTATTAAACCCGAATACAACCACCAAAGCAGAACCAACAAACTCCGCTGCTCTGCGGCGGAGTTTTTGATTAGATTTTTTACATGAGGCAAGCGCAAAACCGGAGTTTCACAAAGGCTCACACTTTTATTTTAGTACTTTATTAAAGATAATGTACCATTTCTCCATTATTTTGCTTTCTTTACGAGGCTGTTGCAAAACTCCA
>DBDH01000051.1 GCA_002293455.1 Treponema sp. UBA937
AAAAAAAGCTATCAAATGAGGCTGTTGCAAAACTCCAGATTTTGCAACAGCAACCTTTAAAAAATGCATGTTTCGCAGCCTTTAGGCGAGAAAATGCAGGAGCTTGGGCAAAACTAACCGAGTTTTGCAACAAGCTCAAATATTGTGAATGATATGATATGCTTCACGGGACGCTTTAAAATAATGGAAATGTGCTATATACTAAAAACATGGAATCGTATGCTTAATTTCCGCAGAGTCCTCATATTGATGGGTCTATTTGTCTCGGCTGTTCTTTCCGTTTTTTCCCAAACCGGAGATGCCGCACCGGGAAGCGGTGACGCCGCGATGGCGGAAAAGTATGTTCTTTGGGCGATGGATTTGATTCAACATGAGCGCTGGACGGAGGCGGAAATAGGCCTCGAAAGGGCTGCGGATTTTGCCGGTGTGTCATCTGATTTGTCGTATTTACTGGCTCTTTGCCGCAGTCATCTCAACCGGCCGAGAGGCGCGGTTATTTATGCTTTGGATACGGCCCTTGAAACAAACCGTTGGAAATATTGCGAAGTATCCTCGGCTCTGCTTTTAATAGCTGAAACATATCTTGCGTTAAAACGATATTCCTTTGCATTGTTTTTTGTGAATAAACTTCCGCCGTCAGCGGATACGATGATGATTCAGCTGCGCGCCGAAAAAGGCATGGGCGATCATCAGGCTTTTTTGCGTCTTATGGCAAGAGCTCTTGACATGTACGAGCACGATCCGCGCCCCGTATCAATCTTGTTTGATGTGGTTGACGCAAAAGTCCCCCGGCTGAACGAAAGGGAACTGGTAGATTTGGCCTTACAACGGCTTCCTTTGTTTATTCAAAAAGATCCTTCGCTGGCGTATAAGGCCGTTCCCTTTATGCGGAATATCGCAGATGCGCGGCGCCTTGTGGAAGCGTACCGGGCTGAGCACGCACCTCATCCTGAATCGCTGCCGGCCGCTTTGGAACTTGGCGTTATCGGCGAAGAAACGATGATGCGGGACTTCTTTTCGTATAAAACAGACCAATATTCGGCAGAAAACCGGGAAGAATATGTCCTGCGGCTTGATCTTGTCCGCGAATTGTGGCGTCTCTTGCGGAATGATGCCTCGCGCGATGAATTTAAGCGAAACCTATCGGCCTTTTCGGGTGTTATAATAGACGACAGCAATGATGATTCATTTCCGGAATCATTTACAAGGTATGAAGCGGGGCGGATACAGTCATACGCGCATGACTCCGACCAGGACCGATTATCGGAATTATCACTTTATTTTTATGCTGATGATGAATTGCCCCGGCGGGCGGAAGTTGAGGTGATGGATGATGATTCAGGCTTATTGGAAATTGCGGCTTTTCATGTAAGGGCGGAAGATCAGGAAAAAATGTATATCGAATATTTTACTTATCCGTCCGTAAAAAGCGCGCGGATGGGCGAAACAGATTATTTTCCGGTATACAGGGAATTTTTCTTTGCTCCGGTGGGCTTTGTACCGATTACAGGCGGGGATGAAGATTTTCAAGATGTGCCGCTGTATCCTCGATTGTTAGAAGATTCGATTTCCAGATTGACAAAGCGTTCGCTCATATCGTTTGCGGATATTATAAAAAGGCCGTCGCGGGAATTTCCCGAAGCTGTCGAAGAGATTCATCTTGCGAACAGCGTGGTGAACCGTGCGAGGGAAGTTTTACCGGACGGACGCGTCGTTTCGGAAATGTTTTTTGAATTGGGCGAGCCGTATCTGCAATATGCCGATCTTGATACGGATGGAAGACGGGAAACCCGGCGCGTGTTTAAGCGGGAACGCGGGCTGCCTTTTTCGGGCACCGACCCTACGGACTATAAACCGGTCCTTGAAAAAGCCGAAAGCGACTGGAACGGCGATGAAATATATGAATACGGTGAACTCTATCTTCCCGGCGGGATTATTGAACGCTCCTGGGATAACGATGGGGACGGCATCAGAGAACATAAGGAAGTGATACCGGATGTTTAGTTTGATCAATATGAAGAAATATTGCGGAGTGTGCGCCGGAATGATGTTGCTCGTCTTTTCGGCGGGGATGCATTTGTCTTGTGCGTCAGCGGAAGAATTATTGGAGCCGCCGAAATACAGCTACGAATACCGGCTTGACGACATCGAAAAGTTTTCGGGCGAAGACCCTGTCAAGGCGATTCACTTAATCAATGTTTATGAAAGAATTTACGGCGAATTGAGTCCCTATGAACAGGAAGATGATGGGAACGCTTCTGTAAGACTGAAAAATGCTTACGATTCCGCGCTGGGAAATCTTAAAGCGCTGCAAACCGCGGCAGTTACGGAAAAACGCTGGGACGACGCGGCTTCGCTTTCCCGTTCTCTTTCCGCTCTCGGAATGAATGACGGCTATGATGCAAGCGAAGCGGATTTTCTTTTGATGAAAGCAAAGGACGCGCTGGAAAAGGATGATAATCTGTCCGCGTTTATATCCGCTGTGGCTTCCCACGCGGTAGAGCCGCTCAGTACCGATGACGCCATGTTGTTTCTCCGGCGCGCGGTTGATGTAAAACAGCGGAGGACGGCGGCTTTTTTTCTGAATATAGCTTTACGGGACGGGGCGGATGTTCCGTCCGATTTGCGGACCTATGCGGAAGGGAAGGACACACCTTCCGAAATGATTAAAGGCGTTGCGACGGTTCTCGTGGACAGGGGAATGCGGGTTCAATTCGGCAGGGGAACCATCGACAGGGTTATTGGTTCCGCCTTTTTTGTTGATCTTTCGGGACTGCTCATTACGAACTATCATGTTATCGCCAGTGAAGTTGACCCAAAATATGAAGGATATTCGCGGATGTACATCCGCCTTGGCGACGCGTCGAGTGCGAGGATTCCGGCAAAGGTAGTCGGTTATGACGCGGCGATGGATTTAGCGTTGATTAAAGCCGAGTATACGCCCGAATATGTTTTTTCTGTAGTGGACAGGGTTATTCCCCGTATCGGGGAGACGGTTCTTGCTGTCGGTTCCCCCGGAGGCCTCGAAAAAACGGTAACGTCCGGAATCGTGTCGGCCCTTGGCCGGAGGCTGCTTCAAGTCGGAGATGTGATTCAGATTGACGCGGCGGTAAATCATGGGAATTCCGGCGGTCCTGTTGTTGACACGGAAGGGCGTCTTGTGGGAGTCGTTTTTGCCGGAATTACCCAATTCCCGGGACTGAATTTCGCTGTCCCGGCGGAACGGCTTGCCGCGGCTCTGCCCGCCATGATCAATGGCGGCAAAGCCGAAAGACCCTGGCTTGGATTCGTTATCAGCGAAGCAAGGAACGGCGGAGAAATCCTTTACATCGCTCCCGGAACGCCCGCCTTTGAACTGAGCATGAAAGAAGGGATGACCATTACATCGATAAACGGCAGGAGCGCCGATGCCCCCCAGGGAATGCTCATCCCCGCCTTTCAGGACATGCTTTTTCCCGCGCGTCCGGGGGAACTCGTTTCCGTGGGAACAGAAGACGGCGGATCTTTTATTATGATGAGTACCGCAAGGCCTGAGATTCCGCTTTTAACGGCAATCGAATCCGACTCGAAGGAACGGATAGCGGCTCCTTTGTTCGGGCTTGTTCTCGCTCCTTCCGGAGCGGGCAGCGCCTTTAGCCGGAACCGGTCATTTCTTGTGAAGAAAGTTGTCCGGGGATCTATCGCGGATACCGCCGGCTTATCGGAAAATGATCCTGTCGTGGTAAACAGATTTCAGCTTATCGAACAAGAGAAGATCGCCGTTATGGACATCAGCGTAAAAAAACGCAAGATGGGATACATGGAAGCGGCACTGCAATTGCCGGCCTATATCGACACGCCGGATACTTTATAGTTTCCTGATTGACGCCGGTTTTGCTGCATGGTATGATGTGAATTCGCCGGGCAGTGCTGAAATCGGTTTAATTGTTCAATCTGCCTCACGTTGGTACATTTTTGCTTGATAAGGATACGATATTATGGAATCGAAGGAAATGAAACAGATAAGCCGTAAAGATGCCGCTCCGAAAGCTTCCTCGTCAAAGAGAAGCCCCTTTGTTATCATCGGTACGATTATCATTCTTGTTATTGTGGTTATCGCTTTTGTGTTTGTTCCTGTTATTGAGGCGGCGGTGGCTTCTTCAAGTGAGCCGAGTTTTACTTTTGGTTCCTATGACGGCGAAGATATAACTCTTGCCTACGGAAATTATTTCGCCGAACAGGTCAGCGCGATCCAGCAGTCTGTTCCCTCTGATCAAATGAATAACATTTTTGCCGGATTGCAGATTTACCGTCAGGCTTTTGACAATACCGTAATTCACACGGCAAAGATGAAGGAAATGAAAAAAGCCGGGTTTATCATTCCGAACAATGTTGTGGATAAACAGGTTATCGCTCTGCCCATTTACCAGGAAGACGGTGTATTTTCTTCTGCTTTGTACAATGCCGTTCCGTCCGACAGAAGAATGGCGATCTGGAATTCGATAAAAGATCAGATGATTTCCGGAACCTATGATCAATTTATGGGAAACCTGCTTGTATCCTCCCAGGAACTTGAGTTTATCAATACTATGAATAGCGCGGTCCGTACTTTCGAGATGGCGAGTATGCCTCTTTCCGCGTATCCTGACACGGAAGTGCGCGCCTTTGCGGAAAGCAATCCCGATCTCTTTAAACAGATTCACTTGTCCGTCATTACGGTAAGCTCCGGCGAAAGGGAAGCGAACAATCTTTTGGCGTCGATAAAAAATGGATCATCGTCTTTTGAAGATACCGCAAGGAACAGTTCTACGGGCAGTTATGCCGAAACCGGCGGCGATATGGGGCTTAAAATTGCCTATGAATTGAACGCGGAGATCCCTGAAGAAGGCCGGCAGATTGTTTTCTCTTTGGCAAGCGGAGAATTGAGCCCTGTGATAAAAGTTCCTAACGGATGGGCTTTTTACAGGATGGAAGAGACTGCCCAGAACATAGATTTGTTTAACATCGCCAATCTTGAAAAAGTCCGTACGTATATTCGGGGGTATGAAAGAGGCCGGATGGAAAATTGGCTCATCGAACGAGCCGGCGCGTTTATCACCGCGGCAAATACCGATGGATTTTCCGCGGCGGCGTCCGCGTTTGCTTACGAAGGATTTAAGACCAATACTTTTGGGCCCCTTCCCTTGAATTACGGAGACAGCGATATATTTACAAAAGTTACCTCAAGCGGAGCTTCGGAACTTGCTTCCGCGGCAAGCGATATAAACTTCTGGACTCACGCGTTTAAAACGCCCGTAAATACGGTATCGGAACCCATAATTGTTGGGGACAATGTGATTATTCTGTATCCCACAAGTGAAGCCGCCGGCACAGAAACGAGTGAAACCGGCGAAACTGGCGGCACTTCTTCTTTCCTTGATATGTATTATCCTTACTGGATGAGCGTTTGCGTGAATCAGAATTTTGCGAATCAAATTCTGCAAAGCGATGCTCTGGTTGATAACTTCACGAATACCTATTTGGGTCTAATTCAGTAACATGAACGATGAAACACCCCGGAAGCTTGAAGCCCGCCGGGGGTTTTCAGTTTTTTATAAAGGAAAAACGCTTCTTTCCACGATTGACCCGGCGTCTCAAAGCGAACGGGTCATTGCGGCGGCTCACAAAGTTCCGCGGACTCTGTTTTTTTGTCCGTCGCCCCTCTACGGATACGGCCTCGAAACCCTTCTTACCATGATGAGTGATGATTCAGCGCTTCTTTGCGTTGAAGCTGATGAAGCGCTCATGAGTTTCACGCTCCGCGAAATATTTCCGGAACTTCTTGCACATCCGCGATTCCGGCTGGTTTCTACCCAAGATCCTCAAGCGCTTTGCGCGTATGTTAAAAACGAGTGGGGATCGCGGGCTTTCAGGCGTATTGAAACGCTTCATACTAGCGGCGGCTGGCAGCTATATCCGGAGCTGTATCATACGCTGGCAAAAGCGCTGCAAAGGGACATCGCTGTTGACTGGGGAAACGCCGTCACCCTTATGAATCTCGGCCGCCGTTACGCGCTCAATTTTTTCCGAAACCTGCCCCTCTTGCTGTCGGCGCCTTCCATCGAACAAATCGATTTCGGCAATAAGCCTCTGCTTGTTCTGGGCGCCGGTCCTTCCCTCGACGATTTTTTGGAAGCGCTGCCCGGAAACTTCGCGGAAAAGGATGATCGTCCTTTCGGTATTATCTGCGTTGATACGGCTCTTTCCGCGTTAAAGGCGCGGAATGTGGCGCCCGATCTGGTAATTGCCCTTGAAGCGCAGCACTGGAATCTGCGGGATTTTATCGGTATGGGAGCAGGGCGGATTCCTCTCGCTATGGACCTTTCCGCTTTACCCGAAACAAGCAGACAATTGGGAAGCTGTACTTTTCTCTTTACGACGCCCTGGGCGGAGTTGAGCATCTTCCGCAGACTGCGGGACAGCGGCCTTGCTCCCTTATCAATATTGCCGCTTGGTTCCGTGGGTCTGAGCGCCGTATTTTTAGCGTTGAAAATATCATCCGGCGCGGTAATAACAGCAGGCTTGGATTTTTCCTTTACACCGGACGGCTTTCACGCAAAGGAAACCCCCTCATGGAAGGATTTACGGCAAAAGCAAACCCGATTCAGAAGTATCATTCTGGCATCTCTTGCTTTTAGAAAAGCCGCATGTAAAATCACCGCGAAAAACGGCGCTTCTGTTTTTACCGATCCAGGGCTGCAAAATTACCGGGATTTATTTCAACAGGAATTTTCCTCCGAAAATCGTTTGCGTGATATAAACGGTTCGGGGCTTCCTTTGGGTGTCAAAACAATTTCGGTTCAGGACGCGGTACGGCTCTTATCGGAAGGAGATACTTTTGCGAAGGCAGATTTTTCTTCAACACCCGATGAAAAGAAACACGCGAAGGTAACGCGATTCATCCGCGGGGAACATCAATTATTGCTGGAACTGCGGGCCTGTTTAACCGGCGAAAAAAATCCCGCCCCCGGAGAATTGGGACAGCTCTTACTCAAGACCGATTACCTTTGGGCCCATTTCCCCGATTATGCCGGAAAAAGCGCCGGCACTCCCGCGATACATGATCTTTCATTTCTGAAACGGGTCAGAGCCGAGATTGATCCGTTTCTCAAGATATGCAAGATGATAGATGCCGGTGCTTGAAAATTGTAGCACAAAACAATATTTACAATCCTTATATTTGACAAAAATGTAATACAATTGTATTGTTTTTAGAGGATGTTGAAATGGGGAAAACAATAATAAGTGAAGATGGATGTTTTGAGTGGGATGAAGATAAAGATGCAATGAATAAAGAAAAGCATGGCTTTGATTTTTCAGAAATACTTGAAATTTTTGATGATCCTTACTTATTTGAAGGGTTTGATTATAAGCATTCCCAAGAGGAAGATAGATTTTTTTGCATAGGCTGTATAAATGATGTGATCTTAATAACGACTTTTTATACAGAAAGAGATGAACGGGTACGTTTGATTTCATCAAGACAGGCAAATAAAACCGAGCAGGAGGCATATTATGGTAACATCAAAGAATCTTTCTGACGAAAGAATCAAAGAGATACAGAATTATCCAATTGTATATGATGAGGACAGTCCTGAATTAACTGCCACAGAAATACAAAAAGGGGTTGAAGAAATGAGGCGGAAACGGGGAAAAGTGATGGTTTCTGTAAGACTTGAAAAACATACCGCTGAATTCTATCAGCAGTTTGGTACAGGATATACTTCTATCATTTCCCGAATACTGGCGGATGTAGAGGAAAATCATCCGGAGATAATTAAAAAGGTGTTATGATTTGAAAATCTAATCCTCTTTCGTTTTCAGCACCGCAAGGAACGCGCTCTGGGGCAGTTCCACGTCTCCTACCATCTTCATACGCTTTTTTCCTTCCTTCTGTTTTTCGAGGAGCTTGCGTTTGCGGGTAATGTCGCCGCCGTAACATTTAGCCAGCACGTCCTTGCGGAGGGCGTTTACGGTTTCGCGGGCAATAATCTGACTGCCGATAGCTCCCTGAATGGGAATCTTAAACTGCTGCCGGGGGATTTCATCGCGAAGCCGTTCGCAGACGATTTTTGCGCGGTCGTAAGCGTTGCCTTTAAAGACAAGCTGTGAAAGGGCATCGACAGGCTTGCCGTTTAGAAGAATATCGAGCTTCACGAGTTCTGTCGATTTGTAATCGGTAATGTCATAATCGAAAGAAGCGTAGCCGCGGCTGATGCTTTTAAGGCGGTCGTAAAAATCGAAAAGAACTTCGGAAAGCGGCATGTCGAAAACCATTTCAACGCGTTTTTCATCAAGGTAGGTCATGTTAGTCTGGATGCCGCGTTTTTCCATACAAAGTGTCATGATGCTGCCTACGAATGTTACCGGCGTTATGATCGCCGCGCGGATATAAGGTTCTTCGGCGTTTTCGATTTTCCCTTCGTCAGGATAATCCGTGGGATTATCCACCATAATTTCTTCGCACGGCTTTTCGCCATTTTTCAGCTTCACCTTGTATTTGACCGAAGGAGCCGTAAAGATAATCGATTGATCGAATTCCCTCTCAAGCCTTTCCTGTACAACTTCCAAATGGAGAAGTCCAAGGAATCCGCAGCGGAAACCGAAACCCAAAGCGGCGGAAGAATCCTTTTCGTAAATGAGAGACGCGTCGTTCAGTTTTAATTTTTCCAAACTGGAGCGGAGTTCGTCATAATCGTTGGAATCCACGGGATAGATCGATGAAAACACTACGGGCTTTACTTCCCGAAAGCCGGGCAGAGCTTCGCCGCAAGGATTTTCCGCGTCGGTAATCGTGTCGCCCACGCGGACATCGCTGACTGTTTTTATCCCGGCGATAATGTATCCCACCGATCCCGGTCCCAGCTCATCCTGTTCCACGAGACTCAGCTTGAAGATTCCCGATGTTTCCACTTCGTATTCGGAATTATTTGACATGAAGCGGATGTTCATTCCCTTTTTAAGCGTCCCGTCAAAAACGCGCAGATGTACGACAACGCCGCGGTAAGGATCGTAATGACAGTCAAAAATTAACGCGCGCAGAGGATCGGACGCGATACCCGCAGGCGGCGGAATGCGGTCTACGATGGCCTCAAAAAGTTCGTTAATGCCGGTTCCCTGCTTCGCCGAAACCAGCAAGGCGGTATCAGCGTCAAGTCCCAGGTCATGATCAATTTGATGCTTCGCGCTTGGAATATCGGCGGCCGCCATATCAATCTTGTTGATCACGGGTATTATCTCTAGATCATGCTCCATCGCAAGATACATATTGGAAAGCGTCTGCGCCTGCACTCCCTGTGTGGCATCCACGAGGAGCAGCGCTCCCTCACAGGAATTAATCGCCCTCGACACTTCGTAGGTGAAATCCACATGGCCGGGAGTATCAACAAAATTGAGCGTATATTCCTCTCCGCCGGCGGCAGTGTAAGGAATCGTGACAGCCTGACTTTTTATCGTGATGCCCCGTTCGCGCTCAATATCCATATTATCCAGAATCTGATTCTGAAAATTACGGTCGTCAATAATCTGCGCCTTCTGAATCAGCCGGTCCGCCAGCGTGGATTTCCCATGATCAATGTGGGCAATAATGCAAAAGTTCCGAATATGCGAAGTATCAATCATACAGCCGAACTATACAGGAAAAACATGAAAATTACTATAGCGCCCGATAGTACGCGGCGTCCTCTGAATCATGCTATCTTTTGCATAAGTTCATGCACCCACACGATCATTTCGCCCGGTGTTCTGTTTGCCCAGGAGCCGTAGGGAAGGGCGGTGAGTGTTATATCCTCAAAGTGCGGTTTATCGGTACTGCTGAACGATGCGGCCGTACCGCTTGAGACAAGCTTTTTCCCCTTGCAATGGATGAGCATTGTTCCGCCGAACAAATCCGGGTTCCATTCTTCTGTTAAGACCGCGTTTGGCGAAAGGAAAACGGCGGCAAGACCGGTTCCGTTGTCGGCTTCCTCAAAGCAATACACTTCGGGGCCGCGGACAACGGCGATTTTTCCGCAGTTTGCGCATACTAAGGGGTTTGCATATACGATGTGCGGAACAATGCCGAATGAAACATCGATGCCGCCGCCGCTTTCCCATGTCCGCCGTATTTTGTAATAACCTTTTATTATTGAACCGTCGGCAGGCTCTCCGTTCACGAGGATGCTGAAATTTTCCGCAAAAGAAGGAATCCTTACAGCCAGGGTAAATGCTGTTCCGCCGGTTTTAATTTCAATGGAAATCTTGCCACTCCGGGGATAATCCGTTGTAAGAACAAGTTCAACCTGTGTTCCGTTTATTTCAAACTTTGTGTTATTGGAAATAAAAAGATTTACATAGACCTCTTTTTCATTTTCAGATTCGTTTACAGAATAGATGTACTGTCCGAGAGACGAAAAAGTCCGCGCGATATTCGTGGGACAGCAGGCAACGTCAAACCATTTTTGGCGCACAGGTTTAACGTGAGCGCGCGACGTATGCGCCATACAGTTCTGCGGCAAAACCTCAAGCGGATTTACATAAAAGTAACGGCTGCCTTCAAGGGAGATTCCCGCGCGTACTGTATTATATAACGAAAGTTCGCAAGTATCAATGTAAGAAGCATCTTTTGTGATGCGGGATAATCGAAGCCCGAACAAAGCCAGTCCGATTGAGGCGCACGTTTCAGAATAATTGCTGTCATTGGGAAGATCATAATCCGTGGTAAAACGTTCGAGAAACCCGGAAGAACCGACACTGCCAGTAATATACATCCGTTTTTCTACAATGTTGTTCCAAAGTCTTACGCACTGATTGAGCAGTGCCTTATCATTACGCAATGCCGCAATATCCGCCATTGCACAGTACAGGTATAACGCACGCACCGCGTGACCTTCGGCAGTATTTTGTACACGGACCGGGAGATGCGACTGCGAATAAGAAGGATCAAAATCTTTGGGCTCATTAAATACAAGATGAAAACTAGGCATGTGACGGAAACCGGGCCGCGCCATTTCTTCGAGAAAATAGTTCGGAGAGGCACCGCGTACATCAACAAAATATGCGGCGAGATTGAGATACCTTGATTCCTTTGTTACGTCAAAAAGCCTGACAAGCGCGAGTTCTATTTCCGGATGTCCCGGACAGCCGTGAAGCTGCGTTTCGCCCGGACCGAACACTTTACAGATAAGGTCCGCAAAGCGGCTCGCGATCCGGAGAAGCGTTGTCTTGCCGGTTACTTCATAATACGCAACCGCCGCTTCGATAAGATGTCCGGCACAGTAGAGTTCGTGTCCTTCGGTAAGATTCTTCCATCGTCTCTCTGGCTCCACAAGCGTGAAATAGGTGTTGATATACCCGTCTTCACACTGGGCCCTGCCGATAAGATCGATAAGATCATCGGCATTTTTTTCCAGTTCCGCGTCAGGAGAAGACGCAAGGCAGTAGGCCGCGGCTTCAAGCCATTTTGCCGCATCAGAATCCAGAAATTCCGTCCCTTTTCGTTCTCCGGAAATTTCTCCTGCCGCAATACGAAAATTGTATAAACAATAGCTTGGCGGCGTGTCCGTAACCCGGTCATTCAAAATTCCCCATTGATAAGGAATCGCTTTTGCGGCAATGAGTTTTGTATACCTGTTCCAATATGCATCGTTAATGCTGATATGAGATAAGGGCAATGCGTGCAGATATTTTGATTTCATAATAGGTCTTCTCCTTTGCGTTTCCTTTGCTTGTAACGCAATAACCTAAACGATTAACATCTTTATCACACATGATAGATCGGGAAAGCTAAAATTACAAGAGAAAAATGATGATGGCCGGCTGTGTTTCTCTTCATTTTGGTATATTTTTGTTTAGATGTATGATAGAATATTTCTCACGGAAAATTGAATCTTATTTCGCATAGTGTTTATAACGGTATTTTTCAGTTATAAATCGTTTAGGCAGGTGTTTTTATGGCGACAATAAAGGAAATTGCAAAATTAACCGGCGTATCAACCGCGACTGTTTCAAATGTCCTCAATGGAAAACCGGGATCGGCGGGTGAAGAAAAGATAAAAGAGATCAAAGCGGTTGCGCGATGGCTCAATTACACGCCGAATTCTCTTGCAAAAAACCTTAAAAAGAGAAAAACCAATACTATTGCCATTATTACTGAGGATATTACCGTTTTTAATACACCTGAAATTGTCGATGGCATCGAATCTTTTTGTGAAGAACAGGGATATGAAATAATTCTTGGAAATATGCGCCTGTTTAAACGTTACAACAACGACTTTACAGATACACCAAGGCATCAGGAACTTTTAAACGCGCTTGTGCGCAATCTTCTTGCCAAGCAGGTGGAAGGAATTATCTATGTCGGCTGCCATTGCCGTGAAATTCAGTGGCTCCCCGATGATTTGTCTGTGCCTATTGTCTTTGCCTACTGTTATCCGCATGACGATATATATCCATCTGTCTTATTTGATGATGAAAAAGCGGGATATGATGTCACAAAGTTGTTAATCGATAAGGGGCATCAATCTATCGGCGTTATTTGCGGACCGATCACGAGTTATCATACTCACGCGCGGCTTCAAGGGTTTCAGCAGGCGCTTTTTGATCATCATATTCTCTATAATTCACGGAATGTGTTTTACGGAGACTGGGAACGCCTTTCGGGTTACCGTTTGTCAGGACCGCTGCTCGATACGGGCGTGAGCGCGGTCTTTGCTTTCAATGATGTGATGGCAAGCGGCGTATATGAACGATGTTTGGAGCGCGGACTTGTTGTGGGGAAGGATATTGCTCTCTTCGGTTTCGACAACCGTGACATTAGTTTGGGATATACTCCGCCGATTTCAACGGTGAAGCCGCCTCTGAGTGGAATAGGGCGGAAATGTGCTGAAATTATCCTCAACAAAATAGCGGATCAGTCAGACCATACCGATACAGAGACTTTCGGCAGAATACTTCTTTCTTGCGTTGTATATGAGAGAAAATCGGCCGGAGAATCCATTATTCAAAAATAAGCGAATTATTCGAGGCTCTTGCTAAACTCCGATTTTTGCAGCAATCTCATTCATCATATAAGTTTCTTATATAATAAGGTATAATATTATCCATTATAGAACCTAATCGTTTAGGTAATTCAAAGCGAAGTACAGAATCAAAGAATATTTATTTTTGGAGGAAAAAATGAACAAAAAAGTTATTGCTGTGTTATTGGCAGTACTGCTTGCGGCCTCCCTCAGCGCCCGCGGGGGAAGGGATTCGGGTGACGGACGGGTAGAAATAACCTACTGGCTTTCTGCGCCTCGCACGGCAGTCCCTTCACTGATACTTATTGCTGTGTGGGGCTGCGGCAATTTGATTGTTATTTTTCTTGCCGGTCTGCAAAGTGTTTCTCCTGTGTACCATGATGCTGCCAAGATCGACGGAGCCAACGCGTTCCAGCGTTTCCGTCATATTACCATTCCGCTCATGACCCCGATTATTTTTTATAACTTTCTTATGAGCGTTATCACACAATTGCAGGTATTTGTTCCGACCTATGCCATTACACGAAGAACACCGTCTGAGAGCGCGACATTGTTCCTTGTGTATCTTTTGTATCGTGAAGGTTTTCAGAATAATAATTTCGGCTATGCGGCTGCGATTTCGTTTATTTTCTTTATCATGATAGCGGTTATTACCGTGTTGATTTTCCGTTTTTCTAAAAACTTTATCTTTTACGAAGGGAAATAATTTTTATGAAACATATAAAATATAAAACCGATAGATATAATATTCCTTCGTTTATTTTGTTGGTGTTGTTATCCCTGATGGTGGTTTTTCCTATTTTTTGGATGCTGAGGACATCATTAATGGGTAATGCTGAAATTTGGCAGCAGCCGCCGAGAATGCTCCCAAGCAGATGGTTGTTTTCTAATTTCAAGACAACAATAAATTCCCCCACCTTTCAGTTTTGGCGTTATCTTGTAAATACCCTCACAATAGCGATTCTTTCGGTGATTGGCGTGGTGGTAACCGCAAGCATGGCCGCTTACGCGTTTGCCCGAATGAGTTTTAAAGGAAGCCAAGTGTTGTTTGCTCTGTGTATAGGCAGTATGCTTATGCCGGCAGCCGTTACCATCATCCCCATTTTTATTATGTGGAGCAGACTTGGCTTTTATAATACCTATGCTCCGCTTACGGTTCCCCAGTTTTTGGGCGGCGGCGCCTTTAATATTTTCCTTATCCGGCAATTTATGCTTGGTATACCGCGGGATATGGATGAAGCTGCAATGATAGACGGCGCGTCTCATCCGCGCATCCTGGTTCGGGTTCTGATGCCCATGGTTAAACCGGTGCTGATTACATGCGGTCTTTTCACGTTTATCACAAGCTGGAATGATGTCTTTGGTCCGGTATTGTATTTATCCGATGCGGCGAAATATACTATTTCCCTGGGGCTTGCTATTTTCCGCGGAGGATACGGTACAAACTGGGTTGCAATCATGTGTGCGTCAACTCTGGCGGTTATTCCAGCTTTGCTGCTGTATCTCATTGGTCAGAAATACTTTGTGGAAGGTATTGCTTTAACCGGAATGAAGGCGTAGTGATTGGAATGCAATTGTGGTTCATACCCCGAGGCTCTGCCTTGGAAAAAATTAATAAGCTGCTATGTGTAGGTTGAAATTACAGGTTAGGGTATGAACCACAAGGCATGTATAATAATTTCCGATACAAGAAGATACCGCCCATCGAACCGAAGGTTCGTGCTCTGCTGCGCGGTTCTTCATTTTCTTGACATTTTCCAAAAACGTATTAGATTAAAGTCATGAAAATCCGAATAGACAGTTCCCGCGTTGCCGGTAAACGCGATCCGATGATTTACGGTCATTTTATCGAGCATTTCCACCGTCAAATTTACGGCGGAATCTTTGATCCCGGGAATCCGCTTTCTGATGAAGACGGGTTCAGGCTTGATGTAATCGATGCGCTCAAAAAAATACGGATGCCTGTGTTAAGATGGCCGGGCGGGTGTTTTGTTTCCGCGTGGCACTGGAAGGATGCTGTAGGCCCTGAGCGTGTTCCCTCCTTTGACAAAGCCTGGCGCGTGGAAGAACCCAACACCTTCGGCACGGACGAGTTTATCGCTTTTTGCCGGAAAACCGGCTGTGCGCCTTATATCTGTACCAATGCCGGAAGCGGCAGCAACGAGGAAATGAGCGACTGGGTTGAATATTGTAACCTCAAAAACGAGGGACAATGGGCAAAACTGCGGATAAAAAACGGTAATACGGCACCGCACGCTGTAAAATATTGGAGCATAGGCAACGAAAATTACCTTGGCGGTGAAATCGGCGCGAAATCCGCCGCCGAGTGGGGCCGCCTGGTATGCGAATCTTCCAAAATGATGAAGCGTGTGGACCCTTCCATCGAGCTATCCGCGGCGGCTCTCGCTGATCTTGACTGGAACATCAACCTGCTCCGCAGCGCGGGAGAGCGGCTTTCCTGGATTTCCATACATCAGTATTGGGACGGGCTTTGGCAGAATAACACCTACGCCGATTATGAGGCTTGCATGGCGTTCACCAATACGCTGGACAGTCAGGTAAGAAAAGTCCGCGGGCTCCTGGAAGCCATGGAGCTGGACAAAAAAATCCGCATCTCTTTTGATGAATGGAACCTTCGGGGCTGGCATCATCCAAATGTTGATAAGGGCCTTACGCCGGAAGATTACCTTACGCCGCGGGACCTTAACGATGAAAACAGCCGCTACACCATGGCGGACGCCGTATTTACCGCGTGTTTCCTCAATATGGCGAACCGTAATTGCGATAGTATCGGCATGACAAACTTCGCCCCGGTTGTAAACACCCGCGGTATAATCTTTACGCACGAAAAAGGAATTGTCCTTCGTCCGACATATCATGTTTTTGATATGTACGTTAACGGACTTGGCGAAACGGTTTTGGATGCTCTATCCGAGGATATACCTGTTCTAAATGTGCGCGATAAAGAGGGAAACCCGGCGGAAACTTCCGCGCTTGATATAGTAACCACGCTGGACGGAGAGGGCCGCATCGTAATCGCCGCCGTAAACAAGGATCCGGCACGGAAACATGGTATACGTCCCGAATTTCTCGATGAGAAAAAGCCCCGTTCTTACTCGATGCGGACCCTGGAAGGAAAAAGCCCTGATTCCTGCAACGACATCGGCAGAACGGAAGCTGTTCCGACAAGCGGCGGGGCGGACCTGGATTATAAGGCCGGGGATGAAATCTTTCTGCCGCCTCATTCGGTAAACATTTTACAATTTAATTAAGTTGAGGTTGTTTCAAGAACCGAAGTTTTGAAACAGCCTCGGTTTATAAACTATTTTTTGTTAAATTAACAACTTTGTTTTAGCATTGCACACCGCAACACTCATGGAATGATCTCATGAGTCTTGCCATCTGTCAACAATTTTTTTGATATATTAATAAAATTCTTAATGGTTTCGACTATTTTTTAATTTTTCTTGATATACAATCCTGTCTATGCTGAATATATCAAATATAAAGCCTCATAAGTATTCCCTGATCGTAATTGCCGAAACCTTTTCCAAAAATATTCATTCCGCCGACATGTTCCGCGTCGTTTTTAATTCCGATGCGGACTTTGATCGAAGAATGTTCCTGAAGAGAAAGATCGGCTAAATTGATGTCCGACACCTTATTTCCGTCCACGAAACTGCCCTCCGCCGTCACGCTCCAATATTTAAGAAGCCCATACTGAGAACCTTCGAGCTTCCACCATGAGGGGGTAAAAACGCCCCGCCGGTCGCCGAAATCTCCCGGAGAAGTCCACGACCCCAGTTCTACGTTATTTATCCACATCGTTATATCGGAAAGCCAGTTTTTGTTTGTTCCCGGAATTTCGGAAGAAAGTTCCAGTGATATTTCGAGTTTTTTTGGTACGCGGCTTTCGTATCTTAAATTATTAGGAAATTTATATTCTACAAATCCGCTGCCCATCCAAATTAATCCCGCTTTTACGCGATCCGGTTCCAGGAACGATTCGGGAGCGTCCAGATACCCGATAATGCGTTCCGATGAACACAGTCCGCAGGGAACCGCTACATCGTATTTCGTAAAAATACCAATCGGCATTTCTACCTCAATACTGTTCTTCCGGCCTTTTTTTTCTTCCGGAAAACCAAGAATGATTTCAGAAAACGCAAGGCTGCACAGTTTTTGACTGCCCCTTTTAGCGTTTACTTTTTCAGAAGTTACCAAACCGGCTTTTTCCAGAATACTGATATTGGTAGCCACATTGGATTGGGGAAGATCGCAGACTTCAGCCAATTCGTTAATATTCATGCTTTTTTTACGCAGCAGGTTCAAAAGCTGTATCCGCTGTTCCGAAGCAAGTGCTTTCAGTTTGTTTGTATCTTTCAACGGATCGATGAAAAGAATCTTGGTGTTTTCCATGACGATTATTATATCATACTTTCTTGATACATTCTAGAGCCATATCCGTTATTTCGGGGAAAAAAGAGGATATTAAAAAAATAATACTAATTTAGTCAGTATTATGTTTCGTTTATCCGCATTTTACAGCAGACTGATAAAAAGATTTTTGATGGATTCTTCAAGAAATAGGTATTATATCAAAGTTACTTGATATATACTAGGTGTTTTTCAAAAAAATGAAATATTTTCACGTTTTTTGTTGACATCTGAAAATTTGCATCGTACAATGTTACTTAATCCTTATATAAGGATGAAAAAAAATTGGAGGAAAAACTATGAAAAAGATGTTATTTGTACTATTAGTTTTGTGTCTTTGCGTTTCTCTTTTCGCCGGCGGCGGAGCCCAAGGGGGCAGAAGCGGAGGAGCTGCGGCACCAAGCAGCGCGATGATTCCCGGTGCTAACGTACCGCGTAATCAGACAGTCATTATGGAAAATCCTGAAGGAAATGTTGCTGTTCCTGACAATTTTAACCGTTGGACGCCTGGTGTCCGTGTTACTACAGGATTGCAGCAGCTCGCGATGGATACCCTTTGGTACATCGACCCCAATGCCGGTGTTGCCGGTGTTTGGGAAAACGCTCTCGCGTCAGAACCGCCGATTTACAACGATAATTTTACCGAAATGACGGTAAAACTGCGCACGGGAATCTACTGGAATGACGGCGTTGAATTTACCGCTGACGACCTTATCTACACGGTTGAAACTCAAATGGCAACTCCTGGGTTTGAATTCAACGGACAGTTCAACGAGAACATTGCAAGGATTGAAAGAGTCGATCCTACCACAGTAAAATTCGTTCTTAAGGAACCGAATTCACGCTTCCATGCTTTCTTTACGGTACGCTGGTCGGCTTGTTTCATCATGCCGAAGCATATTTTTGAAAAGCAATCCGATGTTATGGCCTTTAAGAACAATCCTCCTGTTGGTCTTGGTCCCTATAAACTCCATTCTTTCGATCCTCAGGGAAACTGGTTCCTCTGGGAAAAACGCGAAGACTGGCAGAGAACAACGCTCGGCCGCTTGGGCGATATGTCACAGGCACCCCGGTATGCTATGTATATCAACGCCGGTTCTCCTGACGTAAAGGTTATGACTCAGCAGAATCACCAGATTGATGTTATTCATGATATTTCTATCGAAGGCGTTATGGCTCTTGCAAGGAGTAATCAATATACAAAAACCTGGTTCCCGGGCTTCCCCTGGGGACATCCGGATCCCACACTTCCCGCGGTTATCTTGAACCATGAAAAACCCGGTTTGGATAATAAAGATGTACGTTGGGCACTGACATTGGCCATTGATATTGTCAATCTGGCAATTACTTCCCACCGCGGAGCTATGACTGTTTCCGCTATCGCGATTCCTCCTACCGGAATGTATCCTTCTATCTATTTTGAGCCTCTCGAAGGATGGCTCCGCGACTTCACCCTGGATCTCGGCGACGGCACTTCAATCAAACCCTACAACCCGAACGCGGCTGTAGAAATTGCAACTGAAGCACGGAAAACGCTTGGTGACATGGTTCCGACTGCTGAAGCCGACATAAAGAGATACATGGGAGCCGGTTGGTGGAAACACGATCTCGCGGCCGCTGAAAAATTGATGCTGAAAGCCGGAATGCGCAGAAACGCTGCCGGCAGATGGACGCTCCCCAACGGTCAGCCTTTCCAGATTAATGTATTGTCGGTAGACGATTTGGAACCCGGTCAGAACCGTGTCGCGGCGGCGGTTGTGGAAAGCTGGAGAGAATTCGGTATTGACGCAAATCAGGAAATCAGCGCGGACAGATTCCTTGCCGGAAGACAGGGAACGTACGATGCCGGTATTATGTGGAACGTAGAAACATGGGGCGGACATCCCGACCTCTTCTTCTTCCTTGGAACACTCCATTCAAGCCTTTACCAGCCCTCCGGAACATTGGCAACCGGAAGAAACTACAGCCGCTGGCGGAATCCGAAACTTGATACAATCATCGAAAGTATCGAAAATATCGGCTTTGACGATCCTAAGGGTATTGAACTCGGTATGGAATATGTAAAGCTTTCTGTCGAAGAAATGCAGCAGATTCCGCTGATGTCCTTCAACGTACAAACCGTTATGGATGAATACTATTGGACCGGATATCCCAGCATAAATGATCCCTATACCGACCCTGTACCGAACTGGGCAAACTCAAGGTATATGTATCTCAAACTGAGACCTACCGGAAGGTAAGCCGGATTTTAGTTTAGTCACGTGTTTTTAAGAGCTAATGTTGAAGCCTCTGAGACTTTGGCATTAGCTCAATTTGCAAAAAACCATGTAAAAAACGCGCTTTAGATTATATCGTTCTTTAAAATATAAAGAGTTTTAACGATAAGGAGATCGAATGCGTAAATTTTTGTTGAATTATGTGCTTCCCCGCATAGGTCAGTATTTTTTGATTATTTTCCTGGGAGTCACCGTTACCTTTATTATTCCGCGGCTTTCTCCCAGCGATCCGGTGGAAGCACAGATATCCCGCATTATGTCTAGAGGCGGAAGCGGACAGGCAAGCGGAGAAGCAATGGAATCCATGAGGAATAGCTTAACCGAGTTGTATGGTCTTGGAGGTTCCACATGGGAGCAGTATGTTGGGTTATGGAGCCGTTTGATTCGGGGAGATCTTGGCCCTTCATTTTCTTCGTTTCCGACCCCTGTTATAGAACTTATCCGCAGTGCGCTTCCCTGGACATTAGGTTTGCTTATTACCGCGACAATTATTTCCTGGATTATAGGTAATTTGCTTGGGGTTATCGCGAGTTATTATCCAAAAAACAAACTGCTCAATACCGTGGATGTATTGAGTCAGGCGGTGCGCCCTATTCCCTATTACCTCATGGCCCTGCTCCTGATGACGTTTTTTGGTTTTATGTGGCCTATTTTCCCCATGCGCGGAGCCTATCCCATGGGAATGATACCTGAATGGTCATGGCATTTTGCGGTAACAGTATTGTATCATTCTATACTTCCCGCGTTCAGCCTTGTTATTGTCGGGGCGGGAAGCTGGTTTATCGGAATGAAGTCGCTTACATCAAATATCATCAGTGAAGATTATGTGGTGTATGCCGAAACAGCGGGATTAAAACCGCGGAAAATACTTTTTGGCTATGTTATGCGCAATGCTCTTCTGCCGCAGGTAACCGGGCTCGCTCTTCAAATTGGAATGATCTTTAACGGCTCGTTGATTTTGGAAGTTATTTATACCTATCCTGGTTTGGGAGATTTAGCATTCAAAGCCATCAAGGCCAGTGATTATAGTCTTGTTATGGGAATTACGCTTTTTTCTATCGTTGGAGTTGCCACAACAGTTCTTGTCATGGATCTGTTGTACCCCCTCTTTGATCCCCGCGTAAGATATCAATAGGAGACGAGAATGATAAAAATAATCCGTGATCTTTTTCGTTTTGACTGGCGTTTCCGTGTTGGTTTTGTTTTCGTTCTTTTAATTATGATAATGACTGTTATGTCTTTCTTTTCTCCTTATGATTTGAGCAAAACCTTGCAAGTCGGCATGGATCTTCCTCCTTCTTTTCAGCACCCGTTCGGCACGAATAGCCGGGGTCAGGATATGTTTTGGTGGATGGCAGCGTCTATACGGAATTCTCTGTATTTGGGTGTGATAACCGCGCTGATATCCAGAGTGATCGCCATTTTAGTGGGACTTACAGCCGGTTATCGGGGCGGCGCTCTTGATAAGATTCTTATGGCTGTAAACGATGCTTTTGTCGTTATGCCCATTCTTCCCATTATGATTTTGCTGAGTTTTTTGATACGAGGCAATGTCAGCATTACCCTTTTAGCCTTGCTGCTTGGTATTTTCGGCTGGCCTTGGGATGCTCGCCTTATCCGCGCTCAGGTTCTAAGTCTTAAAGAACGGTCTTTTACGCGGACGGCTGTGTATTCGGGGACGAAAACGCTTCGAATCACGCTTACAGAGCATCTTCCTTTTGTACTTCCGGTTGTTTTCGCTACGACCATTAACAATATGATCTGGTCTATCGGCATGGAAGTAACACTCGGTATTCTCGGTTTGTCCGATGTAACAAATCCTTCTTTGGGATCGACGATTTTCCAGGCTAACACTCATCAGGCTCTTATGGCAGGTGTATGGTGGTGGCTTGCCTCTCCCATCGTGGTTTCTATTGTTTTGTTTTTGGGGCTTTATCTTCTGACTTCCAGTATCAACGAATATATTGATCCCCGGACCCGGCTGCGCCGGATGGGAGCGTAATATGGCGAATTTATTACAAGTGCAGGGCCTCAAAGCCTATTACAAAACTGAAATGTATGGTATTTCCCGCCTGGTCAAGGCCGTCGATGATGTAACCATGAATCTTAAAAAAAATGAGATTTACGGCATAGCGGGCGAATCGAGCTGCGGTAAAACCACATTGATCAAGGTATTATCCGGAACGATTAAGAATCCGCTCAAAGTATATGAAGGGTCTGTGAATTATCAGTTTAAGCGCGGGGAAAAAGATATATTGACGGTTCCCAATGATGAGCTTCAGCGCGATATCCGATGGAAGGAAATTGCATACGTTATGCAGGGTTCCATGAGCGTGCTTAACCCGGTAAGAAAAGTAATGAAAACCTTTGAGGATATTATTGCCACCCACGAAGGAATAAAGAACCGCAAGGAATTCAACGAACGTATACGGGAGCATGTCAAAAAACTCGGCCTTCCTCCCGATGTGCTTAAATCTTACCCGCACGAGCTTTCCGGCGGTATGCGGCAGCGTGTCGCGATAGCGCTTGCTACGGTGTTCCATCCAAGCCTTATTATTGCGGATGAACCTACCACGGCGCTTGACGTTGTGGTACAGCGCGGCGTTTTACAGCTTCTTAAAGAGATACAATCCGCGTCGCATAATACAGTAATGCTTGTAACGCACGATATGGCGGTTCATGCCAATGTTGCCGACCGCGTGGGGATTATGTATGCGGGACGCCTTGTGGAAGAAGCTCCCGCGGATGTCATTTTCCGCCGTCCACGCCATCCGTATACGCAGCACCTTATCAGTTCACTTCCTGTTATCGGTGACAAAACCGGAAAGGGCAGTCTTGACGGAACGCCGCCTAACCTGGCGAATCCGCCCGAAGGCTGCCGCTTTCATCCCCGCTGCAAAGAAGCCATGAAAATTTGTAAGACCCAGGTCCCCGCCATGCTTGATATGGGAGAAGAACACAGGGCAGCCTGTCATCTATTAAATAATGAGGCACCGGAGGCAAAACAATGAGTAACACAAAACTTCTTGATGTGCGTCATGTAAGCCGTTCCTTCCGTGTGGGGGGACTTTTAAGCGGTGTTAACATGATGGCGGTAAACGATCTTACTTTTTCGCTTGATAAAGACAAGCCTGAAATCTTCACCATAGCGGGAGAATCCGGAAGCGGGAAGACGACCCTTTCGCGGATGCTGCTTCGGGATCTTGATCCGACATTGGGCGAAGTTTTTTTTGAGGGGCGTGATGTGTCCGCGATAAAAAAGAGAAACGAATTTACCGCGTTTATGCAAAAAGTCCAGCCGGTATTTCAAAATCCCTTTGAGACTTTCAACCCTCTGCGCCGTGTGGAAGAATACCTCTTTGATACGGCGATTAATTTCGGTATAGCAAAAGACAAAAAGTCCGCTATGGAAGAAGCGGACAGGGCCTTGCATCTTGTGGGGCTTTCGCTTGAGGAACTTTCGCGCCGTTATCCCCACGAACTTTCAGGCGGACAGATTCAGCGTATTTCTGTAGCGCGCGCCCTCATTTCAAAGCCAAGCCTTATTCTGGCCGATGAGCCTGTGTCAATGGTTGACGCAAGCCTCAGAATGACGATTGTAAATCTTTTTAAAAAACTGCGGGACGAGGAAAAAGTAAGCATCATTTACATAACCCACGATCTTGCGACTGCTTACTACATAAGCGACCGCATTGCGGTCATGCTCCGCGGATATGTGGTTGAGATGGGGCCGGTAGAAAAAGTTTTGGGCAGTCCTCTTCATCCTTATACACAGCTTTTAAAAGAATCGGTTCCTTCGCCGGAACCGGAGAACAAGGAAGACTGGGCAAAACGTATCGGTCTTTCAACTATTGAGGTAAAGGAATATTCAAGACAAGGTTGTAAGTTTGCGGGCCGGTGTCCCAAGGTAACTGAGAGATGTAAACAGGCTGATCCGCCGGACGTTGAGGCAGAAGGCAGAACGGTAAAGTGCTATCTTTACTCAAATTAATTAATTAGGAAGCAAAAAACATGAACAGGGTTATTGTTAACGCAGCGCAAGGCGATGCCCGGATAAGCCGCCACATTTATGGTCACTTTTCCGAACATCTTGGCCGCTGTATATACGGCGGTTTCTGGGAGGGGGAAGATTCTCCCATTCCCAATGTCAGAGGAATCAGGAAGGATGTGGTTGCGGCTCTCAAGAAGATAAAGATTCCGAATCTCCGCTGGCCAGGCGGCTGTTTTGCCGATGAGTATCACTGGCAGGATGGCATAGGGCCGCGTTCGGAACGGCCTAAGATGATCAACACGCACTGGGGCGGCGTTACCGAAGATAACAGTTTCGGCACGCACGAGTTTCTCGACCTCTGTGAACAATTGGAAACCGAACCGTATATTTGCGGCAATGTGGGAAGCGGCACGGTCCAGGAATTGTCTCAATGGGTAGAATACTGTAATTTTGACGGTGTAAGCCCTATGGCAGACCTCCGCAGAAAGAACGGCCGTGATAAGCCCTGGGATGTAAAGTTTTGGGGCATCGGTAATGAAAGCTGGGGCTGCGGCGGAGACATGACGCCTGAGTTCTACGCGGATAATTACCGGCGTTACGCTGTCTATGTAAGAAAATACGGAAACAACGCCCCGTATAAAATCGCCTGCGGTCCCAACGATAGTAACTACAACTGGACCAAAGTCCTGATGGAAAAAACCCGCGGTAAACACGGCCCCTTGATGGACGGCCTTTCTCTTCATTATTATACCGTTCCGGGAGAGTGGGCCCGCAAAGGATCGGCTCTGGAATTTGGGGAAGCCGAGTGGCTTATCACCATGCAAAAGGCTTATGTTATGGATGAACTTGTCCGCAAGCACGGCGCCATTATGGACGAGTATGATCCTCTGCGTAAGGTTGCGCTTATTATTGACGAGTGGGGAACCTGGTTTGATGTCGAGCCCGGAACGAATCCCGGTTTTCTGTATCAGCAGAATTCGCTGCGGGACGCGCTTGTGGCCGGTATTCATTTCAACATTTTTAACAATTATGCCGAGCGTGTCGGAATGGCAAATATCGCGCAGACCATCAACGTACTGCAATCGGTGATCCTTACCGAAGGCAGGAAGATGGTGCTGACACCGACCTACCATGTGTTCGATATGTACCAAGTGCATCATGACGCGCTTAGGCTGCCCGTTCATGTTGAAAGTGAAACGTGTCCGCTGGGCTTCGACTCGATTCCGCTTGTTACCGCAAGCGCGTCCGAAGATGAAAACCGCAGGATTCACGTATCGCTGACCAACATCGATCCTAAAAATGAACGGCAGCTTTGCCTTGAACTCCGCGGCGTATCATGTAAGATTTTGAGCGGCAAGATTGTCACCTCGGAAAACATGACGGATCATAACACCTTTGACAACAGCGAAAAGGTAACGATGAAGGATTTTTCCGGGGCATCGTCTGACGGAAACGGAAGGATAAAGGTAACGCTGCCGCCTAAATCGGTGGTAACCCTGGAACTTGCGTGAGTTTAGATGCCGGCGGCGCGGATAACGCTCCGCCTTGTCCGCGCTGCGGTTCGGAAATTGATCTTAACCCGGAAAAAATCGCGGCCATAGCCGCTGAAATGCCTATTTCTCCGTCTCTTGCCGCGGATGAGGGGCTGTATAAAGAAAGGCTTGCGGTGTGCGGCGGGTGCGAGGCTTTAAAACAGGCTGTCCTCTGTGCTCATTGCGGCTGTTTTGTTTTGTTCCGGGCGCGTCCAAAAAAAAGTTATTGCCCCCACCCAAAGGGCGATTTATGGAGTGATACAGCTTCCTCAAAGTTTCAAATTTAAAGAAGCTGCTTCAGATATATGCGTATAACGCAAAGGAGTATCTATTTTATGAAAGCAAAACTTACGCTTCACAAAGAATTTTCTATCGGTGAAGTTGATAAGCGTATTTACGGCTCATTTATTGAGCATCTTGGACGCGCCGTGTACCGCGGCATTTACGAGCCAAATCATCCCGAAGCCGACGAGCTTGGGTTTAGAAAAGATGTCATCAAACTGGTAAAGGAAATGAACGTTCCATTTGTCCGCTATCCGGGCGGCAATTTTGTATCCGGCTACAACTGGGAAGACGGGGTCGGTCCTCTGGACAAGCGGCCCGTAAAAATGGATCTTGCCTGGATGACGCTTGAACCCAACAAAATCGGCACAAACGAATTTGCCGAATGGGCGAAAAAGGCGGAAACGGACGTAATGATGGCGTTAAACCTTGGAACGCGCGGGCCGGACGAGGCGCGTAATTTTCTGGAATATTGTAATTTCCCCAAGGGGACTTATTGGAGCGATCTTCGCCGGAGCCACGGGGTAGAACATCCGCATAACTTTAAACTCTGGTGCCTTGGAAACGAAATGGACGGTCCCTGGCAAATCGGCCACAAAACAGCTGACGAATACGGCCGCGTCGCCGCCGAGACCGCCAAGGTGATGAAGTGGACGGATCCTTCGATTGAACTTGTCGCCTGCGGAAGCTCTTATATGCGAATGCCCACGTTCGGTAAATGGGAAGAAACCGTACTCGATCATACTTACGAACATGTGGATTATCTTTCGCTTCATATTTATTTTGCCAACCACGAAAATGATACGCCTAATTTCCTTGCGCGCAGCCTTGAAATGGATAATTTTATCAAAACGGTTACAAGCATCTGTGATTATGTAAAAGCAAAACAGCACAGCAAGAAACAGATTAACCTTTCTTTTGATGAATGGAACGTGTGGTTTCACAGCAGGAATCAAGATGAAGAAATTGAAAAGTGGATAGAATCGCCGCCGCGGCTTGAAGATATTTACACAATGGAAGACGCTCTTGCGGTTGGAACGATGCTTATCACGCTGCTTAAAAACGCGGACAGGGTTAAGATTGCCTGCCTTGCCCAGCTTGTGAACGTAATCGCGCCGATTATGACGGAGCCGAACGGAAAAGCCTGGCGGCAGTCAATTTTCTATCCGTTTATGCACGCTTCTCAATACGGGCGCGGTACCGTTCTCCGCTGTCCTGTCAGCTGCGATACGTATGATTCGCTTGAATACACCGATGTTCCCTATCTTGAAACCGTGGCTGTGCATAATGAAGAAAACGATGAAGTTACGATCTTCGCCGTGAACCGGAACCTCAACGAGGACATGGAGCTTGAAGCGGATCTCTGCGGATTTGAGGATTACAAACTCGCGGAACATGTAACGATACATAACAAAGATCTGAAAGCCGTAAATTCGGCGGCGGGCGAAAAAGTTTATCCGGAAGCGCAAAGCGGCGGACGGCTTGACGGAACGAAATTCCAAACGCGTCTTCCCGCCGCGTCGTGGAATGTTCTGCGTTTTGTGAAGAAGTAAGGAACGCGGGCGGGCCTCTTGCAAGACCGGGTCCGATATTGCAAGAGGTTTAACCGTTTTGTCAGCGTTTATCTATCGGAATATAGGGAAGCCTGTGCTGGACGCATTTATACGCGGGGCGGATGATTTTTCCGCCCGCGATAACTTCTTCCATGCGGTGAGCACACCATCCGGCTACGCGGCTTACGGCGAAAAGAGGAGTAAAGAGTTCGTCGGGGATGCCCATCATGCGGTATATAAATCCGGTATAAAAGTCTACGTTTGTGCAGATTTCCTTGTCGGAGCCCTTCACTTTTTTGAAAACCTCCGGAGTGAGCCGCGCAATCAGATTGTACAGATCGAATTCGTTGGTCAATTCTTTTTCCGATGCCAGTACAGCGGCCTTATCCCGAAGCAGTTTTACTCTGGGATCGGAAATGGTATACACCGCGTGGCCCTGTCCGTAAATCAGACCGGAACCGTCAAAAGCCTCGCCTTTTAGAATCTTGGTAAGATAATCCGCCACTTCCCCTTCATCATCCCATTTTTTGACACCCTGCTTGATGTCTTCCATCATGCTCATAACTTTCGCGTTGGCGCCGCCGTGCTTTGCCCCTTTCAGGGAACCGACTGCCGCGGCAATGGCGGAATAGGTATCCGTGTCGGTCGATGAAATGAGGTGAACCGCGTAGGTTGAATTATTTCCGCCTCCGTGTTCAGCTTGCAGAACCAGGGCCAGATCGAGGATTTCCGCTTCCAGCCTCGAATATTTCTGATCGGGCCGGATAAGGGAAAGAATTGTCTCGGCAGTATGACATCCGTTTTTGGGAAGGTGGATGATTAAGCTTTCCTCGTCGTGATAATGCTTTTTTGCCATGTAGGCATAGGCGATGATCGAAGGAAACTGGGCGATAAGGGAAATGCATTGACGGAGCACATTTTCCGGAGCCATGTTATCGGGATCATTGTCATAAGAATAGAGCGTCAGCACGGAGGCCGCGAGCTTGTTCATAATATCTTTAGACGGAGCCTTTTGGATATTGTCTTCCACAAATTGATCGGGCAGGTATCTGTTTTCCGCCAAAATTTGGCAGAATTTTTCCAACTCTTCTGTTGTGGGCAAGGTTCCGAACATGAGCAGGTATATCGTTTCTTCAAAACCAAAACGGTGTTCTTCTTCCGCGGCGGCTGCAAGATCTTCCACATCAATCCCACGGTAATACAGTTTTCCCGGTACCGCAATCTTTTCACCTTCATCAATGATGTACCCATGTACATCGCCTACCCTGGTTAGGCCGACCAAAACACCGGTACCGTCGGCATTCCTGAGTCCCCGTTTGACATTATACTTACTGTATAATTCCAGATCTATATGATTGTTTTCTGAAATTTTTTCCATGTATTCTTTGGTGTTCTTCATATATCCTCCGCATAAATATTCATTATTGTGACATGTTCTGAATGTTTATGCAATAGTCTCCATAGACAATGCCGATGTTCAATTAGGATTAACCTACGGTATCATCCTGCCTTTATAAAACGTACAAAATCTTTTATTATGGCATTATCCATGCTTTCATGATGATACACGAGCTTGGTCTGATGGACAAACTTTGCCCCATCCTTGTGTTCCAGCGGAATAGTAAACAGGTTTTTTTCTCCCTTTGTGTAGCCAATATCCGGGAATATGCCGTAACCAAGCCCCTCCAAAATCATTGCAAGACAGGTGTCCGCATAATTTAACCGCATAAAGACCGACGGAGAAGTGTTGAAATATCCGCCCCACCATCGTTCTATTTCTCTCGCTATTGAGGGATCTTTTATAAAATCAATCTGCGGAAGCTGGGGCAGGTCCGACAGCGAAAGCGGATCTCTGGAGACGATATGGAGCTGATCGGTAGAAACAACAATTTGCTCAAGACTGCTTTCGCATTCTCCCCTGACAAAACCGGCATCCACATCGTGGTTTTCAACCATTCGTAATACTTCATGGCTCCGGGCGGCTATAATATCAAAGCGGATATCCTTGTGCATCTTGTTGTATTCTTTTATCAGATGAGGCATACTGAAACGGCAGAAGGAATCGGACACTCCCAGTTTCAGGGTGCCTTCCTCCCCATTGTTGATCCGTTCAAGATTTTTGGCTACGTCATCAAATAGATGTAATATCTCCTTGGCTTTTTGCGCCATGTACTCTCCCTCGGAGGTAAAAACAACCCCCGTGGAGCTTCTGCTGACAAGCACTATCCCCAGCTCTTCCTCAATCTGCTGAATGCGCTTTGTCAGAGTAGGCTGAGTCATGAACATTAAATCCGCGGTCTTCGTTATATTTTTCACGCTGTGGAGCTTTGAAATAATTGCCCAATCCTGATCTCTCATATCATAATGATATAGGCGTTATGTGAAATATGTCAAGGAATATCATATAAAATATTATCCAACAATTTTTTGATTGATTGTTGCCAGGCCTTAATCGCAAATGTTATATTTATGAACTTGTTACAAAAGCTGGAGTTTGGCAACAGCCTCATTTATTCCGGATTACATAAAAAGCGCTTCCTTTTTCATGCTAAAAAATGTATAGTGACTTATTATGAAGATGACACTTATTAAGGACATGCTTAGGCTGCGCGCGGAATCCCAGGAAGTTTGTGTCCGGGGTTGGGTGAGAACAAAAAGGGATTTGAAGAATCTCGTTTTTATCGATGTAAATGACGGATCCTGCTTTCATAATATTCAGTGTACCTTTGACAGAGAATCCGGTTTGAAGGCGGATATCGAGAACGAACTTAATAAGGTCTCCACCGGCGCATCCGTGGAAATAAAGGGGAAACTCGTCCCTTCTCCCGCTTCCGGTCAAGCCGTGGAAGTAGCGGCCAACGAGATTACCGTCATTGGCGAAGCTCCTGTGGACGTGTATCCTTTGCAGAAAAAACGCCACTCTTTTGAGTTCCTTCGGGAAATTGCCCACCTCCGGGCAAGGACAAATACGTTCGGCGCGGTCGCAAGGGTAGGAAACAAACTCGCCTTTGGAGTGCATGAGTTCTTCCAGAAGAACGGCTTTCATTATGTACACGCGCCGATAATCACAACAAGCGATGCCGAAGGGGCGGGATCGATGTTTCAGGTGACTACCTTGGATATGGAAGCTCTTTCAAAATCGGGAAAGCCTGTTGACTACACAAAGGATTTTTTCGGCAAGCCGAGTTTTCTCACCGTATCGGGCCAGCTCGAAGCTGAAACATACGCAACGGCCCTTTCGCGGGTGTATACATTCGGGCCGACTTTCCGGGCGGAAAACTCCAACACAACACGGCATCTCGCCGAATTCTGGATGATAGAACCGGAAGCGGCTTTTTATCATCTGGAAGATAATATGGATCTGGCGGAAGACTTTCTCAAGTTCTTATTTGAAAAGGTGCTGAAAGAAAGCGCGGAGGATCTCAATTTCTTTGAAGCCCATGTTCAAAAGGGAATTATCGAAACGCTTGAAAGTCTTGTAAAGTCGAAGTTTGTGCATCTTACTTACACCGACGCGGTGAAGGAACTTGAAAAAAATAAGGACGCCTTTGAGTTCAAGCCTTTCTGGGGCTGCGACCTCCAGAGCGAGCATGAAAAGTTCCTCACGGAAAAAGTGATCGGGGGCCCTGTCATCGTGACGGATTATCCAAAGGAAATAAAAGCCTTTTATATGAAGCAAAATGATGATGGGAAAACCGTCCGCGCCATGGATGTGCTTGTTCCGCGTCTCGGCGAAATTATCGGCGGTTCCGAACGCGAAGAACGCTATGATGTCCTCGAACAGCGAATCAAAGAACTGGGGATGAATCCCAAAGATTATTGGTGGTACATGGATCTGCGCCGCTTCGGCACGGTTCCTCATTCGGGCTTTGGACTCGGCTTTGAACGGCTCATCCTCTATGTAACCGGAATGACCAATATCAGGGATGTTATTCCCTACCCCAGAGCCGTGGGTCAGGCCGATTTTTAACAAAAGAGAAATGAGCGGTTAGAAAAGAGGAATGAGAAAAGTCAGCGTTCTTTTTTCACTCCTCTGTGTTCTTTAGTTACCCGCTCTTTGCTCATTATTATTTGGAGTTGTGTTTGTTGTTGTCCCGGGTTATAACTCGAAGTATCTTTTTTCTTTTCTCTTTTTTTGTGGCAGGGAGTATCTTTGCCCAATTTGAAGAGGTTCCCGAAATTCGCTGCAAAGCCGCGGTTCTGTTGGACGCGGTTACCGGAGAAGTTCTTTACGCGAAAAATGCTGATGAGGAGATTCCTCCCGCGTCCCTTACAAAATTGATGACTATTCATCTGGCTTTGCAGAAAGTACACAGAGGAGAAATTTTCCTCGACGAACCGGTAGAGCTGCCGCCTGAGAGCTGGGCGGTCAATCAGCCGCCGCGTTCCAGTTTGATGTTTCTGGCCGATAAGCAGATTGTTACGCTTCGGGAACTGCTTCTGGGACTCGCCGTATCTTCCGGCAACGACGCCGCTGTTGCCGTGGCATCCTACGCGTCGGGCGGCGTTGAATCTTTTGCTGATGACATGAACCGCGAAGCCCGTACGCTCGGTTTAACACAAACCCGCTTCGTTGAACCGTCGGGCATATCGGAACACAACATAACCACCGCCATGGAATATGCGCAATTCTGCCGGGCTTATATCAATTTTCATCCCGAAGTGATGGAAGAACTTCATTCGGTTGGAGAGTTTACCTATCCTAAGGCAAGAAATTATCCCGCGGATTGGAAAGGCATCATTGATGAAATTCGTCAGCCCAATAAAAATAATCTTTTGGGAAGTCTAGGCGTAGATGGCCTTAAAACCGGCTTTATTGAAGAATCGGGATACAATATTGCTCTTACCGCCGAACAAAACGGGACACGTTATATTGCGGTTCTGCTCGGCTTTCCCGGAACGATTTCCTCCAGAGCGGCGGAACAGATGCGGGCCGAAGACGGAAAGCTCCTCTTGTCCTGGGCTTTTGAAAATTACAAAACGGTTTCTCCCAGACTGGATTCATTCCCGGCAATTCCTGTGTGGAAAGCCGCCGAAAACAGCGCGGAAATTGTTCCTCTGGGTTCGATGGATTTTACCGCCCGGACAAACCGCGCGGAACCTCTGCATTGGGTAATCAACATTGATGAGCCTGTAATCGCGCCGCTTCCTGCGGGTTCTGTTGTTGGAAACATCGTTTTTTATGACAGTCAGGGAGAATTAAAACGGGTTCCGATGGTCACAAAGGAAGCCGTTGTAGAAGGGAACATCTTCAAACGTCTTTGGCATTCGATAAGATTGTTTTTTATAAAATGAATTGATGATGCTCCTCTGTGCAGCAATTTGTCCTCTGTGTAAGCATATAAGAATACTTCTCCTCTGTGTTGTATTCATTCCTTTTTTGTGTAAATTCTTCCTCTGTGCAGTGCATAAATATTCTTCCTCTGTGTAACGACAATACCATTTGCATTAAAAAAGATTTCTTCCTCTGTGTAATATTTTTTCTGTAAAAACCAAAGCAAAAACCATAGCAATGCCATACCATTCGTATGAAGAATAGACATAACCGCCTGAACAGGTGTAATCGCCGCAGACAACTCAAACCCTATGCGTCATACCACGTAGTATGCAAAATCAATCGGGATGAAATCATTTTCGACAAGAGGTTTTCCGATCTTTTCGAGGA